>NZ_JAFBEH010000049.1 GCF_016908645.1 Streptococcus loxodontisalivarius
CTTTAGCTGCTGCAACGAGCTCTCCGATTGGTCAACTCAAAAAGTGGATTTAGGACTTTGAAAATTGTTTCCGAGGATTACTTGACACAAACTTCTCATAGCGGGCCCTCCCTTTTTTTCGCTTTTTTTGGTAAAATAGAAAAGTATGAACAAAAATGAGACTCAACAAAAACAAGGTATTTTTATTTCAATTGAAGGACCAGATGGTGCTGGGAAAACAACTGTTCTAGAGCGTCTTTTGCCACGCTTGGAGGAGCTTTATCCAGCTGGTCTAGTAACGACTAGAGAGCCTGGTGGCGTTGCTATTGCAGAGAAGATTCGTGAAGTCATTCTCGATGTCAACCACACAGCTATGGACAGCAAGACGGAACTTTTGCTCTATATTGCGGCTCGTCGTCAGCACTTGGTGGAGCGTGTTCTGCCTAATCTGCAGGCTGGTAAAATGGTCTTGGTGGATCGCTTTATCGACTCTTCTGTCGCTTATCAAGGTGCTGGACGTGGTCTTTCTATTGATCATATTAAATGGTTGAACAGCTATGCGACAGACGGTTTAGAACCTGATCTTACGCTTCTTTTGGATATTGAGTCAGAAGAAGGGCTGCGCCGTATCGAAGCCAATAAGGACCGTGAAGTCAATCGTCTTGATTTGGAAAAAATTGATATGCATCAGCGTGTCCGCCAAGGTTATCTTGAACTAGCTGAGGAAAATCCTGACCGTATCAAGATTGTCGATGCCTCTCAAGACTTAGAGGCGGTAGTAGAGGATGCTTTTAACCTTATCAAGGCAGTCCTAGAAGAAAAAGAGTCTTAAGATGACAGAACATATCCTACAAGGAGAGTTGCAAGAACGCTTTAGTCACATTATCCAGTCGGGTAAGCTCAGCCATGCCTATCTTTTTTCCGGTCAGTTTGGCTCTTTTGAGCTTGCTCTCTGGTTGGCACAGGCAGTCTTTTGTGAAAGAGATCAGACAGGGCATCCCTGCCAAGACTGTCGCTCTTGTCGTCTGATTGCGGAGCGCTCTTTTTCAGATTTGAAGATTGTTGAGCCGACTAATGGTCTTATCAAGACGGAGCAGATTCGTCAGATGACGGCTGAATTTAGTAAGTCCAGCTTTGAGGGAAAATCTCAGTTTTTCATTATTCGTGATGCGGACAAGATGCATACCAATGCAACCAATGCCCTGCTCAAGTTTATTGAAGAGCCTCAAAGTCAGCTTTACATCCTCCTTTTGACTGATAATGCTGAAAAAGTCTTGCCGACGGTACGTAGCCGTTGTCAATTGGTTACCTTTCAGAAAGATAGTGCCTATCTTGAAGACTACCTCCATCAGAAAGGTCTACTTTTGACAGATGCGCGTGTGCTAGCCTTTTTAGCAAATTCACTAGAAGAGGCTGACCAACTGGCTGAGAATAAGAAAATCTTGGACCTAGCTCAGCTTTGCCAGCGATTCGTGCAAAATCTACTAAGTAAGCCTGATTTGGCTTATTTGGAGGTGTCAAAGTTAGCCTTCCAAGCTAATGATAAGCCACTGCAGGATGTGACCTTTCAGCTTTTGACCTATTATCTGTCTCAGAAGATGACAGACAAAAGAGGGCTCAGCTATCTCAGTCAGCTGCATGAAGCTAGACTGATGTGGCAAGCCAATGTGAGTTTTCAAAATGCTTTAGAATATATGGTGATAAAATGACAGAAGTAATTGGTGTTCGCTACGCCGATGACAAGGATTTGGTCTATGTAGAGGCCACAGGTAACTACCAAAAAGATGACTTGGTTGTTATCGCACAGAAAAAAGGGAACCGCCTAGCCAAAGTGGTCCTAGAAAGAAGAAATCTAGAAGCTAGCAAGCTCCCAGCAGAGATGAATGCTATTCTGAGAAAAGCAAGCAACAAAGATGTACAAGCTTTTTCAGCAAATGAGCAACTGGCTAAAGATAGCTACGCCAAGGTGCGTCAGCTCATTAACCAAAATGGTCTGGAAATGAAGGTTGTTTCAATCCAATTTCCTTTGGACCGCCAACATGTTCTTATCAGTTTTACGGCCGATAAGCGAGTGGATTTTAGGCAGCTCTTGAAGGATTTGGCTGGACTGTTCAAGACAAGGATTGAATTACGCCAAATCAGTTCACGAGAAGAAGCTAAGGTCTATGGGGGTCTTGGTCCTTGTGGACGTCCTCTATGCTGCTCAACCTTCCTAGGGGATTTCCCTCCAGTATCTATTAAAATGCTAAAAAACCAACACCTATCCCTCAATAGTGGTAAGTATAATGGGCTCTGCGGTCGTCTCATGTGCTGTCTCAGCTTTGAGGATGACTTCTACCGTGAGGCTAAGGAACGCTTCCCAGACTACGGTAGTCAGGTTCGTACTCAAGAGGGTGAAGGTCAGGTTATTGGATTTGATGTCTTTGCAGAGACCATTCGCGTCAGCTTAAATCAAGGTCACCGCCAGTTGACCTATGCGCTAGAGGAGATTGAATATGGATAAAAAAGAATTATTTGATGCCTTTGATGGCTTTTCACAAAATCTTATCAAGCATTTAGCGGATATTGAGGCCATGAAAAAGCAGGTCCAGTCTCTCTTGGAGGAAAATACAGCCCTGCGTTTGGAAAATGACAAGCTCAGAAAACGTATGACGCAGCTGGAAGAAAGAGAAGAAGTCAAACCAACTAAGCATAGTACAAAATACATTGAGAGTATCTATCAAGACGGCTTTCACATCTGTAATGACTACTATGGCCAACGCCGTGAAAATGATGAAGAGTGCATGTTCTGCATGGAAGTGCTAGATAGAGAGTAGGTCTATGCAAGTTCAAAGTAGTTTTAAAGGCCAGCATGTGACTGGTAGTCTCTATCTCGTACCGACACCAATTGGTAATTTGGAAGACATGACCTTCCGCTCTATCGAGACTCTCAAGACTGTTGATTTCATCTGCGCTGAAGATACCAGAAATACAGGGCTTCTGCTCAAACATTTTCAGATTGAAACTAAGCAAATCAGCTTTCATGAGCATAATGCCTATGAGAAGATTCCTGATTTGATTGATCTGCTTAAGTCTGGCAAGAGTCTAGCTCAGGTTTCAGATGCGGGCATGCCATCGATCTCTGATCCTGGTCACGATTTGGTTAAGGCAGCCATTGCTGAAGACATTCCTGTCGTCGCTCTGCCAGGTGCATCAGCTGGGATTACAGCACTTATCGCTAGCGGATTAGCGCCACAACCTCATATTTTCTATGGTTTTTTACCAAGAAAAGCAGGGCAGCAAAAAGACTTTTTCCAGTCTAAACTAGCCTATCCAGAGACGCAGATTTTCTATGAATCACCCTACCGTGTCGCAGACACCTTGGCCAATATGCTTGCAGTCTATGGAGACCGCCAAGTAACAGTGGTTCGAGAATTAACTAAACTCTACGAAGAGTATCAGAGAGGAAGAATCACTGAAGTCTTGGATTATATCTCAGAACATCCTCTCAAAGGCGAGTGTCTGCTCATCGTAGCAGGTCAAGATGGTACAGTCCAGACGGATCAAGCTAATCAAGAAGTTGACATCCTAGAGCAAATCAACCAACTCATCCAATCTGGCAAGAAACCAAATCAAGCCATCAAGCAAGTAGCCAAAGAACAAGGGCTCAACCGCCAAGAGGTCTATAATGCCTTTCATAGAATTGAGTGAGTTGAAAATAATCAAAGAAGCTTTTAGCTTCTTTCTGGTTGAAGACAAAGTCTTTTTTAGATACTTTCCTTAAGTGATGTCGGACGTTAGGTGAAATTATCCAGTGGATGATTTCAGGAATCAGTGGAATTCCTCTTGAGCCTCTTCGCTTTCTAGTTTCAAGGCTCAGATCTGAAACAGTCCACTGGAATGTTTGAGAGTGAAAGTATCTTTTGGGTGCTCGCTAACGCTCGCAAAAATCGGAAAAACTATTTTAAACAAGAAGAGCTTTTGTATCCAATTCCGTTGAAAGTTAGGTTTGTTTACATTCTGAAAGAAGCTTTTAGCTTCTTTTTTTCTTACATGATATGTTATGAGTTCAGAATTTTTGAAAATTCTAGACAAAATCTATTTACCTCTAAAAAGAACTATGTTATATTATATGACATAAAACGATGAGAGATTAAGAATTGACCGAAATGGTGGAATTTTAATCTCTCAAAGGTAGTATTTTCTATCTTGGTCTAGAAAATTGAGAGTTTCAAGGAGGTGCTTATGGATACGGGTTCCCTAGCATTTATGTTAATTTGTACGGCCATGGTCTTTTTTATGACGCCAGGTCTAGCCTTTTTCTATGGTGGTTTGGGTCGTCGAAAAAATGTTATCAATACCATGATGATGACGGTTGCTCCGCTTGCTTTGGCATCGCTTTTATGGATTAGTTTTGGTTACTCCCTATCTTTTGGTGGAGACGGTAGTATCCTTGGTAATCTTTCTCATCTTTTTTTGAATGGAATCAGTGAGACTAGTTCAAGTAGGGGGCTTGAGATTCCAGATTTACTCTTTGCGGCCTTTCAGATGATGTTTTCAATCATAGCTATCGGAATTTTAACGGGTTCAGTAGCAGGGCGCATGCAGTTTAAACCACTCATTATCTTTATAATTGCTTGGTTGTTCTTGGTTTATTATCCTTTTGCTCATATGGTTTGGGACGAGGGGCTTTTGGCACAATGGGGTACCATTGACTTTGCTGGTGGCGATGTAGTTCATATTACTTCTGGTGTCTCTGGCTTGGTCCTAGCCTTGATTTTGGGAAAGCGCCGTGATTTTGAGAGACTAGAACACCGTCCTCACAATGTTCCTTTTGTTCTTTTAGGAGCTGGGATTCTTTGGTTCGGTTGGTTTGGTTTTAATGCTGGTTCTGCACTTGCAGCTAACGGTTTGGCAGTCCATGCTTTATTAACCACACATGTTTCAGCTGCGGCAGCTATGCTTTCCTGGGTAGCTATCGAGTACTTCTTATCAGGTAAACCGACCTTGGTCGGTGCCTCGACTGGTCTAGTGGCCGGCTTGGTCGCTATCACACCGGGCGCTGGTTTTGTATCACTTTGGAGCTCTCTCGTAATTGGCCTTTTGGTAAGTCCAGTCTGCTACGCTTCAATCTATCTAATTAAGTCTAAGTTTGGGATTGATGATGCCCTGGATGCCTTTGGTTGTCATGGCATTGGTGGGATTTTCGGTGGGATTGTGACAGCAGTCTTTACCACTCCAGAGCTGGCTCTTGATAGTGAGAACATTGGTTTGATTTATGGGCATGCTCATCTCTTTCTAGTAACCCTAGCAGCAATTGTAGTGACCATTATTTGGTCAGCGCTAGCAACATTTCTCATTGCTAAAGTTATTGGAATTTGGATGCCACTGCGTGTTAGCGACCGTGAGGAAGCTCTGGGGCTTGATGATAGTCAACATGCTGAAACTGCCTACCCAACCTTTATGGGCTTGGATCAGTAGTCTTTTGGAAATAGCAGAGCGATTTTAAAAAATAGAGGAAAATATATGAAAAAAGTTGAAGCCATTATTCGAGCAGATAAATTAGAGGACCTCAAGGATGCCCTGACATCAACGGGTCTAGTCAAGGGATTGACCATTTCTCAGGTTCTGGGTTATGGAAATCAAAAAGGTTTTGCGGAATTTGTACGTGGGCAGCGCGTGACACCAGCCCTCCTAGCCAAGGTTAAGGTGGAAATTGTTGTCCACGATGCCTCAGTTGATGAGGTTGTTGACCTAATAAGTCAGGCAGTCCGAACAGGAGAAGTTGGAGACGGAAAGATTTTCATCATTCCTATTGAAGAAGTCATCCGTATCCGTACAGGTGAGCGTGGTGGTGACGCCATCTAGATATAATGAATAAAAAGTTAGGATGCGTTCTAATCTCCTTTCTCAATCAAGTAACCAAAAACCCCTGCAAGTTATAGACCTGCAGGGATTTTTGATTACTTAAGTTGGCTACCGTGGAAGGATTGAATACCGGTTTTTTCTTGGAGTTTGGCTATTTTGTCTTCGGTGACACCACCAGCTAGGACCAGTTCAATGCGACCAGCAGCGTAGTCATTGAGTTCTTTGAGCCAGTCCATATTGTCGAGAATCTCTCTATCATCAGCTGAACCATGCAGTAAGATACGGCTGAAGCCAAGTTCGATTAATTGATCCAGCGCAGCTTTTTGCTCTTCCTGAGCAATCTGATCAAAGGCACGGTGGAAAACGAGGGGAAGATCCTGAGTTGCAGGTAATAGCTGCTCAATAGCATCAAGATCTAGCTCATTTTCTTCTGTCAAAAGACCGAGAACGAGAGCGTCGCTTTCAAGCTCGGCTGCTCGGAGAATGTCCTCCTCCATAACACGCAGTTCTATGTCGTTGTAGACGAAACTTCCTCCCCTTGGACGAATCATAACAGTGGTACTGATCCCCTTTTCGTGGAGGTAGCGATTGGCTTCCTTGATAGTTCCGTAGCTAGGAGTGGTTCCACCTTTGGCAAGATTATCACAGAGCTCGACACGTTTGATAGATTGGCTATCCAATTGGAAGAGTTGCGTAAGATTTTCAGCGCAAAATTCTTTTATCATAGTTACTCCTTTTTTATTTCAGTTCTTTATATTATAGCATGAAAGTCTCTCTCTTTCTTTTGAAAATAGCAGAGCTTACTAAAAACTGAGAAAACTAGCGTCTTTTTGATCCATTTATCTTGAAAATCCGAATCTTGTGAAGTAAAACACACAAAAATCTTTACAAAATTCTGACAATTTGCTATACTTGGGGTAATTTTATTTGGAGGTAAATCAATGACAATTTACAATTTCTCTGCAGGTCCTGCAGTATTGCCACAAGAAGTGCTTAAAAAAGCGCAAGCTGAATTTTTGGACTATGCCAACTCCGGCATGAGTGTAATGGAATTGTCCCACCGCTCCAAAGAATTCGATGATATTATCAAAGATGCTGAGAGCCTACTTCGTGACTTGATGGCTATTCCTGATAACTACAAGGTTATCTTCCTACAAGGTGGGGGCTCTCTTCAATTCTCAATGCTTCCATTGAACCTTGCACAAGGTAAGAAAGCTTACTATGTCGTAGCTGGTTCATGGGGGAAAAAAGCTTACACAGAAGCTGTTAAACTCTCAAAAACAATTGATTTTGAACCAATCCTTTTGGCTTCATCAGAAGAAACAGTTTATGACCATATTCCTGACTTTGATGCGTCAGCTATTGACCCAGATGCAGCCTATGTTCACTTGACTACTAATAACACTATTGAAGGAACATCTGTCTATGATCTTCCTGATACAAATGGTGTCCCAATCGTAGCTGATATGTCTTCAAATATCTTGGCAGTTCGCTACAATGTTGAAGACTTTGGTCTTATCTATGCGGGTGCTCAAAAGAACATCGGACCTGCTGGTGTAACTATCGTTATCGTTCGCGAGGACCTTCTTAACGATGAGCCTGTCCTTTCTAGCATGTTGGACTACCGTATCCAGGCAGAAGCTGGTTCACTTTACAATACACCACCAACATTTGGTATCTACATGGCTAAACTTGTTTTTGAACACGTTAAAGCCCTTGGTGGTGTTGATAAGATGGAAGAAATCAACCGTGAGAAATCTGGTCTTCTTTATGACTATATTGAGGCATCAGACTTCTACACAAGTCCTGTGAAAAATGCTAAAGACCGCTCAGTGGCAAACATCCCGTTTGTTACACCATCTAAGGAATTGGATGCTCAATTTGTTAAAGAAGCTGACGCTCTTGGTTTTAAAAACATCAAGGGTCACCGTTCTGTAGGTGGTATGCGTGCAAGTCTATACAATGCCTTCCCACGTCAAGGTGTCCTAGATTTGATTGACTTCATGAAAAAATTTGAAGCTGAAAATAAATAATTTAGAGAGGAAGGTTTCTGGTTAATTTATCAGAAACTGCTACTAAAGAATATGGAAATTAGACAAGCCTTTCCGAATGAAGTTGACACCATTGTCGCTATTATTGAGGATGCAAGACAGCAGATTGCTGCATATGGTGGTAGCCAATGGCAGATTGTTTATCCAACTAGAGAGACGATTTTTGAGGACATTCTAACTGGTGTCGGCTATGTCGCTCTTGTCGAAGGGATTGTAGCTGGTTATGCTGCAGTGATTGATGGACAAGATCCTGCCTATGCTCAGATTTATGATGGCAAGTGGCAGCACAACAATCACCGCTATATTACCTTCCACCGAGTTGCGGTCTCATCTGCCTTTAAGGGACAAGGGATTGCTCAGACTTTCTTGCAAGGGCTTATCGAAGGTCAGGCTGGACCAGATTTCCGTATTGATACCCATGAGCAGAATAAAGCCATGCAACATATTGTTGAAAAATTAGGCTTTGTCTACTGTGGGAAAGTTCCTATCGACGGTGAGCGCCTAGCTTATCAAAAAATCAAAACCAAGGCAGAGTCAGCCCTCTATCAAGAGGTCAACGAAGCTGACTATCACGCCATTTAAATTTAAAATCGAATAAGGAGGCTAGGTTGACTCCTAGCCTCTCTTTGTCATCAAGGAGACACTATGGTATTTAGCGTAAAAACATATAACAACATCAATCAAATTGGTCTTAAAGAATTGGGAAATGGTTTCCAAATCGATGGTGATTTGGCAGAAAATCCAGATGCCTACATCATTCGTAGTCAAAATCTTCACGATGATGTTTTCCCAAGTAATCTGAAAGCAATTGCTCGTGCAGGTGCTGGAACAAATAACATCCCTGTTGATAAAGCGTCAGAAGAAGGAATTGTTGTCTTCAATACACCAGGAGCAAATGCTAACGCTGTTAAAGAAGCAGTTATCGCTTCTCTTCTCTTATCAGCGCGTGATTACATTGCTGCTAACACTTGGACTAACACCTTGACTGGTGATGATGTACCAAAACAGGTTGAAGCTGGTAAAAAACAATTTGCAGGAACTGAGATTGCTGGTAAAACACTTGGAGTTATCGGACTTGGTGCCATCGGTGCCCGTATTGCCAATGATGCTCGTCGTCTTGGGATGAATGTTTTGGGTTATGACCCATACGTTTCTATCGAAGCAGCATGGAATATCTCAAGTCATGTTAAACGTGTCAACGATTTGAAAGAAATCTTTGCTAACAGCGACTTCATTACTGTTCACGTGCCATTGACACCAGATACTAAAGGTACTTTTGGTGCAGAAGCCTTTGGTCTTATGCAAAAAGGAACAACCATCATCAACTTTGCCCGTGCTGAGTTGGTAGACAATGCTGCGCTTTTCGATGCACTTGAAACAGGCGTGGTTAAACGTTACATCACTGACTTTGGGACAGAAGAATTGCTCAATCAAGAAGGTATTACAGTCTTCCCACACGTGGGTGGTTCAACAGAAGAAGCAGAGCTTAACTGTGCTATCATGGCTGGTCAGACCATTCGTCGCTTTATGGAGACTGGTGAGATTGTTAACTCTGTTAACTTCCCAAATGTTAAACAGCCTCTATCAGCACCATACCGCATTACCTTGATTAACAAGAACGTTCCAAATATTGTGGCACGTATCTCAACAGCCGTTTCAGACCTTAACATCAATATCGATAACATCATCAACCGTTCAAAAGGTGATTATGCTTACACACTTCTTGACCTTGATGAAAACGATAAGACTAAGGTTGACGACTTGGTTGCAAAATTTGAAGAAAATGACAATATTGTCCGTGTCCGTGTGATTCAAGGAAACTAATCAAGCAAGGATAATATTTTCAACACAAATGAGCAGTGGAATTGTTTTTCCCTGCTCTTTTTGGTTATAATAGACCTATGTTTTATCACACGACCTACCCATCACCTCTTGGGAATATGACATTACTGGCTGACGATGAGTCGCTTCTAGCTGCCTATTTTGAAGGACAAACTTATTTTGAAGACAAGTTTTCTGGGCTCAATAGCAGAGCAGAGGAGAATGCTGTCCTCAGTCAATCTATCCTTTGGTTGGAAGCTTATTTTGCTGGAAAAAATCCCGACCTAGCACTTCTTTCTCTATCAGGTCAAGGAACGGATTTTCAAAAGCGTATATGGAATCAGCTCTTGACCATCCCAGCTGGAGAGACGACTAGTTACGGTCAGCTTGCTAAAATTTGTCAGTGCAAGTCAGCTCAAGCTGTTGGCGCAGCGATTGGCAAAAATCCCCTCTTGATTTTTGTACCCTGCCACCGTGTCTTGTCCTCAACAGGTGAACTAACAGGTTATTCTGCTGGTCTGGAGCGTAAAAGTTGGCTTCTAGAACATGAAAAGAAGATGTAAAAGAAGACTCAGAAAGGAATTAAAATGCTAACTTTTTATCAATACCCCAAATGTACGACTTGCCGAAAGGCGATTAAAGAATTAACAGATCTAGGATTAGATTTTGAGTCAGTCGATATCAAAAGTAATCCTCCTCAAGTCCAGATTCTAAGAGATCTGCTAGAGCAGTCTGACATCAAGCTCAAGCAACTCTTTAACACATCAGGAAATAGCTACCGAGAGCTCGGTTTAAAAGATAAATTTGATAGCTTATCAGTTGATGAAGCCCTAGAATTACTATCTAAAGATGGCATGCTGATCAAGCGTCCAATCCTTATCAAGGATGGAAAAATTCTGCAGATTGGCTACCGCACAGCCTATGCAGATCTAGAAGAATTGAACTAAAATGAAATCCCAGTTGAATCATCAACTGGGATTTTTCATGCTATCATTAACTTCTTTTCCGAGTGAGATATCTCAGATAGAGGAAGATAGCTAGATGATAGAATAGAAAGAGGAGGATGGCAAGGCTGCTTAGGTTTCTGACTATCTGAGTGACAGGATTATCAAAATGATAAATAAGAATACTAGCCAATGCAGCGAGCAGATAGATAAAAGAAACTTTATGTTTCATAGAACTTCCCTCCTTTCAGCTCTATTATAGTCCTCTCTAGCTCATTTTTCAGAGACTAGATGTACTTGCTTGCTTCACGGATATAATATAAACTCTTCCTTTAAATGAGATTATTCCAAAATGGAATTATAAGGAAACGAAACTAGAATTGTCTCCTAGGCTCAACTATTTTATAATAAATCTATTCTATAGAAATGAGAGAAATAAAGTATATGAAAAAAATGAAAGATAATTCGGCTAAACAGAAAAAATGCAAATGGTCGACTAAGAAAAAATGGACTATTGCTTTATCGGGAATTGCTGCAACTACTGGACTTGCAATTGGTGGTTTGATGTATTCAGGATTTTGGAGTATGATGTTTAAATCTTCAGAGATTAATACAGTCATCAAGGAAAATAGTTCAAAATTTGAGACATTGACATTTACAGATGAAAGTGGGCAAACATTGACTTATAATCTCTATATTCCTGAGAACTATGATAGTAGCAAGTCTTATCCACTCGTTCTTTTCTTACATGATTCAGCCAGTGTCAGTGACAATGCTACTTATACTTTGGAGCAAGGGGTGGGAGCAGATGTATGGGCTTCTGATGAGGTTCAGGATTATTCGCAAGCTTTTGTCTTAGCACCTCAATTTAACGAAGTGATTGCTAATGATGATTTTGAGTTGACTGGTCAAGGGGAACTTATCGTTCCTTTGATTGAATCTCTAAAAAAGGATTATAGTTTGGATAGTAATCGTATCTATACAACGGGTCAATCGATGGGGTCAATGACTTCTATGGCTTTGAATGTTAAATATCCTAATTATTTTGCAGCATCTTACTTTGTGACTGGTCAGTGGGATGAAAAATCAATGGAACAATTGGCAGATAGTAATACTAAGATGACCTGGATTGTCAGTGAAGGTGATGCAAAGGCTTGGCCAGTTATGGAGACTATGAAGAACTATATGAATGAGAAGGGGATTAGCTATGCGACAGATATTTGGGATGGTCGCTGGACTAGTACAGAGTATGATCAGGCAACCGAGGAGCTCTATAGTCAAGAAAAAAATATTAATCTTGTTACTTATGCTGCAGGTACAGTTATGCCAAGTTATGCAATGAAATCAGCAACCAATGAACATATCTATACTTGGTACAAAGCCTATTTAATTAGTGGCGTTCAGAAGTGGCTTCTTTCTCAAACATTAGATGGCTCTGGTCAGGAATAAACAAAAACCAATACAGTTCACTGGTTACTGTATTGGTTTTTTTAATAAGTGATAACACTCTGACAGAAGAGTATTTTTTTGAACTTCCTTTGTTGAATAGAGGGAGAAGTGAAAAATCTCAGGTTCGTCAAATGGGATAAAAGCTAACTGATTTGAATCTAAAAATTGAGAAGCAGGTTTCCATAGGAAGAAACTGATACGTTGATTCTGACTAACAAAAGAGAGAATATTGGAATCACTTTGCAGACTAGTCAAGTTAAGAGAAACACCGTGTTCTTTGATAGCTCTGGAGATTTTGTGGTAGAATGGTGTGTTTTTTTCGAAGGTAACCCCTTTTTGTCCATCTAAGTCTTTCCAGGTAACTAATTTCTTTTCTGATAAAGGATGCTTTTTAGAGACTGCTAAACAAAGTTGGTCTTCCAAGAGGGAATCTCGTCTGATATTTTCTGGCAAAGAAAGAGGGTTCTCCTCATAGACAAAAAGAAAATCAATTTTTCCATTTCGAAAATCTGATTCCAATGAGTCTAGATTCTTTTCAATAAGATTAACTTGAAGGTTTGGATACTTATCTTCTAATTGTCTAATTCTAGTTAGCAATCCATAAAAGGATAAGTTGAGTACATTTGTACCAATAGTGATCTCTTTGATGTTTGTTTGCAAACGATTAGAGATTGCAGTAAACATTTCATTCTGACTATCTACGACGTTTTGAGCAAATGGCTTAAAAAAGATGCCATCTTGACTGAGTTTAATTTTAGGTTTGCTACGAATGAAAAGTTGCAAACCGATTTCTTTTTCCAATTGTTTGATATGTTTTGATAGACTAGATTGGGATATATAGAGCTGTTCAGCTGCTTCCTGATAATTTTCGACATCTGCTAAGACTAGAAATTCTTGTAAGAGATTGATGTTCATAACTTTATTGTAGCATATTTGTTCTAGATGTACTTACTAGCTTCACGGATTGATAGAGGAGCAAGCTCTTTTTGGTGTTTTTGGACAAAGCTGCGCACCCAATCAGGATTGGTCTTAGAGTAGTCACGTAGGGACCAGCCGATAGCCTTATTGATAAAGAATTCCTTGCTACCAAGGTTGTTGAGGATGATTTCAGAGAGAAGGTCCGTCTTGGTCTGGTCTTTTCTACCTAATTGGTGGTCTATGGCGATACGTCTGATCCAAAAATCATCTGATTGAGAAAAGTCTCTCATGACATCATCGATACGGTGATCATCAATGCGTCCGAAAATACGATCGAAATGATCGATGGTATCCCACCATTCCTTGCTTGAAGCGTAGGTCAAGAGTTTTGGAATATCATCATAGCTAATGTATTTTTGCAGCCCTTTTAAGTAATCACAGACAAAATATTGTAGTTCGCGCTGAGGAGCCTGCCAAGCCAAATCCAGCAATTCCCAGTTGATTTCTTTTTTCTTCTTCTTATCTCTTGCAATAAGGTCCTTGTAAATAGCACGACGTTGCGGCGTAGGCAGGCCAAAAAAGTCAAACTGATCTCTCATGTAGGCAGCCATTTGTTTGCTTCTGTCAGCGTCAGCTTGATTTTCAAAAGCCAAAAGAAGCTCTTTAAAGTCTTGGTTTGTAGTCATGTTCTTCTCCTTTGAGCCTTTATTATAGAGGATTAGTTGATGGCAGGCAAGCGATTGGCATGCTATAATAGGAGGTGAAAGTGAGGTTGCCATGGTTTTAGCAAAGAAAAAGGCCAGACATGTGATTGAGGAAATTATCGCCCTCTTCCCAGATGCCAAGCCTAGTTTAGATTTTAGAAACAATTTTGAATTGGTCATAGCTGTGCTTTTATCGGCTCAGACGACTGATGCAGCTGTTAATAAGGTGACACCAGCTCTTTTTGAAGCCTTTCCAAGTCCAGAAGCTATGGCAGAGGCAGAAGAAGATGTCCTAGCAGGCTTTATTTCGCGTCTAGGTCTCTACAAAAATAAGGCTAAATATATGAAAAAATGTGCCCAACAAATCGTTACAGACTTTGGTGGAGAAGTCCCTAAGACTAGAAAAGAGCTAGAAAGTCTGGCAGGTGTCGGACGTAAGACAGCCAATGTCGTCATGTCCGTCGGCTTTGGAATTCCTGCCTTTGCGGTGGACACCCATGTGGAGCGAATCTGCAAGCACCACGATATTGTGCCACAAGATGCAACGCCACGTCAGGTTGAAGATTATGTCTGCTCCATTCTTCCTAAAAAACTCTGGCTACCAGCCCACCAGTCTATGATCTTGTTTGGACGTGCTATCTGCCACCCCAGAAATCCAGAATGCCACAAATATCCACAACTCTACGACTTTTCAAATGTGAAGTAAGAGGCTGGGCAAAAACGAGCTTCAACATAAAACCACCCAGTGATTTCTGTCTCGAAAACAATCAAGACGAAAGAATCACTGGGTGGTTTTTG
>NZ_JAFBEH010000050.1 GCF_016908645.1 Streptococcus loxodontisalivarius
GAAGCATACAGCGATGAGGCTCCAGCTGAAATCACAAAAGATGGTGTTACTTATGAACTTGTCCGCACTCGTGCCAACGAAGGCGATGCGCCAGCCAATGGCACAGTGACAGAAGCTACACAAACAATTACCTACGAGTACAAAGTTAAAGAAATTCCTGCAACTCCTCAAGGTAACGTTGTAGTCAACTACGTAGACGAGTCAGGTAATGTCATCAAAGATCCAGTCGTCGACACCCCTACGTCAGACGTTGACACTCCATACAACACAACCGATAACAAACCAACGACTATTGAGTTCAATGGCAAAACATACGAACTCGTTCCAACTAAGACCCTTGGAAATGAAACTGGAACTGTTGTTGAAGGTACGACAGAAGTAACTTATGTCTACCGTGAGATTGTAACGCCAACGCCAGCAACTCCTCGAGGTAACGTCGTAGTCAACTACGTTGATGAGTCAGGTAATGTCATCAAAGATCCAGTTGTCGACACGCCAACTTCAGATGTGGGTACACCGTACGACACAACGGATAACAAACCAACCACCATCGAGTTTAATGGTAAGACTTATGAGATTATTGTTATCAAGACAATTGGTCAAGAGTCAGGTAAGGTGGTAGAAGGTACAACGACAATCACTTACGTTTACCGTGAAGTCGCTAAGGAAGCGCCAGCTATTCCTACTACACCAGCTCAAGCAGCATCAGTAGTTGTTGGACAGAAGACATGGACTGAGCCATCAGCGCCAGCATCTTCAACAAAAGCTCCAAACTACCAAGCAAGTTTGCCAGAGACAGGTGAAGATCAAGATGCCTTTGCCCTCATGGGAGCAACTTTGCTAGCGACAACTGTCCTAGCAGGTTTTGCAGCAAAACGTCGTAAAGACCAGGATTAATCCTTAAAGACAGCAAAAAAAGAATCTGAGAGATCAGGTTCTTTTTTGTATTATGGCTGAGCAGGGATGGGGATTTTCTATGTTGGTCGGATGTTATTTCTCCTAAAATATGATAAAATGGTACCGATACCATGATTTTATACAAAAATGAGTTTAACAAGTCTGTCAGATTGATTTTTGTAGAAAAAGGGTATCAAAATCCAAGTAAAGAGGTGGAGTCATGTCTAAACAAACTTTTCAAATGACTTTTGCAGGTAAACCCTTGGTCGTCGAAATCGGTCAAGTTGCCAAACAGGCTAACGGTGCAGTTGTGGTTCGCTATGGGGAATCAACTGTCCTGACAGCTGCTGTTATGTCTAAGAAGATGGCAACAGGAGACTTTTTCCCTCTCCAAGTCAACTATGAAGAAAAAATGTATGCCGCAGGTAAGTTTCCTGGTGGCTTTAACAAACGTGAAGGTCGTCCTTCGACAGATGCGACCCTGACCGCTCGTCTGATTGACCGCCCTATCCGCCCTATGTTTGCTGAGGGCTTCCGCAACGAAGTTCAGGTTATCAACACGGTTCTCTCTTATGATGAAAATGCTAGCGCCCCTATGGCAGCTATGTTTGGGAGTTCACTAGCCCTATCCATCTCAGATATTCCTTTCAATGGACCGATTGCAGGTGTTCAAGTTGCTTATGATAAGGGAAGCTTTATCATCAATCCTGATAAGGCAGAAAAAGAAGCTTCGCTATTAGAATTAACCGTGGCAGGTAGCCGTGAAGCCATCAACATGGTTGAGTCAGGCGCTAAGGAATTATCAGAAGACATCATGCTTGAGGCGCTTTTAAAAGGGCATGAAGCTATCAAAGAGCTAGTCGCCTTCCAAGAGGAAATCGTCGCTGCCGTCGGCAAGGAAAAAGCAGAGGTAGAACTCCTTCAAGTCGATGCAGCCCTCCAAGCCGAAATCATCGCAGCCTACAATGTCGACCTCCAAGCTGCCGTGCAAGTCGAGGAAAAGAAAGCTCGCGAAGCAGCAACAGAAAGGGTCAAAGACGAGGTTAAGGCAGTCTACGAGGAACGCTATGCTGAGGATGACAATCTTGACACTATCATGCGTGATGTGGCTGAAATCCTTGAACAGATGGAGCATGCTGAAGTTCGTCGTCTGATCACAGAGGATAAGATTCGTCCTGATGGTCGTCGTGTTGACGAGATTCGTCCTCTTGATGCTGAGATTGATTTCCTACCAAAAGTGCATGGTTCAGGTCTCTTTACACGTGGTCAAACGCAGGCCTTGTCAGTGCTGACGCTTGCTCCTATGGGTGAGACTCAGATTGTTGATGGCCTTGAGCCTGAGTACAAGAAACGTTTCTTGCACCACTACAATTTCCCACAATATTCTGTCGGAGAGACAGGTCGTTATGGGGCGGCAGGTCGTCGTGAGATTGGTCACGGTGCTCTCGGTGAACGTGCGCTGGAGCAGGTCCTCCCATCTCTTGAAGACTTCCCTTATGCCATCCGTTTGGTGGCTGAGGTGTTAGAGTCTAACGGGTCATCATCTCAGGCTTCTATCTGTGCTGGGACCCTTGCCCTTATGGCTGGTGGTGTGCCGATTAAGGCACCAGTTGCAGGGATTGCTATGGGGCTGATTTCAGATGGCAGCAACTACACTGTTCTGACTGATATTCAAGGTCTGGAGGACCACTTTGGAGACATGGACTTCAAGGTTGCGGGGACTCGTGACGGGATTACTGCTCTCCAGATGGATATTAAGATTTCAGGGATTACTCCCCAGATTCTAGAAGAGGCGCTAGCCCAAGCCAAGAAGGCTCGTTTTGAGATTCTAGATTTGATTGAGGAGACAATAGCAGAGCCTAGAGCGCAGCTTGCCCCAACAGCTCCTAAAATTGATACTATCAAGATTGACGTTGACAAGATTAAGGTTGTTATCGGTAAGGGTGGCGAAACCATTGATAAAATCATTGCTGAGACTGGTGTCAAGATTGACATCGATGAAGACGGCAATGTCCAAATCTTCTCAAGCGACCAAGCAGCCATTGACCGTGCTAAAGAAATCATCGCAGCCTTGGTTCGTGAGGCTAAGGTTGGTGAGATTTACAGAGCTAAGGTCGTTCGTATCGAGAAATTCGGTGCTTTTGTCAACCTCTTTGACAAGAAAGACGCCCTTGTTCATATCTCAGAAATGGCCTGGACACGCACCGAGAAGGTGGAAGATATCCTTGAAATCGGTGACGAAGTTGATGTCAAGATTATCAAGGTGGACGACAAGGGACGTGTGGATGCTTCTATGAAAGCCCTGCTCCCTCGTCCAGTTCAGGCAGAGAAAAAAGAAACTGAAGAAACTAAAGAGTAAGCTATGGTAACAAGATTTAATAGTGAATTTGACATGCGCCTGCGTCATTTTATCGCAGAGCCAGATAATTTTTTAGAGAGCATGGCCTTGGTGAATGCCATCCATGCCCATACCGTTTATGCCAGCGATCAGCCCTATGCTATCGCCTTGGAAGGGCAGAAGGTGACGCCAGTTTTCACCAATACGGAAGACTTGGATAATTTCCGTCGTCAGCACCCTTCTGCAAAATCGCAGAGCTGGATTGAACGCAGTGTTCTCCAAGTGCTTGAAGAAGTCATCAGCCACAATCTATCAGGACTTGTCTTCAATATCAAGAAAGCCGGAGATTTCAGCAATTCAACCATTTTCAAATCAAGTGAATTGATCCAGTTTATCAATACCTACACAACGATTTTGAATACCATTTTAGGTGAGGACAATAAGGCGGCTGACCTTTTGAGCAAGACTTATCTGGTACCAGCCTTCATCCATCCTAATAAAGATGGCTCTTATGACCGCCTCTTCCCAACCATGTCTAATCAGGACGAGAAAAGCTATGTACCAGTCTTTACCAACTTGGTTAGCTTTGGGAAATGGTATAACAATCAAGAGTTTGGTCTGCCTTTCAGACAGGCTCAGGGAGCCATTTTGACATGGACAGCACAGGACATCTATCGTCCAGCGTCTGGCGAAAATGGTATTGAAGAGACAGTAGGACTTGTTGTTAATCCTTTCGATGATGAGCAAGTGCTCATTGAATGGACACAGTTAGAAAAATAAAGAGGAAACATGATGGGTTGGTGGAAAGAAAGCATTGGTATTGTTAAAGAATTAGATCCTGCTGCACGTTCGACAGCAGAGGTTTTGTTGACTTATCCTGGTGTCAAGGCGTTGGCTGCCCACCGCCTATCCCATTGGCTCTGGGAACATAATTTCAAATTGTTGGCAAGGATGCACAGCCAGTTCTGGCGCTTCTGGACCAATATTGAAATTCATCCTGGTGCCCAGATTGAAGCGGGTGTTTTCATTGACCACGGTGCGGGTCTGGTGATCGGTGAGACTGCTATCGTTGAAAAAGGTGTTATGCTCTATCACGGTGTCACTTTGGGAGGAACAGGTAAGGATGTGGGCAAACGCCATCCGACTATCCGTCAAGGTGCTCTGATTTCAGCCCATTCTCAAGTTATCGGACCAATTGAAGTTGGACCTGGTGCCAAGGTCGGAGCCGCAGCGGTTGTTGTCTCTGATGTGCCAGCGGATGTCACTGTTGTTGGTGTCCCTGCCAAGGTTGTTCGTGTCCATGGGAAAAAAGATGACCTAGTCATTCATGAAATCGAAGAAAGCCGTGAATACTACACCCAAAAATTGGAAGAAGCAAGAGAAGCTAGCCGCCATTCATCAGGATTGTAGATTGGAGATGTCTATGATTTTAGAAGAATTTGACCCAGCTCGTGCCGTCATTGAGCCAGAGGATATCTATCGTCTGAAAAAGGGATTGGAAGTAGAAGAAATTTGCGATACCATTATCATGCCCTTCTCAGGCAGTTTATTTGAAAAGATTATCTCCTTGGAAGAAAGTCGCTACGGTGGCTACAAGTCTAACATCAACGGCAAACAGCCTTGGTACATCTATGAAAAAGATGGACAGAAGGTTGCTGTTATGAAGGCTCTCTTGGGAGGTCCTGCCTTGGTAGGAACGCTAGAAGAACTCAAGGTTGCAGGCTTTAAGAACTTTATTCTCTTTGGGACCTGCGGAGTCCTTGACGGCAGTCTAGAGAGCAATAAGCTCATTGTTCCGACGAGTAGAATTCGTGACGAAGGGATTAGTTACCACTATGCGCCAGCTTCAGATGAGATTGGCTACTCAGATGATCATCTGTCTCATTTTACGGCTATTTTGGACAAGCTCCGCATTCCACATACCCAGTGTAAGGCTTGGACGACAGATGCTTTTTACCGTGAGACGCCAGACAAGGTTGCCCGTCGCAAGGCTGCTGGAGCTAAGGTTGTTGATATGGAGTGGGCGTCAGTTGCAGCGTGGGCTCAGTTTAGACAGGCTGCTGTTTACCACTTCTTTTACAGCTCTGACTTTGTTGATCACGAAAATGGCTGGGATATTAGAGAAGGACATGAGGAAGAAGACCTGATGAACTTTTTCGAGATTGCCCTAGCCATAGCTGGAGAATTATAGATGGATAAGAAAACATTTTTGAAAAAACACTGGTACCTGACGGTTATGGCAGTGCTCAGTATTATCAACGGGCTCCTGAGAGCCTTTGTCAACTTTGACTTTACGGCCCTTATTTGGATTGCCTTTGCTATCTTTTGGATTTACCTTCTTCACTACTTTTACGATAAGGAAAAGTAGACGATTCAAAAAGATAGGACTGGATCCTTCAAGAGGAGAAAATAGTGACCAGTTACGAACGATTTATTTGCTTGATGTGTGCAACAAGTGAAACATAAGGAGAAGCAAGTGTTAAAAATTTACGATACCATGACTCGCAGTCTGCGTGACTTTGTGCCCCTCGAAGAGGGCAAGGTCAAGATGTATGTCTGCGGTCCAACGGTTTACAACTATATTCACGTTGGGAACGGCCGTAGCGTTGTTGCCTTCGATACCATTCGTCGCTACCTCGAGTTCCGTGGTTATGACGTGACCTACATTTCTAACTTCACCGATGTGGACGATAAGATTATCCGTGGCGCAGAGGCTGAAGGTATGACGACCAAGGACTTTTCTGACAAGTACATCGCGGCTTTCATGGAAGATACAGCTGCGCTCGGTGTCAAGCCAGCTACGAAAAACCCTCGTGTCATCGATTTTATGGATGAGATTATTGCTTTCGTGGCGGATTTGGTGGACAATGGCTTCGCTTATGAGAGCGATGGGGATGTCTATTTCCGAGTAGAGAAGGCAGATGACTACGGTAAGCTAGCCAACAAATCTCTAGAAGACTTGGTTATGGGAGCTTCAGGTCGTACCGATGAAGAAACAGCCCGCAAGGAAAATCCAGTTGACTTTGCCCTCTGGAAATCAGCCAAACCAGGTGAAGTATCATGGGAAAGCCCATGGGGACCAGGTCGCCCAGGCTGGCATATCGAGTGTTCAGTCATGTCAACAGAACTTCTAGG
This sequence comes from Streptococcus loxodontisalivarius, assembly GCF_016908645.1. GTDB lineage: Bacteria > Bacillota > Bacilli > Lactobacillales > Streptococcaceae > Streptococcus > Streptococcus loxodontisalivarius. Next base: position 6,371 of record NZ_JAFBEH010000050.1, read on the forward strand.
CGACACTCTTGATATTCACGGTGGTGGAGCTGACCTTGAATTTCCCCACCATACCAATGAAATTGCTCAGTCAGAAGCTAAGACAGGTCACAAATTTGTCAACTACTGGATGCACAACGGCTTTGTCAATGTTGACAATGAAAAAATGTCTAAGTCTCTAGGAAACTTTGTGACCGTTCACGATGCTCTCAAGACCGTTGATGGACAGATTTTACGTTTTTTCCTAGCAACTCAGCACTACCGTAAACCAATCAACTTTACCGATAAGGCTGTCCAGGATGCCCAAACAAACCTCAAGTATCTCAAAAATACCTATGAGCAGACCTTTAGCCAGGATGTTGATATGACGGTCTTCCAAGCTTTCCAAGACCGCTTTATCGAGGCTATGGATGAGGATTTCAATACGGCAAACGGCATTACAGTCATCTTTGACTTAGCCAAATGGATCAATTCTGGTAATTATAACCAAGAGATTAAAGATGGCTTTGCCCAACTTCTTGAGGTCTTCGGTATTGTCTTTGAAGAGGAAGTCTTGGATAGTGACATTGAAGCCTTGATTGCAGAACGCCAAGAAGCGCGTGCTAATCGTGATTTTGCGAAAGCTGACGCTATCCGTGATGAGCTAGCTGCGCAGGGCATCAAACTTCTTGATACCAAAGACGGTGTGAGGTGGACTCGTGACTAAGCTAGATGTCAACCTTATCAACGGAATTGCCCTTGCCTTTGAGGGGGATGCGGTTTATTCCTACTACATTCGTCGTCACTTGATTTTTCAAGGACAGACCAAGCCCAATCAACTGCACCGCCTAGCAACCAAGTATGTCTCAGCCAAGGTACAAGCTAGCCTCATCCAGAAGATGTTAGAAGCTCAGCTATTGACCGAAAAAGAAGAAGACATTTATAAGCGTGGTCGCAATACTAACAGCCACACCAAGGCAAAGAACGCCGACGTGGTCACTTACCGCATGTCGACTGGTTTTGAGGCTGTCATGGGCTATCTGGACATGACTGACCAGACGGAGCGTCTGGAAGAACTCATCAACTGGTGCATTCAGGAAGTTGAGAAAACTGAAAAATAAGACTTGTAAAAAGCTAAGGGTTCATCTTGGCTTTTATTTTAGACTAAATGTAAGATATAATTTACAAAAAGTAAAATAGATGCTATAATCAGATTAGAAATAAGGAGGTTATTAAAGATGATTTTCAAGGATAAATCGATGTTTAAGACCCAACTTGCTTTCATTGCTGTTTCACTAGTCTTGGATGGCTTAGCGATTTTAAAAGCCTTGTTTTCACATGATGAAACCGGTCGTTTGATAGCTTATCTAGCTGTTTTAGTCTTGACAATTTTGTTAATAGGATTGATTTGGGGCTTGCCATATACGTTAAAAGTTCAGAAGGGAGAGAAGATGAAAAAGTTATTTGATATCCAATTTGATGGCGACGAACGTGTACAGGAAGTTGGGAAAAAGAGTTACGCTCTAGGCTTTGTGACTTGTTGGTTTGGTTTAGTTCTTATCTTGGTTATAAGCCGAGTGGTAGAGAATCTTTCGATCGTTCAAGGTTTACTGGCTGATCTTTTCATGTTAAGTCTTGCAGTTGTGTCGGTTTACGCTACCTTACACGACGGGCATCCCCTCTTTCAGAAAAATGCTAAGCTAATCTCAATTTCTTGTTCGCTCATGGGAACTTTCTGCTTGGGTTTGGAAATAGCAGAGCTTCTTTCTCATAAAATAACGCTTTTATCCTTCTTTGGTAGAGGTGGAGATTTCAATATGTTTGTTTTAGCCTTCTGTTTACTAGCACAAGGCTTGGCATTAGTCTATCAACTTAGAAAAAATCAGAAAGATGAGGACGAATGAAAAATTTACGCATGAAGGCTGCTAGAGCAGGCAAAGATTTGTCCCAGCAACAGTTAGCAGAAACAATCGGAGTAACCAGACAAACCATATCAGCCATTGAAAAAGGAGATTATAACCCAACAATCAAACTCTGCCTTGCCATCTGCAAGGCACTAGACAAAACCTTGGATGACCTCTTTTGGGACTAAAACAGTCTGGGAGACTGTTTTAGGTCGGCAACCGAAAATGAATCCTTGCCGAAAGTCCGTGGACTGTTTTAAGTCGGCAACCGAAAATCAAGCCTTGTCGAAGGTGTTCAGGACGGGGCATATATGGACGTATGTTCTTTAAGCTTAGATAATCAACTAGTTCTCATCTGGAGCTAGTTTTTTGTATCATAAGTAAAAGTTATATCTAGCTATAAAAAAGAGTGATTGGCGATTTAAGGTAAGCTTTGATAGACTATAGTAAGAGAAAGATAGGAGGGATAGTTATGTCAGAATTTGATAGATTTTTAGAAGCAAATGAGGCGTTTATTTCTGGATTTACTGAGGGGGATTTGCCGCTTCCACCTAGTCGTCATGTAGCTGTTGTAGCTTGTATGGATGCACGCCTACACCCAACCAGTGCACTAGGTATTGCTTTGGGAGAGAGTCATATTATTCGTAATGCGGGAGGACGTATTACAGATGATACTATCCGTTCTTTAGTCATTTCGCAACAACTCCTTGAAACACGTGAAATTGTTGTGTTACACCATACGGATTGTGGCATGCTAAGCTTTACGAATGATGAACTTGTATCCATCGTTAATAAAGAGTTACACCAAGATGTTCATAATCATGATTTCTTACCATTCTCTAATCTAGAGCAGAGCGTGATTGATGATGTTAACCAATTAGCGAAGTCTCCGCTTATTTTACCTGGGACACCGATTAGTGGAGCTATATATGATGTGAAAACAGGGCATGTTAGTGAGATTCTACGTAAATAAAAACAACCAGTTCTCGGACGAGAGCTGGTTTTCATGTTATAATGTTTGTTATGAAACAAAGAAAACAAGAAATAGATACAAACGATATTGTTTACGGTGTGCATGCCGTGACAGAGAGCCTGCAAGCAAATACAGGTAATAAACTTTATATTCAGGACGACCTACGTGGTAAAAATGTTGATAAAATCAAGGATTTGGCGACTGATAAGAAGGTTTCCATCTCTTGGACACCTAAGAAGACCCTGTCAGAAATGACTGCTGGCGCTGTTCACCAAGGTTTTGTCTTGCGTGTGTCAGAGTTTGCCTATGCTGAGCTGGATACGATTTTAGAAAAGGCAGAGGCAGAGGAAAATCCTCTTATTTTGATCTTGGATGGACTTAATGATCCTCATAATTTTGGGTCAATTTTGAGAACAGCTGACGCGACGAATGTCTGTGGGATTATCATTCCTAAGCACCGTGCTGTTGGCGTGACACCAGTTGTTGCCAAGACCTCAACAGGAGCCGTTGAGCATGTGCCCATTGCCCGTGTGACCAACCTCAGTCAGACCCTTGATAAGCTCAAGGAAGCTGGTTTCTGGACCTTCGGAACAGATATGAACGGTACACCATCTCACAAGTGGAATACCTCTGGCAAGCTAGCTCTTATCATCGGAAATGAAGGCAAGGGTATTTCAGCCAACATCAAGAAACAAGTGGATGAAATGATTACCATTCCTATGAATGGTCATGTGCAGAGCCTCAATGCCAGCGTAGCAGCAGCTGTACTCATGTACGAAGTCTTCCGCAACAAACTGTAAACCATGAAGAAAAAAATAATGTTAGTTGATGGCTACAATATGATTGCCTTCTGGCAGGACACCCGTCAACTTTTTAAAACCAATCAACTGGACCAGGCTAGAAATATTCTCCTGCGCAAGCTCAATAACTATGCTAATTTTGAGAATATCGAAATCACCTGCGTCTTTGATGCACAGTATGTACCAGGCTTGCGCCAGCGTTATGATGAATACAAGGTTAACGTCATCTTTACAGAAGAGGATGAGACAGCTGACTCTTACATTGAACGCACAGCAGCAGAGCTAAACACAGTAGCCAATCTGGTCGAAGTTGCCACTAGTGACCTTAATGAGCAATGGACCATCTTCTCTCAGGGAGCCCTGCGTGTCTCAGCTAGAGAGCTAGAGCAGCGCGTGGCAACGGTCAAGTCAGACCTCAATCAGATGTCTCGTCAAATTGACCTCAAAACGCCCAAACTCAGACCTTGGGATGATGACCAAATGAGTAAGCTTCAGGCACTCTTGCACGATGTTGATAATTAAAAGATAAAGAAAGAAAAACGATATGACATTTGCCATTATTACCGACTCGACGGCTGATCTTGATGCCAACTGGGCGAGTCAACATGATGTAACCCTGCTGGGTTTGACCATTACCATGGAGGATAAGACCTATGAAACAGTGGGTCCAGACCGTCTGACTAGCGACTACCTCTTGAAGCGTATGAAGGAGGGGGCTAAGCCAACAACCAGTCAGATCAACGTGGGCACTTTTGAAGAGACTTTCCGCCGTCTAGCTCAGGAAGGAAAAGATATCCTCTACCTTGCCTTCTCGTCAGTCCTCTCAGGGACTTACCAGTCAGCGACCATTGCTCGTGATATGGTGCTAGAAGACTACCCTCAAGCTCGTATTGAGATTATTGATACCTTGGCAGCAGCAGGGGGCGAGGGCTACCTCTCTATCCTTGCCAGTCAAGAGCGTGACCGTGGGACTAGCCTTGATGCGACCATTGCCATGATTGAGGATATCCTCCCTCGTTTGCGCACCTTCTTCCTCGTGGATGACCTCTACCACCTCATGCGTGGCGGACGCCTCTCAAAGAGCTCTGCCATCATCGGTAGCTTGGTCAATATCAAGCCCCTCTTGTGGCTTGATGCTTCTGGGAAATTGGTGCCCTTGGCGAAATTACGTGGCCGTAAAAAAGGGATGAAAGAAATGTTAGCGCGTGCTACAGAAGATCTGGGACACTCGACAGCCATCGTGGCTTACGCCAATGATGAAGACAGTGCCATGAATTTGAAAGCGCAGCTGCTGGAAAACGAAGCAATCGATGAGGTTCTTATCCTTCCACTCGGACCAGTTATCTCAGCTCACGTAGGACCAGATACCCTAGCCATCTTTACGATTGGTAAGTCAGCTAGATAGTAAGTTAGACCAGCTCTGCTATTTTCAAGAGAAGAGGTTGGGACAAAAGTCCTAGCCTTCTTATTTTTTTAATAATCTAGTTTGCAAGGCGCAGGGGTTGAGTGGTCTCTAATTCGTTGATAAATCAACTCTTACAGCCCTACTCAACTGTGCGGAGGTGGGAGTGAAACAGTCTGGGGATAGACTGTTTCAGGTCAGCAACTGACAATCAAAACTTGCTGACAAAATCGAATTCCTTTGGAATTACCGATTTTTGTCCCACTCTCATTTTCTAGCAAAATGCTGGGTAGAAATCAGAAAAATAATAGGCAAAAAGAGGCTCAAAGTACTTGACTTGAGTGCTCTTTTTTTGATATTATATTAGACGGTATTGTTTACCCCATTTGAAAGGCCCCGGAACCTTCCAAATACTTTTGGTGGGACGGAACACCCACCCCCGTAAACAAAAATCGAACTATATATAGGAGAACTCATGAACAAAACAACATTTATGGCTAAACCAGGCCAAGTTGAACGTAAATGGTACGTTGTTGACGCAACTGATGTACCACTTGGACGTCTTTCTGCAGTAGTTGCTAGCGTACTTCGCGGAAAAAACAAACCAACATTCACACCACACACTGATACAGGTGACTTCGTGATTGTTATCAATGCTGAAAAGGTTAAATTGACTGGTAAAAAAGCAACTGATAAAATCTACTACACTCACTCAATGTACCCAGGTGGTTTGAAATCAATCTCAGCTGGTGAACTTCGTTCTAAAAACGCTGTACGTTTGATTGAAAAATCAGTTAAAGGTATGCTTCCACACAACACTCTTGGACGCGCACAAGGTATGAAATTGAAAGTCTTCGTTGGAGCTGAGCACACTCACGCTGCACAACAACCAGAAGTACTTGATATCTCAGGTCTTATCTAATTCTAAGAGGAAAGGAGCACTATTATAATGGCACAAGCACAATATGCAGGTACTGGCCGTCGTAAAAACGCTGTTGCACGCGTTCGTTTGGTTCCAGGTACTGGTAAAATCACTGTTAACAAAAAAGATGTAGAAGAGTACATCCCACACGCAGACCTTCGTCTTGTTATCAACCAACCTTTCGCAGTTACTTCAACTGAAGGTTCATACGACGTTTTCGTTAACGTTGTAGGTGGTGGATACGCTGGTCAATCAGGTGCGATCCGTCACGGTATCGCACGTGCACTTCTTCAAGTTGACCCAGATTTCCGCGATTCATTGAAACGCGCTGGTCTTCTTACACGTGACGCACGTATGGTTGAACGTAAAAAACCAGGTCTTAAGAAAGCTCGTAAAGCTAGCCAGTTCTCAAAACGTTAAGAACCAGCTACATTACAGCATTTACAACACTTCATGGTTCACACCATGGGGTGTTTTTTAAGTAATTTTTGGCCAAATTCACACCACTTTTCACACCAAATTCAGGCTCTTTGTCAACTGTAGTGGGTTGACTAATAATTAAGTACGAGAGAGAATCGGCTCTTTGTCAACTGTAGTGGGTTGACTAAATAATTAAGCACGAGAGAGAATCAAATTGGTTCTCTCTTTTGTTGCGTTCAAAGCGAGAAGAAT
>NZ_JAFBEH010000051.1 GCF_016908645.1 Streptococcus loxodontisalivarius
AATGTTTGCCTTTTGGTGTATAATATTCTTGCATCTCGGAGTCCTTCTAGTGTGTGTTGTGGTGACTACATTATATCTCTCTGAGATGTTTTTTTTCATGCCTTCAACTGGCTAACTTCATTTTAGAACTTTCTATTTTACCAAATACCCTTAGATAAGCCTTAGTTTCTATCATTTTCCAAGAAAAAATCTATTTTAGAAAAGACTCATTTTATTCTTAGAAAGCAGAATATATACTTTTATAAGTCATTTTATAATTTCAAAATGATTATTTTCAGAATACTTTATATTTCGTTTTATCGTGATTTTACTGACTTCTGCTTAGAATAATCTTTTAAACTCAAGATTCAGATTAACAAGCCAAAAAGAAAAGAGCCTAGAAATATACATTTCTAAACCCTTTTTCTATTTTAGACTGTAAAAATATCACCGTCTGTAAATTCATTCGTCAAATCTTTGTAGGCAACAAAGAGATCACGTTTAAAGTTATAGATAGCACTGCTATTTCCAGCAGCAACCAAGTCATCCATAATGGCTTGGAGATCTTCATAAGAGCTAATGCTGTATGACTTACCGCTCGAAGTAAAGCTGACCGCCTGCAAACTATCCAGCTTAGCCAGACGTTCAGCAAACATGGCCTTCTTGAAGTCGTTCAAGTCACTGTAAGCCCCATTGAAGATGGCAGAAATAGCTTCCGCATCTGTCTTGTACTCGCCTGAAGTGTAGGCAACAAAGGCATCGTAACCAGCGTAGGCAAGTAGCTCGAAAGCCACGCGCCTGAAGGTATAACCACCTGAGGCACCCTGACTATTTTCTTCCAAACTATAGAAAGGCGTGAACATATCTACCTTGAGGTAACCTGTTGAGTAGCTGGTGCTGTTTGAACTACCTAGTGTCCCTGATTTATAGAGGCGACTGAGAGCTACACCATTATCGATAAAGTCGTCAATCGTTTCTAACTTGAGCCCAGCCCATTCTTCATCCGTATAAGAGATAAAGTAATCATCTGTATTAACAGAATCGCTAGCACGCGCCACCTCAGTCAAATGCGTCACCAAATTACGCTGTTCATCCGATGTCAATTTAGTAATAGACATAGCCTCAGCATAATCCAAAACATAGAGGACATCCATGACACTGTGCATGTAATCCTGCAGATCCTGACGTGTTTGGAAACGCTCTGGACTAGCATTGTACTCAGCATAAGGATTTTCCTCACTAGTCCAATCATTGACCAAGTTAAGAGCAAAGGCGTTACGGATACGGTTATCACGTGGTGATTGCAACAAGCCTTCCGCATAGGCTTCCATTCCAACACCTGTACGTTCAGACTGACCGTCTAGGAAGACTTTAGCATCCCAAACGTGAGTCTGCTCATGCGTCCAAATAGAGCTCCCCTGATTATTGGTTTGACTAAGTGCATTGACCTGAACAAAGTAGATATTTGATGTGTCAGAATAAGCTTCCGCATTTTGATTTGATGACGACAGACTGTGATAGTGACCTGTTGGTCCAAACAAGTCCTTAACCGCCGTCAAGCTAGAATCACCATACTCTGTCGACCAGGCAGTGTGCCCGTAGAGATAAAGTGTATCCCAAGTCGGCAGAGCTGTTTTCAATTTATCTTTGACGTTACCACTAGCCAGACGGTACCAAGCTTCCCAGTACTCAGACTGGTTTTCAGCTTCTTTAGCAACAATTTCCTTGAAGGCTGCTAGGTTAGCTGCATAAAGTTCTGGACTGAGTTCCTCAAGACTTGAATCCACATAGGTCTCAATTGAACCTACCTGAATACCTTCCATGGTTGAAATGATATAGATCTTATTCTCAGTAGCTGTCAAAAGTGGCAAAATCATATTGCCATAATCTTGAGTCAGTTTGACAACAGCTGTGCTATTGACCACGCGCGTATTCAACTTATCATAGAGCTTAGCCGTACCGATTTCCTGACCATCAGTATCGTAAGAGCTTGCTTCTACGATATAAGCCTTGGCTGCTGAATAGAACCATGACGCAGCTGTCGTATCACCAGCAAAACGCTGACGGAAACTTTCCAGATAAGCTGGAAGAGTCTCAGTCTCATTATTCTGACCGACAAACTGTTCTGTTTTAAGGTTATTGTAGACCGGATTCAAGGCATCGTATCCAGCTGAACCAACCTCAATCAACCAATCAAGTGTCTCAATCGGCTTACCGAAGAAATCCTGATGGAAGCTGACCAGATTTTGAACATTGGTATCTCCAAAGTCGATATTATACCAGCGACTGATGTAAGACAAACCGAGCATAAGCTCTGCTTGATGCGCCAAAATGTAAGATGACACCGCTTGGTCACTAGCATAAACACTTGAAGTCCCAAGAATATTTGGCAAGATAGTATCGAGATTGTCCTGAATTTCTTTGAACTGGTCTGCAAGGTAGAGCTTCTGAATCTTATCTTCTTGGTCTCCGCTCGTTGCAAGAGCCTTCCAAACTAAATCCCCTGTGTAATCCAGTGATTTAAGTGAATCAATCACCTCTGCAACAATATTGTCATAGCTATTGAGCAATTGACTAGGAGTGAAAATCAGACTCGAATTGTTCACTTGGTACTCAGCAACCTGACTATCTTTAAAGTCAGTCTTGTAGGTCACATCCAGATAATCAATAGTGCCATCAGCATAGTTGACCATTAGCTTATTGATAGCAGTCTTCTGACCAGAAATATCTGAGACAACTGTATTATCAACCATAGCTGTCACAGACAGAACAGTCTTAGTCACCAGATTATTCTCAGCAGACAGACTGTTAGCCATCTTAACCAGATAAGAACGATTATAGAAGGGCAGGAATTTCTCCATATTAGCGTAAGCCTGCGCATAAGCCTCTTGGTAACCCTTAACCTGACTGTAATCCACATCAAACTGATTGTCTAGCGTCTGTTTGCTATCAGCTGTTGTCGCTGTCATTCCAGTCCAAGATGCCAAGAGCGCAGCTGCATCTGTTTGACTGAGCGCACTATCCCAAATGGCATTGCTTGTTCCAGATGCCTGTCCGTCTACATAATACTGCTTGACATTTAGACTATTTCGACCAGAACCTACCGTCAAGAAACCATTGGTTACCTGCATAGCTGACAGATTGTTTTTAATGGTACGACTACTGCTTGGAGCAGCCCCAATCAAACCAGCAACAGAACTTGATGCACCTTGATTAATCAACTGCCCTTGAGCATAGTTATTCATGACTTCTGACTTGTAGCTACTTGTTTCAAAACGACCAACAAGACCACCTGCACGGTTGTAGTCTGAATTACCAAGACTGATTGTCCCATTGAACTGGCTGTAAGTCAGATTAGCATTATTACTGATGTTTCCGACTAAACCGCCAGTATTATTATAAGCATAGTAGAGATAGCCATCACGAACGTAGCGGATACTTGCTGTATCAGAATCGATAGTTCCCGTAAAGCTTGCATTGGTCAAAGTCGATCCACTCAACTTACCAACGATTCCCCCAAGATTGAGGTCAGCATCAACCGAAGCATCCAGTGTATCATCATAGCTACCCGCCACATAGTTAACATCGATTTGCCCTTCAACAGCCACATCAGAAATAATCGTAGCATTTTCAGCCACCTGAGCCAGAGCCCCGACTGTACTGCTATTCAGATTGATATCCACTGACTTAAGGTCCAGATTCGACACAGTAGCTCCATTTAGATTGGCAAATAGCGGTGCTTGCAGATGATATATAGCAAAAGCTGTGCCATTATTCAGTCCAGTCAGTTGACCAGTAAAGCTACTTGTAATATAAGACGTTTGACCAGCAAGAAGCGGATAGTCTTCAGCCGACAAATCATTAGCAAGGACATAAGAGCCAGCAGGGTTTTCAGTGATTGCTTGAACCAATTGACGGAAACTTGTGATTCCTGTCAGCTGACTATCCTGCTTGGCAAGTTTGAACTGATAACTTGTCGCATAGCCATCATAGTCATCATCCTGTTTCAATTGAGGATAGGCAGCCGTTACCAGATAATAAGCTGTGCCATTTTCCTCAACCTCAGTAATGGATGAAACTGCCAGTTGCATTTTCTTGAAACGATCTGAATCCACCGTCACAAAATAGGTTGAAAGATCTTCTGGAATCTCTGACAGACTGAGGATACGTGTCGTAAGACCACTCTCATCCGTACTATAAAGCCCTGCTTCATCCACATCCTTAATTTCAAGGAACTTAGCGGTATAAGTGATTACCTGCTCGCTATCAGAAGAATCTGCTGTCACTATCTCAGCAGCAATGCTTGTGACATCCGACTCATAACCGTCAAGATCAGAAAGACTGATTGCTGGCAATTCAGCAGATGCCAAATCCCAGTCACCGTAGGTCACTTGACCAGTCGCAAGATTTTCACTTGCAGAGCGTGTGAAAGTCTGACTCTGAACGATATCGTCTGCCAGCTGATTACCATCGTCATCCAAAAGTCGGAAGCGACGAGTGACAATTTTGCTGACGATTGTGTCAGACTTAAGCGGCACATAAGTCACCGTAACTTCCAGATTTTCAGAATCTGCCGTCACATCTTGACCTAAAACTTGCTCAGGATCAGCCTGATAATTTTCCTTGACTGGACTAGTGTATTCCTCAAAAGTCAAATCAGACTCATTCCAGTCGCTATAAGTGATTTCACCTGTTGCTTGATTTTCAATCACTGTTCGTGTGAAAGTCACTTCTTGTGTGACTGGATCAGCAGCCTGACTACCATCTTCATAAATGAAGTTAATGGTGCGGGTGATAGTCTTGCTGTCAGTAGATGTTTTCTTGATTACTTGATATACGAAGTCATAAGTCAAGTCTTGACTGTCTGCTGTTACCTGAGCTTCAGACAGGTAGTCAGATGCGAGACTGTAATTATCAAGCGCCGGTGCTGTCACTGGCTGGAAGAAGAGACTGTCGCTATCCCAATCACCGATGACAATTTCGCCTGTCGCCAAATTCTCGATTACTGGACGACTAAAGGTCACTTCCTGAACAAGAGAATCTGCAGCTTGACTGCCGTCTTCGTAGAAGAAGTTAACTGTTCTTGTGACTGTCTTACTCTCACTTGTTACCTGACGTTTGGCGATATAGATAACATCAATAATTTCATCTTCATCACTTGCAATCACATCAAAACTTGGAACAAGATCCAAATCCGTCTCATAATTTTCCTTGCTTTCGATTGCAACTTCTGGGAAGGTCTGACTGGCTTCATTCCAATCACTATAAGTAATTTCGCCTGTCGCTTGATTTTCAGTCACTGTACGTGTGAAAGTCACTTCTTGTGTAACCGAATCAGCGGCCTGACTACCATCTTCGTAGACGAAGTTAATGGTACGAGTGGTGGTCTTGCTGTCAGTAGATGTTTTCTTGATTGCTTGATAAACGAAGTCATAGGTCAAGTCTTGACTGTCTGCTGTTACCTGAGCTTCAGACAAGTAGTCAGATGCAAGACTGTAATTATCGAGCGTTGGTGCCGTCACTGGTTGGAAGAAGAGACTGTCGCTATCCCAATCACCGATGACAACTTCTCCTGTCGCCAGATTTTCGATTATTGGTCGCGTAAAGGTCACTTCCTGAACAAGAGAATCTGCCACTTGAATGCCGTCTTCGTAGACGAAGTTGACTGTTCGAGTAACTGTCTTACTTTCACTTGTTACCTGACGTTTGGCAACGTAGATAACATCAATAATTTCATCTTCGTCACTTGCAATCACATCAAAACTTGGAACAAGATCCAAATCTGTCTCATAATTTTCCTTGCTTTCGATTGCGACTTCTGGGAAGGTCTGACTGGCTTCGTTCCAATCGCTATAAGTAATTTCGCCTGTTGCTTGATTTTCAGTCGCTGTTCGTGTGAAGGTCACTTCTTGTTTGACTGAATCCGCCGCCTGACTACCGTCTTCGTAGATGAAGTTGATGGTACGAGTAACTGTTTTACTATCGCTAGTTCTAACGAGACTTTCTAGTTGAGACAGGGCTTGGCTGAGTGACTCAGCAGCTTGATCTAAGTCACTTTGTTTTGGACTTTCTTGCGCAAGCAAGGTTTGAGCCGCGCTTAAACTTTCTTCCAGCGCCGCCCATGAACTTGGGCTATAGTCCAAGGCAGATTTAGCTTCGGCTTCTGTCACCAAACCCTGTAATTTTTCTCTGTCTACAAGAAGCGCTGCCATGGCAGATTCTAAGGCATCCTTAGCCTGGTCGAGTTGCAACTGACTAGCACTAGTGTCTGACAAGACTGCCTTAGCCTCCGTTAGACGCGTTTCTACTTGTGCCCAACTTGCCTGACTATAGTCGCTTGCAGTCAAAGCCTCAGCATTTGCGATAGCTGCCTCCAACACCCCTCTATCTACTGCTTGAGCAGAGCTGCTGTCGACTGTAGATTGGCTGTCTCCCTGCGATGTCGTTACAGATTCAGAACTTTGATTTTCTGAGGAAATAGCTGTGCTATCAGTTGACTGAACTTGGCTTGTTGAGACTTCCTGACTAGTCGTAGACTCAGAGCTTGCGCTAGCCAAAACAAGACCTGCATAGGCTTGCTCTAAACTAGACTGGGCAGAATCAATTTCTGCCTGACTAGCTCCGCTATTGCCATAAACCGCAATGGCCTGACTAAGAGCTGTCGCAAAAATCTGATAAGAGTCGCTCGTATAATCCGTCGCCTGCAAACCGCTAACACGGTCAAGACTGGCAAGGAGAACCGAACGATCTAGTGCCTGCTTAGTTCCAATACGAATGATTTTCGAAATAGGACTGAGCGTCACCACTTCACTTGTCAAAAGACCGTTGGTGTAGGTCAAAGTCTTGCTTCCATCCATACCTTCTTGCTCAACAACCTCTTGTCCAGCCTCCAAGCTAGGATCATCCTGATAAGTAACATCATAAGGAATGACCTGAGTTTCAGTGCGTGTAACCGTTGGAGCTTCAGAAGTAATCTCAATTTCAGTACTTACCTCTGAGGTATAGACAGTTGTTTCAGAAGTATCTGGATTTACTGAGCTAACCTGAGTTTCCGAAGTCACGATACTTGTGCTCGTCGTAACCAGAGTACCTCTTCGAATGATTTTATCAGTCGGATTAGACAAGATTGTCTCACTAACTAGATTTCCATCTGAATAAGACAATTGCTTGCTACCGTTAACACCTTCTTGAAGCACCTGCTCAGTGCCAGCCTCAAGAGTCGGATCATCTTGGTAGATCACTTGATAAGGAATCGTCACGATTTCATCACGCAGAACGGGCTCTTGACTCGTCGTCTCCTCCTTAGTTCCAACAGCAAGCACCTGATTAACTGCTGGAGTTTCCTTGCTAGAAATAAGCTGACGCGTCTCACTACCATCTGCAGATTTAGTCACTCTGTAAGTCAACTCACGAGAACCATTTACACCCTCAGATAAAACTTGCATTTGACCAACAGCAAGACTAGCATCTTCAACAATCTCAGTGCCAAACGGAATAGTTTCCGTCACAGTCTCATAAGAAATCGTTGCAGCAATCTCACTTGAAACATTACTAATCGTCGAAGTCATTGACGTTTCGCTTGTCTCAGTTGTCTGCGTTGCACTAGCGCTACTTGTTTGACTTGTTACTGGCGTTTCGCTTGTCAGTGAAGTCGTTGTAGTCTGACTCGTTGTCGTCGGTGTTTCTGTTACAACACTTGTCTCACTGCTGGTTGTTGAAGAGGTACTTGAGTTGGTTGAAGTTCCTGTTGTCGTACTTGTTGCCGTTGTCGTACTACTTGCTTGACTTGTTGCGCTTGTTACTGGTGTTTCACTTGTTAGTGTGCTTGCGGTAGTTTGACTCGTTGTTGTCGGAGTCTCCGTTACTGCACTTGTAGCGCTCGTTGTAGCTGAGGTACTTGTCGCTGTGCTTGAACTTACTGAGGTTCCTGTTGTGGTACTCGTTGTAGTTGTCGTGCTGCTTGTCTGACTTGTTGTACTTGTTACTGGTGTTTCGCTTGTCAGTGAACTTGTAGTCTGACTCGTTGTCGTCGGAGTTTCCGTTGCAACGCTTGTAGCACTCGTTGTAGCCGAGGTAGATGAAGTGCTAGTAGCTGTGCTTGAACTTGTAGCCGTTTGACTTGTTGTCGTTGGTGTTTCCGTTACAACACTTGTCTCACTGCTAGTTGCTGAACTACTTGTCGCTGCAGCGCTTGTAGTTGCAGTCGTTGTGATTCCTGTTGTAGCACTTGTAGAGCTGGTCGTCGTACTACTTGCTTGACTTGTTGCGCTTGTTACTGGCGTTTCGCTTGTCAGTGAAGTCGTTGTAGTCTGACTCGTTGTCGTCGGTGTTTCTGTTACAACACTTGTCTCACTCGTTGTAGCTGAAGTGCTTACCGCTGCGCTTGAACTTGTAGTAGTTGAAGTGCTAATAGCTGTGCTTGAACTTGTTGATGTTCCCGTTGTCGCACTTGTTACTGGTGTTTCACTAGTCAGTGAGCTTGTTGTCGTTTGACTCGTTGTCGTTGGTGTTTCCGTTGTCGCACTTGTTACAGTTTGACTCGTGGTTGTCGGAGTCTCCGTTACTGCACTTGTAGCGCTCGTTGTAGCTGAGGTACTTGTCGCTGTACTTGAACTTACTGAGGTTCCTGTTGTGGTACTCGTTGTAGTTGTCGTGCTGCTTGTCTGACTTGTTGTACTTGTTGTACTTGTTACTGGTGTTTCGCTTGTCAGTGAACTTGTAGTCTGACTCGTTGTCGTCGGAGTTTCCGTTGCAACGCTTGTAGCACTCGTTGTAGCTGAAGTACCTGTTGTCGCACTCGTTGCACTTGTCGTGCTGCTTGTCTGACTTGTTGTACTTGTTACTGGTGTTTCGCTTGTCAGTGAACTTGTAGTCTGACTCGTTGTCGTCGGAGTTTCCGTTGCAACGCTTGTAGCACTCGTTGTAGCTGAAGTACCTGTTGTCGCACTCGTTGCACTTGTCGTACTACTTGCCTGACTCGTTGTACTTGTTACTGGAGTCTCGCTTGTTAATGAGCTTGTTGTCGTTTGACTTGTTGTCGTTGGTGTTTCCGTTACAACACTTGTCTCACTGCTGGTTGTTGCAGTTGTACTTGTAGTCGTTGTCGCACTGCTTACCTGACTTGTTGTACTTGTTACTGGAGTCTCGCTTGTTAATGAGCTTGTTGTCGTTTGACTTGTTGTCGTTGGTCTCTCCGTTACAACACTTGTCTCACTGCTGGTTGTTGCAGAGGTACTTGAGTTGGTTGAAGTTCCTGTTGTCGTACTACTTGCCTGACTCGTTGCGCTACTCACAGGAGTTTCACTCGTTAGTGTGCTTGTTGTCGTTTGACTCGTCGTTGTCGCACTGCTTGCTTGACTTGTTGCGCTAGTCACAGGAGTTTCGCTTGTTAATGAACTTGTCGTCGTTTGACTCGTTGTACTTGTTACTGGAGTTTCGCTTGTCAGTGAAGTCGTTGTAGTCTGACTCGTTGTCGTCGGTGTTTCTGTTACAACACTTGTCTCACTTGTTGTAGCTGCGGTACTTGTAGCAGTTGTTGTGCTACTTACTTGACTCGTTGCACTTGTTACTGGGGTCTCACTTGTCAGTGTACTTGTGGTAACTTGACTCGTCGTGGTCGGAGTCTCCGTTACTGCACTTGTAGCGCTCGTTGTAGCTGAAGTTCTAGTAGCTGTACTTGAAATTGTAGCAGCTGAAGTACCTGTTGTAGCACTTGTCGTACTTGTTACAGGCGTTTCACTTGTCAGTGTGCTTGTGGTAACCTGACTCGTGGTTGTCGTTGTACTTGAACCTGTTGATGTTCCCGTTGTGGCGCTTGTTGTAGTTGTCGTACTAGTTGACTGACTTGTTGCACTAGTCACAGGCGCTTCGCTTGTTCGTGAACTTGTAGTCGTTTGACTCGTTGTCGTCGGAGTTTCTGTTGTAGTACTTGTAGCACTCGTTGTTGTTGCTGAAGTACTTGTTGTTGTAGTGCTTGAACTTGTTGATGTTCCCGTTGTGGCACTTGTTACAGTTTGACTCGTTGTGGTCGGAGTCTCCGTTACTGCACTTGTCTCACTGCTAGTTGCTGAACTACTTGTCGCTGCTGTGCTTGTAGTTGCAGTCGTTGTGATTCCTGTTGTAGCACTTGTAGAGCTGGTCGTCGTACTACTTGCTTGACTTGTTGCGCTTGTTACTGGAGTCTCACTTGTCAGTGTGCTTGTGGTAACCTGACTCGTTGTTGTAGCTGAGGTACCTGTTGTCGTACTACTTACCTGGCTTGTTGTACTTGTTACTGGAGTCTCACTTGTCAGTGAACTTGTGGTAACTTGACTTGTTGTCGGTGTCTCTGTCGCAGCACTTGTCTCACTTGTTGTAGCTGAACTACTTGTCGCTGAGATTCCTGTTACGGCGCTCGTTGTAGCTGAGGTACTTGTTGTCGTGCTACTTGCTTGGCTTGTTGCCGTAGAAAGTGTGATTTGACTAACAGGGTTAGTCTGACTTGTCGTCAATTGACTTGGCGCAGCAATATTGTTAGAAACAACTGGACTTGTTTGGGCGTTTGTCGTTTGGGCATCTTCATCAACCAAGACATAACCGACAAACTCATAGCCATCAATATCCAAGACCATATCTGGCAAGGTTGCTCCAACTTCCAACTCATAGGTCTTATCAAATACTGATAGGTTACTTGAACTCAAAGCAGATACAGCAGATAAACTGATAGCTCCGCTTGCTCCAATGATCAAAATGCTTGAGATAATACGTTTCTTCTTATCCTTAAGCAGAGAGACTCCGATCAAGACCATAGCACCTCCAGCCAGCATAGCCAAGGCACTTTCTTTAGAGCTAGTTGTTGGAAGGACAGCATCAATAGCCTGTGCTACAACATTTGATTTCTCAGTTGAGGAAACCGTCGTTGATGATCCACTTGTGCTCCCTACACCGATATTGACAGTCTCACCGTTTTTGGTACGGTAGACCATATAATATGTCTCGTAGTCTCCCACCTTATCAGATGGCAGATTTGCAACTAGCTTAGCTTTTTCATCTTCCGTAAGATCTGAGTACATAACATACTTGTACTGGATGACCTCTTTTTTACTGGTAGTCGTCGCTGTGGTCGTAGCAGCAAGTACAGTTGGTGCCTGATACAAGCCTGCTAGGGCAACAAGTCCGATAACTGCCGAGGCAGCTCCAAAACTAAACTTTCTAATTGAATATTTAAACTGTTTTTCATTCCAAAACATTGATTTATATAGCTCCTGTATAGCAATTTAAAATAAAATTTCTCACTTTAAATTATATCATAAAGGATAAGATAAATAAAAAGAAACCTTTGTCAGATTTTTTAATAACATATCATTTTTAAGCACTTTTGACTTCTGATTGATTGTTTTCAATGATTTTCATGTATTTTTTCTAATATCAATTTTCCAAAATGCAAAATAACTTCACTTCTTTTTCTTAGAAAAAGAGGAACTAGGACATGGGCTCTGCTATTATCACAAAAAAATCAGACCTAGCACAAGGCTAAATCTGACAATAAACTCTCTATCTTAGTCAACAACAATCAAGGATTTAATGGCTTGGCGCTGATCCATAGCATCGTATGCTTCTTGAATTTGCTCAAGTGCAAATTGTTTAGTGAAAACCTTACCTGGATTGATTTGACCTGAAAGAACAGCTTCAAGTAGAACTTCCTTATCAGGTCCAGTTACAGATGCAATCCCACCTCGTAATCCGATGTTTCGGAAGAAGAGGGCACCTGTATCCATTGTTGAATCTTCAGGCACACCAACACGACCAATAACAGCTCCTGGACGAGCTACTTTTACTGCTGTATCAACCGATTGTGCTGTACCGACACATTCTAAAATAGCATCCGCACCTGCTCCATCAGTAAGAGCCATAACTTTTTCAACAGCTTCATCACCACGCTCTGCAATGACATCAGTAGCACCAAATTCCAAAGCCAAATCCTGACGGTCCTTGTGACGACTCATAATGATAATGCGCTTCGCACCACGCAATTTCGCACCAATAACACCACAGAGACCAACGGCACCGTCGCCCATTACCACGACAGTATCACCTTCTTTAACTTCGGCAGTTACTGCTGCGTGATAACCAGTTGCCATTACATCTGACAGACTGAGGAATGAATTTAGCTGAGCATCTGAATAATCTGACGGTTGACCTGGAATTTTAACCAAGGCCCAATTAGCATTTTTAAAACGAAGGTATTCAGCCTGATAACCAATTGGTTCCCCACCCCACTGATAATTTTGGCAAGAACCATCAAAGCCAGCCTTGCAGGCTGCACAGTGACCGCAACCGTGAGTAAAGGGTGCGATAACAAAATCACCGACTTTAATATCCGTTACTTCACTTCCGACTTCTTCAACAATTCCAATCGCCTCGTGACCAGCAAAGGTTCCTGATTTCTTATCTTGTTGACCACGGAACCACCAGAGGTCAGATCCACAAACACAGGCACGAATCACCTTAATCACCGCATCAGTCGGCTGTTCAATCCTTGATTTCTCAGTTTCTGTTAGAACCATTTTCCCAGGCTCAATAAATGTTGCTACTTTCATGAAAAGACTCCTCTATTTTCTACCAATTGTCAAGTATTTCAATGCTTTAAAGAGAAAATAATTTTTAGACAGTAGATATTTTGAGATTACTATCTGATTTTTGCACTC
>NZ_JAFBEH010000052.1 GCF_016908645.1 Streptococcus loxodontisalivarius
TCTTCTCGCTTTGAACGCAACAAAAGAGAGAACCAATTTGATTCTCTCTCGTGCTTAATTATTTAGTCAACCCACTACAGTTGACAAAGAGCCAGATTCTTATTATTATGGAATCAATGAATATTATAAAGTACTAGGAATAAGGTTTATGAATTGTCTTAAATATTTTAAAAACTAAAGGATTATGAAGTGTAATAATATATAAACTAAGAGATATGAAATTTGATAGTGATGTAAAATTTTGGAATATGAAATTTCTGAAATACTAAATTAGAATAAAAAAATGAGCTTTAGAATGGAAGTTCCTCTTCCTCAAGGACCAGGTCAGCCAAATCAGCTGAGACGGTATTTTCACGCATGGCACGCTGGGCACGACTCTCCAGCAACTGGAAGGACTAGGCTAGAACTTCTGTCACATAGTGCTTCTGACCATCCTTTTCATAGTGACGCGTACGCAACTCACCATCAAGAGAAATGAGGCTGCCCTTGCTACCATAGGACGCTAAGGTTTCAGCCAGGCGTCCCCAAACCACAACATTAACAAAATCAGCTTCGCGTTCACCGCTCTGCGATTTAAACCTACGATTGACCGCTATGGTCACGCGCGTGACAGATTTGGCGTTAGCTGTCGTCACCATCTCAGGCGTCGCCGTCAAACGTCCAATTAAAATAACTTTATTGTACATTTACTTACCTCCTCATCTATATTATTCGCAAGTGGGAGAGGAAAATAAGAAAAAATTATTTCTTTTGAACAACTATTTCCCAAGAGGCCGCACCAACCTGCTCAAATCGGGTTACAGGATAGTGATTTTCTGCAGCCCAGTTAGGAATACTTTCAGTTGCCTGAGTGCAGTCAAAGGCTATTAATAATTCGTCACCCACATTCAACTCTGCTATTTTCTTTTTTGCATCAATTAGAGGAAAAGGACAAACCTGTCCTCCAGTTTCAAGTTTTACAAGTACCATATAGTTCTCCTTTTATTTTTGAGACGGTCTTACAAAGATAAAGTAAGAAGCAGTCCAAACACCAAGTATTGTTACTGGTAGGGCTATCCAACCTTTACTAGAAATAACAGCAGTAGCTGTCAAACCATTACCAATTGTACATCCTCCTGCCCAAGAGGCACCTACACCCATCAATAGTCCTCCAATGCTACTTTTCAATAATGTTGGTACATCTGGAATACGCCATCTGAACTCACCTGCACCTTTAGCTGCAATAAAAGAACCAAGGAATATACCTAAAACTAGATAAACTCCCCAATTTAATAATCGAGCATCACCTGTTGTTATATAGGTAATCAAATTTGCTGATGGAGTTGTGATCCCCAAACCTCCAACTCGACCGGTAAACTCACTAGCTGGCCATGCAATTAAGGCAATAATACCTATGGTAAATCCTGCCCAATACTTGTGATAAGTTCTCTCAAAAAGCAAATAACGCAATCCAGAGTATCTTGGAGGAAGTTTAGCAATCTCTGTCTTAGGAGATTTTAGTTCTTTTAAGACTATCAGAATAGAAATAATAGTTAAGAGAGCAACAAAATACCAAACAGATATACCTAAACTTTTAGGAAGATTATCATTGATAACCCAATTTTGAGTTAACAACTGGTTAAGACCTTTTAGAGCGCCATATTTCATACTCGCCGCACTCAACATGTAAAAAATTAGAGCTACCCAACTCCCTATCAGTCCCTCTCCTGCCCTGTACCAAGTTCCTGTTGCACAACCCCCAGCTAGAACAATACCAATTCCAAACAAATAGGATCCAAGTAAGGTTCCTAAAACTGAATATTCTTCATAAGGATTACTAATATAGCCAAGTTTCCACAGTGATATGACACCTATACTTTCAACTGTGATAGCTATTATAAACGCATTGAATAATGTATAATTTTTGGCAATATACATATCCCTAAATCCACCTGTCATACAAAAACGTGTTCTTTGTAAAACAAATCCGAATACAATTCCAACTAAGCCACCTGATAAAATTGTTACAAGCATATCCAACCTCCCTAAAATATATTTTTTATAAGATTAGGTTAACATTTTAGAGATAACTTGCATAATTACTATTTTTTATCTCAGGCCATAAAAAATAATTATAAACAAAAAATCCAAGAACTTCTTGGATTTTCCTTTCATATCACTTAAGCTGTCCAGTGCTTGCTAGCATCAAAGCGTTCGCCAACGACAACATCGTCAGAGAGTTCAATGATTCCACGGACCTGTGGAGCATTTGGCAGTTCAAGCTCACGCGCTGAACAAAGCATTCCAAACGAATCTTCTCCACGGAGTTTTCCTGGGAAAATAAGGCTGCCGCTTGGCATCATGGCACCTGGAAGAGCTGCTACGGTCTTAAGACCTTGGGCTGCATTCGGTGCACCACAGACGATTTGAACACGTTGACCGTCATTGATCTCGACTTGGCAAATGTGTAGGTGGTCGCTATCTGGGTGGTCAACCATTTCAACAATCTCAGCCACGACAAATTTAGGGCTGTTGTCATTTTCAAGAACTTGGTCGAATCCTTCCTTAGCAAGCTCAGCGTTCAAGACAGCAAGCTGCTCATCAGTCAAAAAGACCTGTCCTTGTCCCTCAATATCAATAAGAGTTGAGACGTCAAAAATATTCCAAGCCAGTGTTTCACCTGTTTCATCAAGGTAAACACGACCAATTTTTCCCTTACGTTCAACTGAACGTTTAACATCCTTAGTATCTTGGAAGATGACCAACAAGACATCTCCGACATGCTCTTTATTGTATGCAAAAATCATTCTTCAAATCCTTTATTCTTTTATGTCAAACTTGCTAAAAAGGCGTTAATTTCTTCTTTGGTCTTGCGCAGCTTATTGACCAAACGCCCAATCTCTTTTCCGTCCTCAATCACGACCAAACTCGGAATTCCAAAAATATCCCACTGCTGAGCCAATTCCATATGCTGATCGCGATCTACCTGAACAAAAGTGAAGTCAGGATTCTCCGCTTCAATCTCAGGTAAGGCAGGGTAGATAAACTGGCAATCGCCACACCAGTCAGCTGTAAAGAGAAAGACAGTCTTCCCCTTTGCAGTCACATAGCTTACCAACTCTTCTAAACTTTGGTTTTTAATCATGGTCAACCTCCTTGGAGATGATGTCTCCCTCAAAATAGGTAAAGTCGAAGCGTCTGCCATCTTCCAGCACCACACCGCCAGTCGTCGCCTCATCAAGCTTATCATAGGCATTGACATAGACCACCTGGATAGGTCCTTTTTGTGAAAAATAGCTGCGCACCTGACGCATCATTGTCTCTTGTTCAAGAGCTTTCTCGGCATCCTTACGAGCCTTGCTCCAAGTCAATAGACCTAGACCTGCTAAACCAGACGCCAAGAGGACGAGATTTTTTCGTTTCATAACCTCTATTTTACCATAAAGCGTGCTAGAATAGTATGTAGATAATGTAAATTCTCAGAAAGGACTTTTCTATGACACTTTTCGATAAAATCAAGGAAGTTACGCAACTCCAAGCGACCTCAGGTTTTGAACAACCTGTTCGTGACCACCTTCGTCAAAAAATCACTCCCCTAGTTGACCGTGTAGAAACTGACGGACTGGGAGGTGTTTTCGGTATTCGCCAGCATCAAGATGCCAATGCTCCTAAGATTATGGTTGCTGCCCACATGGACGAAGTCGGCTTTATGATTAGCGATATCAAGCCTGACGGAACCTTCCGTGTCGTTGAACTTGGCGGCTGGAATCCTCTTGTCGTGAGTTCGCAGCGCTTCACCCTTCACACGCGCGATGGTCGTAGCTATCCCGTCATCTCAGGCTCTGTTCCTCCTCATTTTCTTCGCGGGGCAAATGGCGGAGCTAGCCTACCACAAGTCGCTGACATTGTCTTTGATGCAGGATTTGCCAGCAAGGAAGAGGCTAACAGCTTTGGTGTCTTTCCAGGTGATACCATTATCCCTGAATCAGAAACAATCCTAACAGCCAACCAAAAAAATGTCATCTCTAAAGCTTGGGATAACCGCTACGGTGTCCTCATGGTGACAGAATTACTGGAACACATCCAAAACCAAGAACTCGGACACACCCTGATTGCAGGTGCTAATGTCCAAGAAGAGGTTGGACTACGTGGTGCCCATGTCTCAACAAGTAAATTTGACCCTGAGCTCTTCTTTGCTGTTGACTGTTCACCAGCTGGTGATATTTACGGTAACCAAGGCGCTATCGGTGACGGAACCCTTATCCGCTTCTACGATCCAGGGCACATCATGTTGCCAAACATGAAAGACTTCCTCCTCACCACAGCCGAAGAAGCTGGCATCAAGTACCAGTATTATGCTGCCAAAGGAGGAACCGACGCAGGTGCTGCCCACCTCAAGAATGGCGGTGTTCCATCAACCACTATCGGAGTCTGCGCACGCTATATCCACTCCCACCAAACCCTCTACGCTATGGATGACTTCCTTGAAGCCCAAGCCTTTCTCCAAGCGATCATCAAGCGTCTGGACCGCTCAACTGTTGACTTGATCAAAAACTACTAGGAGACCTCATGAATATTGGATTTATCGGCGTTGGAAAAATGGCTAGCACTATCATCGAAGGACTGAAAAGACAAGATCATAAAATCATCATTTCAGGTTCTTCCCCAGCACGTTCTCAAGAAATCGCAGAGCAGCTCAATGTGATCGCAGCAAGCTCTCATCAAGATTTGATTGACCAGTCTGACTTGGTCATCCTTGGTATCAAACCCCAGATGTTTGACAAGGTGCTGCCCGACCTCCACTTCAAACAAGCTCTGATGAGCATGGCCGCTGGTGTGACTTTGGAGCGTCTAGCTAGTCTAACGAACTCAGATCTCCCCCTCATTCGCATCATGCCCAATCTCAATGCGCAGATTCTTAAAAGTTCTACTGCTATCTGCGCTAACGACAAGGTCTCAGATGAGCTCTTTGCCACTGCTAAGAGTATTACAGATAGTTTCGGCAGCAGCTTTCCGATTGCAGAGAAGGACTTCGATACCTTTACAGCCCTAGCAGGCTCTAGCCCAGCCTACATCTACCTCTTCATCGAGGCTATGGCAAAAGCTGGCGTTAAAAACGGTTTGACCAAGGCTCAGTCTCTTGAGATTGTCAGCCAGACAGTCCTAGCTAGCGCTGAAAATCTGCTGGCTGGAAATGACTCACCACATGACCTGATTGATAAAATTTGTAGTCCTGGCGGAACAACCATCGCTGGGCTCATGGACTTGGAGCGTACAGGATTGACACATTCTGTCAGCTCTGCTATTGACACAACCATCCAAAAAGCCAAGGAACTCTAAGTAATTTGCCACACTTTTTCCTAACATTTTATATGCAGTTTAGATATAATAAATGTATATTTTAATGATTGGAGTAATCTTATGACAAAGAAAATGACGGGAATCATTCTTGGAGCCATCCTTACTCTGGTTCTCCTAACTGGTATAGCCTTTTATGCCTACAATACTGTGGGCTACACACTATCATCTCAGGAAGCTAAGCAGATTGCCTTAGACAATGCAGGTGTCAGCGAGTCTGATATTCTTTTTAGCCAATTTGAAAAGGAACGTGAAGGCTTGACCGCAACCTATAACTTTAGCTTTCAAACAGCTAGTGCCGAATACGACTACACTATCAATGCCTCAACGGGAGACATTCTAGAACGTGATCAAGAAGCTCATAGCCTAGCAAGCTCAAGTTCATCAACTAGCAGTGATAGCAATTCAGCGGATACAAGCGCAAGTAGCGCAGCCATTTCTGCAGAAGAAGCCAAGGCTATTGCCCTCAAAGATGTTAGCCTAGATGAGTCTGGCACTCTGAACCTAACCGTCCAATACGAAATCGACGACACCGTACCCGTCTATGAAGTAGACTTCATCGATAGCAAGGCCCAAGTCGAATACGATTATAAAATCAGTGCCCAAACAGGAGAAATCATCGAACGCTCTCGTGACACTGCAAACGACTAAAACAAAAGTCTATCAGCTATAAAAAAATCAGAGATTCATATCAAGTGTGAATCTCTGATTTTAATTTCTTATCGTTCTTGTATTGTATTTCAGTAGATTATTATCCGTAATAACAAAGCTATGTCAATTATTACTTGACGTTCGCCCCTAGTTGACAAGGTATAGAGCCTAAACAAGATTTTATCTGTCAAAAAACAGGTTCCACATCTGCTTTTTAATGAGGAACAGATCATTTCTTGATAAAATTTTTAGAAACTACATTTTATCAAGACTATCTCCCTAATGAAAAAAGCAACGGCTTCAAAACCGTTGCTTAATTATTTCACTATTTGCTTCTTCATAGTGAAATAAATTCCTAGTGCAATAATTAACATAATAAAAGCATAAATCATATAAATTAAACTAATTTGAATACTGATTTTTACAAGCATACCTGAGAAAAATACAATAGAACCTGTCAAAATATCATTAAAAACTTCCATTTTCAAATATAAGCTATTAAGTTCGTGAGGTTCCATACGCTCTTGAAGATAGACACTTTGTGAAATACCTAAAATAGTCTGCCCAATTGCTAAAAAAATATAACTGATGAGGACACCTAACAAATTTGGAACTAGAGGAAAAATGACTAAATATCCTGCATATATTAGGGTTCCTAATATATATCCCTTGATAGGTGAATAGTTTGCCCATTTTTTCAAAGACAAGATTGCACTTGTTACCAAAAAAACAATAGCTAGGAATGATAAGGAGAAGGAGTATGCTTGGCTAGAAATTCCAACATTCTGCGTCAGAAAAATGACTTCATAAGCATCATAAAGCACTCCTACTGATTGTAGTAAAAGAGTGATAACTACCATATTAATAATGATTGTCTTCTTGTTTATCACTCCAAAATGTTTTTCATTCAAAGGCTCAATATCATTATCATTTTTAATAATGAGAGCATCTAATCTAAATAACATTAAAGTCGCCAATACCGTTAGCAAACTATAAATTAAAAACAACCCACCTAAATCTAAAACACTCCAAATTCCCACAATCATGGGAGCTAAAAAGTAGGAAGCAGAACCTATCATCGTATAAATACTATTAAATCGTCGTAAATTCTCTTTAGTAACAATTAAAGAAATAACTGATGATAACAAACTGTTAAAATATGTCGTTAATACTTCCGTCAACACAATAAGAGCAAAGACAAAGATACTTTCCATCCAAATGTAAATTAGAGCTAGACAGCAAGCCTTGAGAAGCTCTATGCCAATTAAAACATATTTCTTATTAGTGATCTTCACTAAAAATGTATGACCGATGTTAGCAAGTAAACCACCCATAAATTTAGCAAGCCACAATCCCAAAACATAATCAACTGAAATTTTTGAAAATATTATACTTAGTGCGATAGCATAACCATACTCAATAATCAGTGATAAAAAGCGATTTAAAAAAATTATTTTAGCATTACTGTTGAGCATCATAATCTCCTAGACTGATTCTTATTTCATTTACTAGTTGCTCTAATAAAAAATAACCTTTATCAGCTATCATAGGATTGTACTCTGTAATATCTATTGCTTTAATATTACAATTATTAATAACCGTTTTTAACAAGGTAATTAACATTCCTTCCCACATTTTAACAGATAATTATCAAAAATATCTTTCACCACAAAGTTCTCTTGAATTTCTTTACTGTAAGCGCCTAAATCTAAGTAATTTTTCTTTGTTAAGAATAAAGAATTATTGACATGACAACATAACCCACAACAATTTTTACAAGAATAGTTTAGAAAGATTGGGAATGAAATATGAATTTTATTTTCAATTCCAAAATCCTTAAATTTTATTATTTTACTCATGATATACCTCTTAACAAATATATTGTACATCAATATATTTCGACAATCATTTTATTCCCATATCTGCGTACTACTTTTTACTTGCTAAAATTTTTTCTAAATGCTCTTCATAAATCTTTGCTAGGTAGTTACTTTCTACTAATTTCATTGCTCCAATACACTTTTTCATCTCAATGATAGCTTTAGAAACTCCCTCCTTTTTATACTGATATAGATATTGTGCATACTGAAACACCAACCGCTCATAAATTTCTGTCTCCGTGAAAAAGCATTGATTTAATTGCTTTTCAAAATACAAAGCATCGATAAATTTTCCTCTCTCAACACACGTTATGTATCCGTTTAACAGCATTGATGAAATCAATCGTCTATTATTCGGAATTTCTTTGTAGAAGTCTGAACGTCTAAACATTTCTCTAGCTAAAACCATAAAAACATCATGTTTTAGCACATCTAATCTCTGAAGCAACTCTGTTACTAATTTTCAAACAATTTCTGCTATTCTTTTTCTCTTGTTCTTCCCTTAATCAGAGTTCTCTCAATTTTTTAGAACAGCGTTCTCCACTCTCAGATATTCATATTCTACTTAAGGCATTCTAATTTTATCATCTCTTCAAGCGTTTTCTTTGACTTACGTCCCATTTTAGATAGTCTCCCCTTGTTTTCTCAACAATTTTCCTTGTATTGTGCCAGCCAATTTAAGAGTATTCTGTTGCTTAGAATAGCATAGTCTAGGGATACACTTCTTTGTGAACAATCTTCCCGTAGAACTTTCTTTATCAATCCTTTTTTGGACAATTTCAATCCCATAACGATCAATCAAACTAAACATGTATGTAAGTGTAGAAGTATGTACCCCAAATTTATTTAAGAGTTGCTTTAAGCTTTTTTCATTGTTTTCTAAGTTCATAGGTCTGCACTCTATTCTCATATATCAATTTCATAATAAAACCCCGGAAGTTAGATTTTTCTATCTAACTTCCGGGGTGCAGTTCATTTTCCAATCTCTTTTGTCTTTCTAGTACATCCCCATATAGAGCAAGCTAAAGGCAACAGCTCCATACAAGACATGCAAAATTAGGTTGTAATCCAAGCGTCTTGAGTAGGCGTAGCAGCCTGAGAAAACCCAACCTAGACCCAGATACAAAATCCAAGCAACTAGGCTATCTGGTGTATGGCAGACAGCGTAGAGGATTCCTGATAGAAGGACTGACCACCAAGAGAAGGAACCAAAAACCTTATCCATAAGCAAGCCTCTGAATACAAACTCCTCCATCATCGGTAGGTAGACCATAAAGTTAAAGGCTAAGACCACTGTTGGAAAATATTGCATGAGTTCTAAAATTTCTTGACGCCCTGATGTCGTTTTTCCAGCTGGGAGAAAAATCAGAGCCAGCCATTCGAAAACGAGAACCATAAGCAGTCCTAAGACAACCAGCACCGCCATTTTCCCAAAAGAAAAGCCTCTAAAACCAATCCAAGACTGCTTGGCAGCATAGATGAGAAAGAGCAGCAAAACCAAGGCCTCAAGTCCAACAACAACCTCACTCTGCCAGAGATAGAGACCAGCTCCCACTTCTGCCAGAACATTGCTTCCGATGAAGAATCCTCCAACGATTACCCCCATGTGTAAGAGGGCTAGACCCAATACAACTAAAATAATCCCTAAAACTTTTTTCCCCATAACTTCATAAAACTCCTTTTCTAATAGTTTCTCCTCCTATCATACTATGAAGTCCTAGACAGAACAAGAGCTTTTGTACAATTTACACGAGTAACATGAGCAAACTTGCCAGAAGATTATTAAACATGTGCAGAGCAAAACTATACTCCAAGCGATTGGTCTTCCAATAGATAAAACCAAAGATAGTCGCCATACCACCATAGCTGATCCAACTTCCAAGGTCCGTCGGTGTATGGGCTAGGGTAAATAGCAGAGCTCCAAAGATAATCCCCCAAGTCGGACGGTTTTCAAAGAGTCTTCTACTAACATAACCTCGATAGATGATTTCCTCTGTAATAGGAGCCACGACAACTGCTGATAAAAAGAAGAGCCATTTTGGAATCTGAGAAAAGAGGTCAATCAAGGCCGACTGATTAAGAGATGTATCCTTGCCAGATAGAGCAAAAAAGATATTAGACAAGATATTAACTAGCATAATGGCTAAAAATCCCAAACCTACAGATTTAAACAAGGTTTTCCAAGACAGACTTTTCCAATTTCCAAAGAGTTGCCACTTTTTAGCCAGATAGATGAAAATCACGACCTCTATAATATAGGCAAGACTAATAACCAATAACTGGGGTTGACTCAATAGGAGTTGCCCCTGGTCCTTATTTAGAGTCAGATAGACTTGCATAACCACAGATGGCAAGAGATTTAGAAAAATAATTCCCAAGAAGATAGCGATACGGCTTACAATTTTCATGATAGATTTCCTTTCAGCTTATAGTTTTTTACTAAAGAACCAGTAAGATAAGAGATAAGTTCCAAAGACCAGTAAGAAGAGAGCCAATGAAAGAGGTAAGAGCTGAACATTGGGCTCTACACCAACAAGAACTGCTCCCATCATCCAACCATAGGCTGCTCCTGCAATAGCAAAGGCCATCAAACCAACATTGCGGAAACACTTATCTTGAATCAAAAGATTACGTTCATCATTTCGTATGATGAAACGATGTTTAAAGTATTTCTTGTCAAAAAGACTGCGCCCGAAAATGATAAGATAGTAAAAACTAAGCAAGAAAATGCAGGCAATCATCAAGCGACTGATTGACCAACTCATCAACTGCCACTCCCAAAAAGTCATTCCTATATTCTCCAAAAATAGGAGAAAGCAGACAAGAGTTTCAATTTTAAATTTTTCTTCTGATATTGGCTTAAACATAAGTAACACCTCTACTCCTCAAATAAAAACACGTCTTCAATTTGTCGATTAAAGAACTTAGCGATCTTATAAGCTAATTCCAAGGAGGCATTATAGCGTCCCTTCTCCAAGGAAATAATGGTCTGTCTAGTCACACCCAGCTGGTCCGCTAGCTCGGCTTGACTGATTTTCTGAGCTTTTCTCAGCTCTTGAATCCTTGTTTCCATGATTAGCTCCTTTCATTTTGTGTCAAGTTAACTTTACACAAAAAGTATAGTCTCCTTTACATATTTTATCAAGTGTATGTTACATTTTAAATCAAAAAAGCTGACCGATTACTCAGCCAACCTTTCTGGTCTTATCATATTTTGATAACAAATTAAGCTTTTAGTTTTTCCACATCACGAGCGATTACTAGCTCTTCATCTGTTGGAATAACAAGGACCTTGACCTTAGAATCAGGCGTTGAAATCTCACCCGTATAACCAAAAACATTCTTCTCTGGATCGAGTTTCATGCCAAACCAAGTCAGACCTTCGATAACATCACGACGCATGAGCCAGCCATTTTCTCCCATT
Source organism: Streptococcus loxodontisalivarius (assembly GCF_016908645.1). Taxonomy (GTDB): domain Bacteria; phylum Bacillota; class Bacilli; order Lactobacillales; family Streptococcaceae; genus Streptococcus; species Streptococcus loxodontisalivarius. The sequence goes on from NZ_JAFBEH010000052.1 coordinate 11,293, forward strand.
CCTGCGGTGAAAACAAGGGCATCCGCACCGTTGAGAACTGCCAGGTACTGACCGATAAACTTCTTGATACGATCAATAAAGACATTGTAGGCAAGAACAGCATCCTTATCCTGTCTTTGCAAACCATCCTCAATATCACGCATATCGCTAGAAATACCTGATACACCTAGCAGACCTGATTCCTTATTGAGCATATTGACCACAGCGGCAGCATCATCAAACTCCTCAGCATGTTCAATCAGATAAGGAATAATAGCTGGATCGATATCACCAGAACGTGTTCCCATCATAGGTCCTGCAAGCGGGGTGAAGCCCATTGAGGTGTCTTTTGATTCACCGTGATAGTTGGCAGTGATTGAGACACCATTTCCAATGTGAGCCGTAATGAGTTTGAGCTCCTCCAAAGGACGTCCCAAGAGCTTGGCTGCCTCCTGAGCAACATACTGATGGCTTGTTCCGTGGGCACCGTATTTACGGACCTGATGCTCAATGTAATACTTGCGTGGAATTGGGTACAAGTAGGCATAGTCATTGAGCGTTGTATGGAAGGCTGTATCAAATACAGCTACGCTGGTAATATCTGGCAAGAGTTCCTTGAAGGCACGAATACCAGCTGCATTGGCTGGATTGTGAAGCGGTGCTAAAGCTGACAGCTCTTCAATCTTAGCCAGCACGACATCATCAATCAAGACAGAAGTTTTAAAGTCTTCTCCCCCTGCAACCACACGGTGACCTACTCCTGTGATCTCATCATAAGAAGCAATCAATTGATAAGTTATCAAGTCATCTAAAAGAATCTTAACTGCCTGAACATGGTCCTTGATATCAAGTGTTTGGCTCTCTTTTTGGTCGCCAAACTTAACTGTTGAAACAGAATCTTTCAATCCAATACGTTCAATCAGTCCCTTTGCAAGAACAGTTTCTTCTGGCATTTCATAAAGTTGCCACTTCAGACTTGAGCTACCCGCGTTAATTGCAATCGTTTTTGACATAAACTACCTCTCTGTAAACGTTTTCTTTTATAAAACTATTTTACCAAAAAATGCCCATAATTGCACTATCAATTTGATAGTTAATACTAATGATAATCAAACTAATTAAGCAATAGAAAAGAGAGTGGGACAAAAATCGGTAATTCCGAAGGAATTCGATTTTGTCAGCAAGTCTTTCTTTTAAGTTGCTGACCTGAAACAGTCTATCCCC
>NZ_JAFBEH010000053.1 GCF_016908645.1 Streptococcus loxodontisalivarius
TCAAAAACCACCCAGTGATTCTTTCGTCTTGATTGTTTTCGAGACAGAAATCACTGGGTGGTTTTATGTTGAAGCTCGTTTTTGCCCAGCCTCTTTTAATCTGTCACTTCCAAAAGATGAACTTCCATCTTTTGAATGAAATAATTTTGAGAAATAAAGCTCTGCTGCACAACCTTCAACTCCTGATTATCAGACATGAGGTGTTGTTCATTTTCCTCAGCATCAACATAATCTTTAGCCGTTGATGCCTGATAAACCCTGGTCTCAAGTAAGATAGAAAAGCCATCTTCCAAACTATCAACGATGATTTCGACATCAGAAAAATTTTCCTGAGCCAAATAGATGGCTCGCTTACAAAGTCTATCAAGTACAGATGACAGGACTTCCAAGTTAGTTGCATAACCATCAATTGGACGGCAAACAAGCAGGTGAACAGGGACACGCTTACGCTGAGCCAAAATATTATTCTCCAAAAGCGTCAGCTTGATAAAAGGGATATTGATTTTGATCAATTCCTGAATGATTTTGCCATCAGACTCTTGTAAATAGCTCTGACTTCTTGCAGCTAAATCCTGATAAACTTCCTTAACTTCATTGACATTTCCAACCTCGATGCTATCACGCAAACTAATCAAAATATTTTCATAATCATGCTTAAGCTTTCGAAGATTCGTATAAAATTGCTCAATATAGCTGTTATAGGTCTCCAGGACCTCCAAATGCTTATCCTGCTCAAACTTAATAGCCTCTGCCATACGACGTTTAGAATAGTAATTCAGCATGATTGAAGCTGTTAAAAAGAGCATCCAGAAGATAAAAATCAAAACAGACTTACTTGTTATCTTAGAAATCGCTAAAACAATCCCTGTGTAGCGCGGTATGATAAAGGATATCTCCGACAAAAAATAATAAGAAATCATAGCCAGATTAATAACCAGCAAGATGAGATTATTACGATTATCAATCTTACGAATCAGGGAGAAATTCATGTTAAAGAGACGGTGAATAATCAAAAGCAACAAGATTGACAGCACATAACTAAAGCTCACCATCAAACTGCTCACCATAATCATATCCTCTGTCACTGAAAAAAGAGGCTTATAGATAAAGAGTACTATCAACCAGGTCAGAAAATCCGACAAGACATAGGTGTACATGGCATAGAAAATATTGATACTTCTTTTACTATTTGGGTAAATAGCAGAGCTAATAACAAAGAGCCCTATGGGATCAAAGATAATCGACGTATAGTACTGACTAAGACTGGTTACTAAAAAAGCTAAAAAGATAATCAGCCAGTGCCGACTCAGTTGTTTCCAGGAGGTCCTTGAAATAATGGCATAATTGAAAACCTCTGTCACAAAGACCGTCACAATATAAAGATAGAATGCCAAAGCTACCTCCCTTCTTAGTTAGCTGAGGACAAAAGTTCTAGTTTCTGAGTAAATTCAAAATTATGGCTGCTGGTTGACAACATAGCCATCGGGTAGTCATCCAAAATCTGAGAAACATTTGAGAGACCAAGTCCTCGATTTTCTCCCTTGCTAGAGACACCTAACTCAAAAATATGAGAAGTATTGATCTGCTCCTCCTTAGTAGCATTTGAGATAATGAACAAGTGACTATCAAAATTTTTAAAAAAGGCGATTCGGATTGTGGGCTGCTCGGTCCCAAGCGCAGCCTCAATAGCATTGTCAAAGAGAATAGAAATCACGATAGCCAGGTCTAGACTGGAGATTGGCGTTTCCGTAATTAAATCTGGGAATTCTGTTGAAATAGTGATTCCCTTTTCTTCTGCCTCCAAAATTTTAGCAGACAAGACACTCTTTAAAGCACTATTTTCGATGGTAATCAAACGCCCCAATTCAAAGTGACTACTCGAGTAATAATCGATATTCTTTCCCAAGATACGATTATAGGTCTGTCGAATGACTTCAATATCATTGCTGTCACAACTTTCCTTGAGTTGCCTCAGCATATCCTTATAATCATCCTCAAAGACAAGAATTTCCTGATAAAGCTGTTCCATACGCTGACCATAATGCTCAATATTAGAAATACGTCTTGCCTGTTCTTCAGCAATCTTTTCTTCAATATTTTTATGGGCCGATTTCCCTAAAGTTGATAAGAGATAGATAAATAACATTCCATATGTACAAACCAAGAACTGCCTAGCCAGCGGAGCTAATTCCCATAATCCTAAGTCCTGAATCGATGCAAGGGCATATACTACTACATAATAGATGCCCATTGATACACAGAGGTGCTGCAAGATACGGTAATAATGTTTTTTCTTGCTAGTAATCGCGTGATACAGCGATCGATCAAATAAAATCGTATATTCCACAAAAAAATAAAAGGGAAAAACCAAAAGATAAGACAAAGTAAGCCAGAGGGCATTCTGATTGACAACTGTGATATCCTTAGCAAAATAGTAGGACAAAATATAGAAGGCTGAAAAGCGGGAAAAAATATCCACAAAAACAGCTGGGAGTAAACTAAAAAACAGCCGCTCTTTTAAGTCCATCTCCTTCTGATAAACAGTAGCTAGAATAAACAAAATCAAGGGATCCAGAAAGGGAAGATTAAAAGAGGGATGGCTCGTAATAAAAAAGACTTCCAGGGTCAGCAAAATCGCTGTCAACCAAAATTTTGGCCTAGTCCGAGTCATTCGCAGATAGATCCAATAAATGATCAAGAAATTAAAAATTGTAATAAAAGCATTAAATGCACTAGTCATTCGAAGTATTTCCCAGTCAATCATAGCCACACCTCCTCTTCTTTTCTTTTTCTATTTTAACATAAATCAAAGATTTTAAACATCCGTTTTTTAAAATTGACATAAATATTAATAATACATAGTGAAATCCCTGAAATATTGGCTTAAAGTGATTATTTATCCTTTTTTCAACGCTATACTTTGCTATATATTTTTTTATCAAAAATACTAAAAAACATCTCAAAATAAGAAAATAATATTTTTTAAGAAATATAACTAGTTCGTACTTTTCATTTTATTCTTATCATCAAAGAAATATGCATGAAAAAAAGCCCCAAATTGGGGCTTCCACTCTTATTTGTGACTCAATTTCTTGGTCAAGAAATCACCGACATATTGAACGATAAAGATCAAAATCAAGAGCAACAAGGTTGCTGTGATGGTCACGTCTGTGTTAGAACGATTGTATCCATAGTAGATAGCGATATAACCAAGACCACCTGCACCGATAGCACCAGCCATGGCAGTTTCACCAACTAGGGAAATCAAGGTTACCGTTGACACGCGCACAATTTCTGGCAGTCCTTCTGTCAAGTAAACCTTGATAATATCCCAAAGTGTCGCACCTGAAGCCTGAGCAGCTTCGATAACGCCACGGTCAAGCTCTGCTAAGACAACCTGCACCTGACGGGCAAAGAAGGGGAAGGTTGCTGCTGACAAAGGAACCAGTGCAGCCGTCATTCCCAAGTTAGTTCCTACAAGGAAATAGGTTACACCCTTCAAAATAGCAAGCAAGATAATGAAAGGAATGGCACGAAAGACTGAGGTAATCTTATCCAAGATTTGAAAGACCACCTTGTTTTCAATAACACCACGTGGTCCAGTTAGGACTAGGAAAAGCCCCATAACTAGACCTAGAAAACCACCGATGACAAAGGAAATTGATGTCATATAAAGGGTCGCTTGAATGGCATCCAGCCAAGAATTTGTTCCTGTTAAACCAATATCATAAACATTTGGTAGGTTGGTTTGAATCCACTCAATCATCTAGACACCTCTTTTCAATACAGTTAGTTCAATTCCAGCTTCTGAGATAGCTGTCTGCGCAGCTACCAAATCATCCACTTGACCAGTCAATACAACCACCATCTCACCGACTGGTGTATTATCCAAAATCTCAATATTTCCATAAAGGATATTAGCTGTTACCTGATGGTTTTTATAAAGTTCGTTCAAGATTGGTTCATCCGTTGATGTCCCAGCATATTTAAGCTGAGCCAAGATAGCATTTTTTGGCAAGTTTTGAACTAAATCTTGCTGTTCAATCTTAACAAGCGCTTCATCAATACCAGTAGCTGTTTTAATAAATTCCTTGGTCAATTCTTCCTTAGGATTTGAGAAAATATCAAGAACAGAACCTTCTTCAATCAAGAGACCATTCTGCATCACAGCGACACGGTTACAAATATCTTTAACAATCTGCATCTCGTGTGTGATCATAACCACTGTCAAGCCAAGTTTTTTATTAAGGTCTTGAAGCAAGGCTAAAATCTGCTTAGTCGTCTTAGGATCCAAGGCAGATGTTGATTCATCAGAAATCAGAATCTCTGGATCATTGGCAAGGGCACGCGCAATAGCGACACGCTGCTTTTGACCACCTGATAGTTGAGATGGGTAGTTATCCGCACGATTTGCTAGACCAACAAGCTCTAAAAGTTGACGAATTTTCTGATCCTTGTCTTCTTTTCCAAGTCCTGAATGACGCAAAGCGAAAGCAACATTTTCATAAGCTGTCTTTTGAGCCATCAAATTAAAGTGCTGGAAAATCATCCCGATTTTCTGGCGTTTCTGACGCAACTGACCACTGCTGAGTTTGACCTGACCGTCCGCATAGGTCACATCACCACCGACAGTAATCTTACCAGCAGTTGGAACCTGCAGTAGGTTGATGACACGGACTAAGGTTGACTTCCCAGCCCCTGAATAACCGACAATACCGTAGATATCACCCTTGTTGATTTGGACTGAGACATTCTTTACCGCCTCAATCACACGTTTTTTCTGGTAAAAGGTGATGTCGATATTCTCAAGATTGATAATGACATTACTCATAACTTGCAATTAACTCCTTAATTAGTTCAATGTGGGTGTAGTAATCAGCCAAGCTGACATTCTCATCGCCTCCATGGTCACGACTGTTAGGATTTCCAAGCCCGAAGGCAGCCATAGGTACCCCCAAAGCCTCATAAATCATGTGCATCGGACCAGTTCCAGCAGAAGTCGGTAACACAGAAATTCCTTTTTCATAAAATTTTTCAGCCTGTTGGATAAGATTGAGAATAGCTGGCGCAGACATATCGCTGCGATAGCTCTCCTCACCCAAAGTATAGGTGACCTTGATACGATCAAAGCCAGCCTTTTTTAAATGCTCTTTTATTTTCTCAAGAACATAGGCTGGTGTCAAGCCCGGAACCAGACGCATCTCCATCTTGGCAATAGCTTGCGCTGGTAAAATCGTCTTGACCCCTTGCCCCTCATAACCAGTCGATAAACCTTCGATAGATAGGGCAGGTTCAAAGAAATAACGCTTCAAGAAATCACGACGATCCTTGGTCAAGACTGGCAACTTGAGACCATACAAACGTCTCAGATCATCTGTATTTTCAATAGCATAGCGCTCTACCAAATCCAATTCACGCTCATTAGGCTCTTGAACCTGGTCATAAATGCCATCAATTAGAATACGACCTGAACCATCACGCATACTTGAAATAGCATTCAAGAGATACCAAGAAGCAGATTCTATAACTGCACCGTATTTAGAGTGGATATCAACCTCGGCACTTTCAACAGACAAGTCAAAGGTAATAATCCCCTTATTACCACCAGTGATTTCAAGCTGATCTTCCGTGTTTTTATTGCCTTGTTCCCAAACGAGTAGATCCGCTGGTAGGAGATCCTCACGGTATTTTTCCAAATACTTGTCAAGGTCAGTTGAGGCTGATTCCTCTGCACCCTCCATCATAAAGATGATATTAACAGGTAGTTCACCAACTTCACGGACATACTTTCTAACAGCCGTCAAACGAGCTGTGATATGCCCCTTGTCATCATCCACACCACGACCATACATATAACCTTTGCGCACGGTTAATTTAAAAGGATCATCTGTCCAAGGCTGGTCATTGTCAGCAGGAACCGTATCATAGTGCTGGTAAAAGATAATGGTCTTAGCATTCTCTCTTGGACTCTTAAACTTAGCAATCACAAAAGGTGCTGTATAAGTCTCATCGATGGTTACTTCTGCACCGACATTGGCAAAAATTTCACCCAGATATCCTGCCACATCAGCTAGACCTATATTCTGTGCAAAGATTGATTTTTTTGAAATCAAGGTTCTCAAAACCTCAAAATAGTGCTGAGCAATCTCGTCATTACGAAACTTATCGATTTGCTCTTGTTCTTTTGAAAATGTCATGTTTTCTCCTATATCAGAAATCTGAAAATAGCCAGATAGCAAGTTTAACTCGATTTTTAAATCCAGAAATTAATTCCCAGATAAACCAAGAGAGGTCGAAATCTTCCGATTCCACCTCTCTCCTTTTATCAATAGGCTGTCCCTGTTAGCTAGGCCTATCTTAGTTTGATGATGAACTTGTTACAGTTGCACCTTCCCAAGCTGGGATATCAATGTAGTTAGATGCTGATTGGATCAATTTACCAACTTCATCTGATTGGTAGGCTTTAATCAAGACTTTGATTGCATCAGCCTTGTCTGAGCTTTCCCAGTCTTTTTGAGCAGCAATGACGTTAACCCATTGTTTTGAGTTGTCATTAACTTCTTCAGTGTAAAGGGTTGTGTTGTAGTCAACTTTAGCTGTTTGTGCAAAGGCATTGTTGATAACAGCTGCCGCTACTGATGTCAATGTTGAAGCTGTTTGGCTAGCGTCAACTTCTTTGATGTCAAGATTTTTTGGATTTGATGAGATTGATGAAAGCGTTGCTTCCTCTTCACCTGAAACGCTAAGTTTAATCAAACCGGCTGCTTCAAGAAGGTAAAGGGCACGGCTTTCATTAGTCGCATCGTTAGGAACTGAGATAGTCGCTCCATCTGGAATCTCGCTGACTTTAGTGTATTTTGCTTTGCCATCACCGTCAACTCCTGAGAAGAGACGGATAGGGCTAAGAAGAGTATCAGCAGCTGCTACCAAAGTACCGTTGTTGTCCTTGTTCCAGCTGTTCAAGAAGTTGTAGTGCTGGAAGGCATTGACGTCGATTTCACCATTTTGAAGGGCTTCATTTGGTTGGTTGTAGTCTGTGAACTCTGTAAATTTAAGAGTCACACCTTCTTCCTTAGCTAATTCAGTAACCTTGTCCCAAACTGGCTCAGTTGTATCATCAAGTGTCATGATACCAACATTAAGTGTTTTAGTGTCGCTTGATGATGATTTGCTGCCACATGCTGCAAGAAGTAGAACTGATGCTGCTGCAAGCCCAGCAATTCCTAGGATTTTTTTCAATTTCATAATATTTCCTCACTTAAATCATTTTACTTGTCTATTATCTCATGCTTACTATGAATAATCAAATTGTTTATAATTGTAGAAATGTATAGTTAAAAACTATAACCCCATTGACTTTTGTTATAGAATTGAACCTATTTTTCTCATAAATAGACGATTATTCTCTAAATAAACGCGATTGGGACGAAAAAAGAGAAGAGGTCTAGGACCTTGTCCCAGCCTCTCCTACTATTATTAGTCACCTGATGGTACTTTCATATCTGAAGCAGTTGGGATGTAGTCTGCACTGCCAAGGAATTGCTCTGCCAATTTAGCAAGCGTTCCATCTTCTTGAAGTTCTTTCAAACGTCCGTTAACAAATTCTTGAAGATCATCTTGACCATCAGCAAACAAGAAGTAGATGTATGGTTGTTCTGATGACTCAAGTTCAATTGTTTTAAGATTTGAAAGGTTTTGGTTTTTGATGATTGAGTTTACAGTTGGTGCATCGAAAATCTTGAAGTCTGCTTTACCATCGTTAAGGTTAGTCAAGATTTGAGTGATGTTTTCATTTGTATAGTTCAATGTAACTGGGTTGTCTGAGTGCTCTTTGTTGTACTCTTCCAACTGAGTTGCTGTAGATGTTCCTTGAACAACTTGAGTTGAGTGACCACCGATTTGATCGTATGATGTGATATCGCTATCGTTCAAGACTGTCAATACAGATGGTGTTGCACCGATTGGGTATGAGAAGAGGTACTTAGAAGCACGCTCTGCTGAGTAAGAAATGTTGTTACCACCCATTTGGTATTTACCTGAGTCAAGACCTGTAAAGATTGATGACCATTCTGTTTTCTTGAAAGTCACTTCATACTTGTCTGAACCTTCAAAAACAGCTTTAGCAACTTCAATATCATAACCTGTCAACTCACCGTTTTCTTCATATGAGAATGGTGCTGTTGTTCCAACAGTCGCAAAAACAACTTCTTCTTTTCCTGATTTACTTGAGCTACTTGAGCTTGATGAACATGCAGCCAAAACAAGTGCTGAAGCAAGTGCAATACCTGTAATTCCGAGAATTTTTTTCATTTTCATCTCTTTTTCTCCTATAGTTGAGCCGAAGGCTCATTAATCATTTTTATTACGTTCTCTATCTTAACATTTTCTTAAAAAGATGACTAATATTCTTTTCTTATCACACTGATAAAGAAAACTTATCACTCCTTCTAAAAGCTATTCTGACGCTTTTTTCGAGAAATAATTTAAAAGAAGCTGAGCATTTTCCACAAAATAATTAACCGCAACTGGTAGGGCCTCATCTTTAACGATAAAGGTATCATGATGAAGGTCAGGTGCATTCTCTTCACCATTACCACCGATAAAGGCAAAGACTCCAGGAATTTTCTCTTGATAGGCAGCGAAATCCTCACCACCAGTTGATGGACCTACCTCGATAACCTCCGCAAATTTCTTTGAGTTTTCAAAAATGAGCGGTGTCAACTCTTCGTCATTGTAAGTTACATTTGGTGTCTGTCCCCAAGAAATCTCTACCTGAGCACCAAATTGCTGGGCTGTCTGCTCCACAATTGTAGTAAATTGCTGACGCATATGCTGACGATTTTCCTTGGTAAAGGTTCTGATAGTCCCCTCAAAGAAGCCCTCACTAGGTAGAACATTCCAAGTTGAACCAGCATTGATATGAGTTACAGACAGAACTGTTGGTTCAAATGGAGAAACTGTTCGTGATACGATTGCTTGTAAATTATTGACCATACTTGTAATGGTCAAAACAGTATCCACTCCCAAGTCAGGTCGCGCAGCATGACCACTAACTCCCTTAACAGTTACCTTGAATTTCTCCACTGCAGCCATGATAGCTTTGGAGCGCAAGCCGATTTGCCCAGGCTTCAAAAATGGCATATTGTGGTAGCCGATAATGGCTGAAACGTCATCTAAGACACCCGTCTCCAAGACTGCATAGGCCCCCTTAGAAACCTCTTCAGCAGGTTGGAAAATCAGGCGGAGCGTACCATTGAGCTGGTCCTCCTTAGCCTTAAGAAGCTCTGCAGCACCCAAGAGACTGGTCTGATGAAAATCGTGACCACAGGCATGCATGGCACCATTTTTACTAGCATAATCAAAGGTATTTTTTTCCTTAATAGGCAGAGCATCAATGTCAGCACGTAGGGCAACAACAGGCTGGCCAGAACCAATCTCTGCAATAACACCCGTTCTCAAATCAGTCTCAATAATCTTAATACCTAGTTCAGATAGGTAACCCTTGAGAAATTCTGTCGTATTGTACTCACGCTCTGATACTTCTGGATTTTGGTGGATTTCATGGCGAATCGCCGCCAATTTATCATAAAATGCTTCTGTCATAATTACTCCAATTCTGCTTTATCAGGAAGATAGGAACCTCCCAAATACTTTTGACTCAATTTTTCAAGTTGTCCATTCTCATACATGGTCTTTAGAGCTTGGTTGAACTGCTCCTGCATATCCTCGCTATCCTTAGAAAAGACAATATAATTGTTAGGATTATTACCAGTGTCCAAATCAATGACTTTTAAATCGTAGCCTTTTTGTTCAATGATTGTCTCAACAGAAATTTTATCAAACACCAAGTAATCAAATTCTCCATTTGACAAATCCAGCAAGCGTTTCGCAACATCTTCACCTGAATAGTCAATAGTAGACGGCTTACTTGTGTGTTCCTTATTCCAATCCTCAATCAACTGTGCTGTCGATGTCCCTGTATCATCCTGCGTTGTCTTCCCACCGATATCATCTAAAGAGGTAATCTTAGAAGATTCAGGAACGACTAAGACCAAGGGATTTTTAGCAATCGGAAGAGAATAGAGGTACTTTTGCGCACGTTCATCAGTATAAGAAAGATTATTAGCTGCTATCTGATAGTGACCACTATCCATCCCAACAAAGATAGACTCCCAAGCTGTACGTTTGTAGCTTATCTTGTAACCATCCATATATTTACTAGCTGCTTTTACGACTTCAATATCATAACCAGTCAACTTACCTTTCTTATTCTCATAAGAAAAAGGTTTGATATCACCAGCAGTCGCAAGGACGACTTCCTTATCAGCTGCACTGACCGTATTCGTTACTAGCAAACCCGATAGCAAGACCAATCCCAATAAAAACTTTTTCATAAACTACCTCCCACTTGCTAATATCTTACCATTCCCCAAGCATTTAGAAAAATAGATATTTTTTATCAAAGAGATAGACAAGCCCTATCACAAAAAGAGCTGGATCTCTCCAACTCTCTATAATGCCTCCACGAGATAGTGGAAAAGTTTCTGACTCTCTTGCTTTTCAAGCAGTAATTCTGGATGCCATTGGATGCCCATCAAAGGGGAACCATCCTTACTTTCATAGGCTTCAATGGTACCATCACGAGGATCACGCGCTGTCGCTTTTAAGCTAGGTGCTAATTCCTTAACGGATTGACGGTGGATAGAATTGATACGTGAACCAGACGCCACCAAGTGGCTGACACGACTGTCTGATTCCACAATAACCTCATGCGCAGTTCCCTTAAATTCTTTCTGCCAATGATTGGCGATGTCCTGATTCAAGGTTCCACCCAAAGCCACATTCAAAAGCTGCATGCCACGGCAAACAGCAAAGATTGGCTTACCTTGTTTAAGAGCTTCCCTGACAAGAGCAAATTCAAACACATCACGTTCTAAATTATAGTCATCACTGCTAGTCTCTTTTTCCTCACCATAAAAACGAGGATCCACATTTTGACCACCAGACAAAATCAATTTATCAATCATTGAAACATAGGTCTCTGCTAAATCAGGTGTGCCAATAGGAATAATGATAGGAATGCCACCAGCCTCCTTGACACCATCTGATAAATGACGTGAGACCGCATCAAATGTAATACCAGACATGACTGGCATTTCCTTTTCATTCCCTGTAATTCCAACGATGACTTTTTTCATTTTTGCGACCTCACTTTCACTGATTTTCAATAAACCTATTTTAGACCTTTTCTCAAGATTTGACTAATACCATTTTCTTATCACGGAGATAAAAGAAAGCTATCACATAAAAAACAGTAAAAAGAAAAGGTCAAGACAATCGTCTCAACCTCATTTTATGACTTATTAGAAGTCTGCTACATTGTGGTAAACTTTTTGAACATCGTCATCTGCTTCCAAAGCATCGATAAGTTTTTCAAAAGTTTCAAGATCTTCACCTTCAAGTGTCACTTCTGATTGAGGAATCATTTCAAGTTCAGTAACTTGGAATTCTTCAACACCGTTTGAACGAAGAGCTTCGATACCTTTGTGAAGGTCTGTTGGAGCAGTGTAAACAGTGATTGTTCCTTCTTCTGCTTCTACATCGTCTACATCTACATCTGCTTCAAGCAATTGCTCAAAAACAGCGTCAGCGTCATCACCTGCAAAAACGATGACACCTTTTTTGTCAAACATGTAAGATACAGAACCTGCAGCACCCATGTTACCACCGTTTTTACCATAGGCAGTACGCACGTTTGCAGCCGTACGGTTAACGTTTGAAGTAAGCGTATCAACGATAACCATTGAACCATTTGGACCAAAACCTTCGTAACGACCTTCTACGAAAGTCTCGTCTGTATTACCTTTAGCCTTATCGATAGCACGGTCAATGATGTGTTTTGGAACCTGTGCTTGTTTTGCACGCTCAAGTACAAAACGAAGTGCAGCATTTGTTTCTGGATCTGGATCACCTTGCTTAGCAGCAACATAGATCTCAACACCAAACTTAGCGTAAACCTTAGACGTTGCACCGTCTTTGGCAGTTTTCTTGGCAACAATATTGGCCCATTTACGTCCCATGAGGATTCTCCTATTTTATCATTTGTTTTCTTTTGAAAATAGCAGAGCTATTGACAATATCGTCTTTATTATAGCACTTTAGCCCCTATGTGTAAAACAGAAGTCGCAGAAAAAAAGATACTAAAACATACTAAGATTAGTAGTGAGGAAATCTCCGACGGGAGAGAGTACTCACTACTTTTTCTTTATGCTAAAGTAGAGGTGTCTTGTTAAGTCG
>NZ_JAFBEH010000054.1 GCF_016908645.1 Streptococcus loxodontisalivarius
TTAACAAGACACCTCTACTTTAGCATAAAGAAAAAGTAGTGAGTACTCTCTCCCGTCGGAGATTTCCTCACTACTAATCTTAGTATGTTTTTGTAAAATTAAGACAATAAAACAAAAGGAAGAAGGGAATCAAATGAAGTATCTACTTCTTGTAAGTCACGGTGGTTTTGCTGAGGGGCTCAAGACCTCGTTAGCTATGTTTGCTGGTGACAAGATGGAACAGGTTATTGCAGTTGGTTTGCGTGAGGGAACAGAAGTTTTCGCAGCAGATTTCAAAGAGGCAATTTCAGTTGTGACAGATGAGGATTCTGTGATTGTATTGGCAGATATTGTCGGAGGAAGTCCTCTGACAACGGCTCTCAGTGTTCTGGAGGAAAGAGGCTTGCTCAGCTCTGCGATTGTACTTGGAGGAATGAATCTTCCCATGGCGATCACTTCGGCTGTCATGAAGGATATGTTGGATGGCGATGACTTTGTTCAGGCTGTTCTGCCAGAAGCTCAAACAGCCCTGCAAGAATTTAAGGTGGCTTCATCAGATGATGAAGAAGCCGATGATGACGATGATATTTAATAGCTTTGCTAATGTAGAAAAAGGAGATTAAAAATGGTAGTTTCATTTGTACGTATCGACGACCGCATGATTCACGGTCTTATCACAACTCGCTGGGGAAAAGAACGTCCATGTGACGGTATTATCGCTGTTAATGATAAGGCAGCAAGCAACAAAGTTTTGAAAGAAGCCTATAAAGCAGCGGCAGAAGGTAAGAAAACCTTTGTCTGGACCCTAGAACACTTCAAAGAAGTTCAGGATAAGGTGCTCAATTCAGATACACGTTACTTCCTTATCACAAAAAATCCTCAAGACATGAAGGAAATCTTGGTAGACTGGGGCTTTAAACCAAGCGATGTTAAAACAGTTAACGTAGGACCAGCCAATGACCGTGACGGTTCTATCAAACTTGGTGATAACCAATCCTTCACTCAAGAAGAAGCAGAGTGCTTCCAAGCTATTGAAGCAGCAGGTTACACAGTTGACTTGGCTCTTCTTCCTGACCAACGTTTGGGTGAATGGTCTAAATTTAAAGGAAAATTCGAATTCTAAACAGAGATTTTTGAAAGAATTGATGTGACGTATTTAGGAGGAGAGTCTGATGACAATATCTATTTTTCAGGCAGCTATTTTAGGATTATTTGCCTGCCTATGTTCTAATTCCAATATGGCTGGTCAAGCCGTAGGGAACTACACAATCGGTCGTCCCTTGGTTGGTGGCTTGGTCTGCGGGATCGTCCTTGGAAATATTCCTTTGGGAATTGCCTGTGGTGCAGCTATGCAGTTGGTTTACATCGCCCTTGTAACACCTGGTGGAACTGTTTCTGCCGATGTTCGTGCTATTTCTTATATCGGTATTCCGCTTGCTATGGTTGCCGTAGCTTCTCAAGGACTTGATGCTAATGGAAGTACAGCTTCTGACCTTGCAAAATCAATCGGTACCTTGGTAGGTACTGTTGGTACTGTTATGTACTATGCAGTCGCTACTCTCAACCTTGTTTGGCAATCAATCGGTTGGAAAGATGTTAAGAGTGGAAAACTCGATAAACTCTATGCTGTAAACTTCGGTTTCCCATGGATTTCACATGCCTTGTTCTCATTCTTGCCAACACTTTTGTTTACTTACTTTGGTTCAACTGCCGTAACTGCCCTTCGTGATGCCCTTCCAATGGATGGGGTTCCAATGAAAACGCTCTTTACAGTAGGTGGTATGCTTCCTTGTGTGGGTATTGCTATCTTGCTTCGCCAGATTGTTAACAAAGCGACTGACTTTATCCCATTCCTTGTTGGTTTCACACTTTGTGCATCACTTGGTTTGAACTTGGTATCTGTAACTGTCGTTTCAATGCTCTTTGCAGTTATCATGTATGAAATTGAAATGTCTAAAGGGTCTCGTGTTCTTGTAAGCTCAGGAGGCTCATCTGGAGATTTTGATGACGATGAAGAAGAGGAGGACATCTAAGATGGCGGAAGAAAATGTAAAAAAATTAGATAAAAAAACGCTAAGCAAATCATTCCACCTCTGGTTCTGGGGTGCCCTCACTTGTTTCTCACAAGAGCATATGCAGACCTTTGGTTACTTGTCATCAATGCTTCCAGTCTTGAAGAAACTCTATCCTAATCAAGAGGATCAAAATAAGGCGATTCAAGCCTATACAGCTTTCTTCAATACCAATCCAATGCTTGGTTCAGTGATTGTTGGTATCACAACTTCTATGGAAGAAGCGCGAGCTAACGATAAAGGTATCGATGGCGATACAATCAATGACATGCGTGCTGGTTTGATGGGACCTGTTGCCGGTATCGGTGACTCCCTGATTGATGGTACCTTGATTCCAATCCTTTTGGGTATCTCTCTAGGGATGTCTCAAAATGGTTCACCAGTAGGGGCAATCTTCTACATCATCGTTTGGAGTTTGCTTGCTTACTTTGGACAACGCTTCCTCTTCTTCCGTGGCTACCAATTGGGTGACCAGGCTGTTAGCTTCCTTGTCGGAAAACAAGGCGCAGCAATTCGCCGTGCTATCGGTATCATCGGTGGGATGGTTGTCGGTGGGGTCTTGGCATCATGGGTTAGCGTGACAACATCACTCCAATTGAAAAATACCAACGGCAAGGTCTTCCTAGATCTTCAAAAACAATTTGACAGTATCTTCCCAGGACTCTTGACCGTTGCTGTGACAATCTTCTGCTGGTGGTTAATGTCTAAGAAACACGTGTCTGCTATCTGGACTATGGTTATCTTGGTTGTTATCTCACTTGTCGGTGTTCTACTCGGTTTCTTCAATCCAGGACTTTCATACTAATGACAGAACAAGAACTTATTGCAGGCTACGAAGAAGAAGTAGCCTACCAAAAACACATGCTTCGCAACCTTAAATATTGGTATAATCTCTTATTTATCCTTGCTGGTCTAGGGCTCCTTCTGATCTATTTCTACCATAAGACAAATTCCCATCTTTTCCTTGGAGGATGTCTCTTGACCGCACTTAGTATCCTAGGTATGATGCTCTTTAGCTATGGGATCTACCGAGGACGTCAAAATGCCAATCGTTTGATTGATGATTTGGAAAATAAGCTCCAGCAGATGCACAGCTAACTGTTAACTCCTTAAAGGTCTCTTCCTAACCTTTGAGGAGTTTTTGCTTTGCGGAATTGTCTGAATTTTAAAAAAGTATTGACAGTTGTCCTAAATAGGGGTAAACTTAAACTAATCATAAACAAGGAGGCATGAAATGTTAAGACAGACGTCATTACGAGAAGAACTTAATACTTATTACTACTTTGGTTTCTTTAGATAGACGTTTGTATTAGTGAATCAGATACAAGCGTCACCTATGTTTGTATCTATGAAGCTAAAGCATTTTATGATGGACCTAGCCGATTAGATCAGAATCTAACTGGTTAGGATAAGAGAGCGCAAGCTCTTTTGTGCAAGGGTAAGAGCCAGTTAGAGATTATCTAGCTGGTTTTTTGTTTTGTGATCTTCTTAAAAAGAGACTGGGCAAAAAGTCCAGGAACTCATAATTTTTTGTAGTCTGATTTGCAAGACGCAGTGGTTGAGTGGGCTCTAATTCGTTGATGAATCAACTCTTACAGCCCTACTCAACTGTGCGGAGGTGGGAGTGAAACAGTCTGGGGATAGACTGTTTCAGGTCAGCGACCTAAAATGAAGACTTGCTGAAAAATCGAGTTCCTTCGGAATTACCGATTTTTGTCCCACTCTCATCAAAAAAAGGATTGTGGAGGAAGGAAAATGAAAAAGATCCTGACAGTCATTGCTGCAACAGCGATGGCAGTGCTTGTTCTTGCGGGATGTTCGTCGCAGACAAGTAATAGTAATGATGTGACCCATATCGGTATTCTCCAATATGTGGAACACGAATCACTCTCAGCAGCGCGTGAAGGTTTCGTTGCTGAATTGAAAGACGAGGGCTACGAGGACGGTAAAAATATCGTCATCGACTATGAAAATGCCCAAGGTGACCAGTCAAACTTGCAGACTATTGCAACCAGTCTCCTGTCTGAAAATGACATTGTCCTAGGAATTGCGACACCAGCAGCCCAGTCATTGACAAACTTGACAACAGATGTACCTGTTCTCTTTACAGCCGTAACTGATCCAGTCTCAGCTAAATTGGTTGAAAGCATGGAAAAACCAGGTGGTATGGCAACAGGTACCAGTGACATGTCTCCGATTGCTAAACAGGTAGAACTTTTGAAAAAAGTCATGCCTAATGTTAAAAAAGTCGGTATCATGTACACAACCAATGAACGTAACTCAGAAGTTCAGGTTGAAGAGGCAGAGAAAGCCTTCAAAGAGGCAGGTATCGAAACACTTGTCAAAGGGATTTCATCAACTAATGATGTCCAAGACACAGCGAAGAGCTTGATGAGCCAGACAGAAGTGCTCTTTATCCCAACAGATAATACAATCGTGTCAGCCATCTCCTTGGTTACTGATCTCTCAAAAGAAACGAAGATTCCAGTCGTAGGTGGTTCAGCAGACGTTGTTGATAAGGGTGTTCTCTTTACCTACGGTGCCAACTATGAAGCGCTAGGTCGTCAGACTGCCAAACTTGCCATCCGCATCATGAATGGTGAGGACGTTAGCAACGTTGCTGCTGAATATCCAGAAACACTTGACGTTGTTGTCAACGAAGATATGGCTAAGACACTAGGTATCGATGTCTCATCAATCACATCAGAATCGTCTGAAACGACTACAACTGAAAGTGAAGAGACAACAACGACAGCATCAAGCACAGCTGCTAAGACAAGCAGCACAAGCTCATCAACATCATCAAGTTCAAGTTCATCAAATGGTTGGCTTGACATTGTCTTGTCAGCGATTTCTCAAGGTCTTCTTTGGTCTATCATGGCTATCGGTGTTTTCATCACCTTCCGTATCTTGGACTTGGCTGACTTGACAGCTGAAGGTGCCTTCCCATTGGGTGCAGCTTCAACAACTATTATGATTGTCAACGGTGTCAATCCTCTACTTGCCACAATCGGTGGTTTTGTAGCTGGTATGCTGGCCGGTGCAGTTTCTGGTTTCATGCACACCAAGATGAAGATTCCAGCCCTCTTGACGGGTATCATTACCTTGACAGCCCTTTACTCAATCAACCTTTTGGTCTTGGGTAGCTCAAACGTTTCCTTGTCAGGTCAGACAACTCTTGTCACAATGGTCATGGGAACTGGCTTGTCTAAACTTTACAGTGTTATCTTGATCGGTTTGGTTTTTGTTGCCTTTGTAATTGGTCTTCTGGTTGTTCTTTTGAACACACAGATCGGTCTTGCCCTTCGTGCAACAGGTGACAACATCGCTATGGGTGAAGCCAACGGTATCAAGGTTGACCGCATGAAGATTTTGGGTTACATGATTTCTAACGGTCTTATTGCCCTTTCAGGGTCACTTTTGGCGCAGAATAATGGCTACGCTGATATGAACATGGGTACAGGTACCATCGTTAACGGTCTTGCCTCAATCATCTTGGCAGAGGTTATCGTTAAATACTTGCCACTCGGCAAACGTCTCTGGTCAATCGTCCTCGGTTCAATCTTGTACCGTCTGGTCTTGGTAATCATTCTTGCCATGAATGTGGATGCGCAAATGTTGAAACTAGCGTCAGCTATTCTCCTTGCAATCATCCTCTATGTGCCTGAGGTTCGTAAAAAATTAGGTGTAAGACCTTCAAAAACATTGACTCCAGGAGGTAAAGACTAATGGCATTGCTTTCGTTAAAAAATATTCAAAAAACCTTTGAAAAAGGAACTATCAATGAAAATCCAGTCCTTCGTGGCTTGGACCTTGATATCGAACAAGGCGATTTTATCTCTGTTATCGGTGGTAACGGTGCTGGTAAGTCAACCTTGATGAACTCAATTGCAGGTGTGGTTGAGATTGACAAAGGAGATATCTTGCTTGACGGTCGCTCAATTCGTAAAGACTCGGTTGATGTCCGTTCTAAAGATATCAGCCGTGTTTTCCAAGATCCTCGTATGGGAACAGCCACTAATCTTTCTATTGAAGAAAATATGGCTATCGCCTACCGTCGTGGTAAGAAGCGCAGCTTTTTCAAAAAATCAATCACAGAAGAAGAACGCAAGCTCTTCAAGGAGGCCTTGGTTGGTCTAGGACTTGGTCTTGAGGACCGTATGAAGACTGATGCTAACTTTCTTTCAGGAGGGCAACGTCAAGCCTTGACCCTTGCTATGGCGACTCTAGTCCGTCCTAAAATCTTGCTTTTGGATGAACACACAGCCGCTCTCGACCCTAAAACCAGCGACATGGTCATGAACTTGACTCGCAAGGTCGTTGAAGAACAAGAGTTGACAACCCTCATGATTACCCACAACATGGAGCATGCCATTGAATACGGTAACCGTTTGGTCATGCTCTATCACGGTAAAATCGTCGTTGATGTGCGTGGTGAGGAGAAGAAAAACCTCACCGTCGCACAGCTCATGGACCTCTTCCATAAAAACAGTGGCCAAGTCCTCAATGACGACGCCCTCGTTTTGGGATAAAAATTTATCTGATTAAAAATTATTTCAGAATCAGCCTGATTTTAAAGTGATGTCACTTCATGGTGGACATCACTTTTTTGTTGAAAAGAAAACTGGATTAATTCTGTTTTAAAAAATTGCAAATATTCAAACTTTTAACTCTTATGTGGTATGATTATAGTGTAAAAGTAGGGAGAAGAGAGTATGTAAAGGAGACTTGAAATGGATATGAAAAGAGTTTTATTATACAGCTACTATCAGATACAAAATCAACTGAGAGGAATGTCACTCACGCTTAAGGCTTTCTGGGTGCTGGACTGGTTTGACAGCTTCTTGCAACCACTCTTTTTCGCCCTTATCTTTTTTGTGGTCAATCCCAGCAATCAGATGATTTTCTTCTTTGGTTTTCTCCCCTTGCTGTTTAATAGTGTCAATGGTTTGGACGTGACACAGAGAATCTTGTCGGATAGGGCTAGCAAGAGAAGTTTTCAGCTTGTCGGCTTTTCAGAGAAAGAATACGCTAGGGGAAATGATATTGTCTCTTCTATGCGAGTCTTTCTATCTAACCTGATTTATTCTTTGACGATTTTACTAATTTCCTATTTTCAATATCCTCAGCTCTTTTTACCAATTCTTCTTATTGATCTATGCTTGCTGGCGATTCAGCCGCTTGTGTTTATTTGGAGATACCACTTGTTGGCTATCCCTGGCAATCTTTTAACTCTTGTGTCTAAGTTTCTGACCTTTCAGACCATGACGATTGTCGTTTTGATTATTAACATCAGACGACTGCTAGATGTCGATTCTAGGTTATTCGTTCTTGTTGCGCTGCTGTGCTTACTTGTGCTTGGTCTTGTCTTCTTCTTGAAGCGCCTTATAGTCAAGGCAGAGGTGACAAACGCACCACTTCTAATGGAGTTCAAGATTGCTTTGAATGAGAATGGTTCTGCACCCTTGGCTATACTACTGATTCCCATAGCTTGTCTCTTCTTAGCTATTTATCTAACAGTCAAAATCAGGACAGAAATTCCCTTGACTGACAATCAAAATCATTTTAATGTCATTGGGCTTGCCTACACCTACCTACCGCTAGCCCTTCTAATGATCATACAGATTGGTCTTATCTACTATTACAGTTACGATTTAGAAGGAGAACGGATGCGAAGAGAAAGGTACATGGGTGACTTTATCCGCTACAAGGTTAGGAACAAGCTCTACCTTGCTTACGTCTTAAGTCTTCCATTCTATGTGATTTATCTGATTAGCTTTCTGATTTTTTGTGCAACGAGTTTGGAGGAGACTTTGGCTTATTTGTTTGCCTATACCTTCGGATTTGCCTTACAGCCACTCTTTTTCTTCTTCACCAGCCTTCTTTTTCCAAAACAAAAGGAGACTCTCTTAGGACTGGATCAGGGGACAAGTAATCTTGCCCAGTATTCAGCGATAGTGATATCTTTAGGCACGTCCATGATAAGTGCTTATTACATGGCAAATACCAGATCCTTCTTCTCTCTCAATACGTTTTATATGCTCCTTATTTTTATAGTGCTTGTTCTGGTTTTGAGAGTTCTTATGGAAAGAAGAATCGTGCAGTTGGAGGAATAATATCATGACTATCTTATTAGACTGCCAAAATATCGGCAAAAAATATGACAATTCTGATTTTGAATTGAAAAAGATCAGTTTTCAAGGAGAAGCAGGAGAGATTATCGGTTTGATTGGACAAAATGGAGCAGGTAAGACCACCTTGTTTAACTTGATTTCCAACCTGACTCCTAGAGACAGTGGGGAGATTTTCTATTGCGGTGAGCCAGTAGGGACCTCTTTTTACAGGAATGACATTGGTTATCTATCTGACCAGTTTAGTCTTTACAGTTTTTTGACCATCAAAGAAAATCTTGATTTTGTTATCAAGGTGAGACATCTGGCTATCAGCCGAGAGGAGATTGATGACCTTCTTTCAGACTTTAATCTCTTGGATGCCAAGTACAAGGCTATCAATCAGTTATCCAAAGGGATGAAGCAAAAGTTCAATTTTATCATTAGTATCTTACATCGACCTAGAGTTCTGCTTTTGGATGAGCCTTTCGATGGTTTGGATCCACAGCAGATAAGAGCTATGCAGGAGTGGATTCGTCGCTTGGCGGCAGAAGGCACCTGCATTCTCCTGTCGTCTCACATCTTGGACTTCATCGACCAACTGTGCCATAGAATTCTCTTTATCAAGAAGGGACAGTTGGCTCAGGTCATTTCTCAAGTGGATGGCAAGACGAAGAAGGATTTGGAGCTGCTCTTTTCTGAAGATAGCGATTGATGAACTGGCTTTGCTGGTAATAGCTTTGCGGAGAGTTGGTCTGGTTTTCTGTTAATGTAGAACATGTTATAATAGTAAGACTAATAATAGGAGTAGTGGTAATGTCAGAACAAGCGCAAAGGCAGGAATTACATGCCAATATATGGAAAATTGCAGATGATGTTCGTGGTGCTGTTGACGGGTGGGACTTTAAACAATATGTTTTAGGTATTCTCTTCTATCGTTTTATCAGTGAAAATTTTGTTACCTACATCGAAGGTGGCGATCCAGAAGTCAATTATGCTTCATTTCCAGAAGAATTAATCACAGAAGATATCATAGATGATGCGGTTAAAACAAAGGGATACTTTATCAAACCAAGTCATCTTTTTTCAAATGTTGTAGCCTCTGCAAAGGATAACGAAGACCTTAATACACAATTAAAGACAATCTTTGACGCTATCGAATCAAGTGCCGTTGGCTATGCTAGTGAGCATGATATTAAGGGTTTGTTTGATGATGTCGATACAAGAAGCAATCGCTTGGGGAATACTGTTGCTGAAAATAACCAACGTTTAGTAGCTATTTTAGAAGGAATTGCTAGTCTCAATTTTGGTAGTTTTGAGGATAACCAGATTGACCTCTTTGGTGATGCCTACGAGTATCTCATTTCAAATTATGCTTCCAATGCTGGTAAGTCAGGCGGAGAATTTTTCACTCCTCAGTCTGTTTCAAAGTTATTAGCTAAAATTGTTATGCTAGGAAAAGACGAGAAGAATAAGATTAACAAAATCTATGATCCAGCCTGTGGATCAGGTTCTCTTCTCCTTCAAGCTAAGAAACAATTTACGGAGCATATCATAGAAGATGGTTTTTACGGTCAAGAAATCAATATGACGACTTATAACTTGGCACGTATGAATATGTTTTTGCACAATATCAACTATGATAAATTTGATATTCAAAGAGGGAATACACTACTAGATCCTAAACATGGTAATGATAAGCCTTTTGATGCTATTGTTTCAAACCCACCTTATTCTATTAAGTGGGTTGGTAGTGATGATCCAACTCTTATCAATGATGACCGCTTTGCACCAGCAGGCGTTTTGGCACCTAAGTCTAAAGCTGATTTTGCCTTTATCATGCACAGTCTGTCATACCTATCTTCAAAAGGGCGCGCTGCGATTGTTACTTTTCCAGGGATTTTTTACCGTGGTGGTGCAGAAGCTAAGATTCGTAAATATCTCATTGATAGTAATGTTGTTGAGGCTGTTATCCAACTGCCTGATAATCTCTTTTTTGGAACATCTATTGCAACTTGTATTCTCATCTTGGCTAAGAATAAGCCAACAACGGATGTCTTCTTCATAGATGCTAGTAAGGAATTCAAGAAGGAAACCAATAACAATGTGTTGACATCTGATAACATTGAGCGTATTTTAAAATCTTTTGATAGCAAAGCATCAGAAGATTATTTCGCCTTATCAGTAAGTCAGGAAAAGATTGCTGAAAATGATTACAATCTTTCTGTTTCCACCTATGTCGAAAAAGAAGATACTCGTGAAAAAATTGATATTAAGGTGTTGAATCAAGAAATTAAAGAAACAGTCAAGAAGATTGATCAGTTACGAGCAGAAATTGACAAAATTGTTGAGGAACTAGGATATGACGAATGATGTGATTATTTATCGAACTGATGACGGTAAAGCAAGTATTGAATTGCATTTAGAAGATGGAACAGTTTGGCTAACTCAGCAGGAATTGGCAGAGCTTTTTCAAACATCTAAGCAAAATATCAGTAAGCATATCAAAGCGATTTTTGAAGATGAAGAATTAGATGAAAAAGTGGTTGTCAACTATCGGTTGACAACCACTCAACATGGCGCTATTAAAGGGAAAACACAGTCTCGTCAAACAGCTTATTATAGTCTGGATATGATTCTAGCTATCGGCTACAGAGTGCGCTCACCACGTGGGGGACAGTTTAGAAACTATGCCTCTACCATCCTTAAGGAATATTTGATTAAGGGCTTTGCCATGGATGATGACCGTTTGAAGAACCTAGGAGGCGGTCGTTATTTCAAAGAATTACTTGAAAGAATCCGTGACATCCGTTCTAGTGAAAAGGTGTTTTATCGTCAGATTTTAGATCTTTTTGCCACATCAAGTGATTATAATGCCAAAAGCAAAGAGGCGCAGGCTTTTTTTGCAACAGTTCAAAACAAGATGCATTATGCCATCCATCATCATACGGCTAGCGAGTTGATTTATAACCGAGTAGATAGCGAAAAAGAATTCTTGGGTTTAACCACTTTTAAGGGAGAACTACCAACCTTTTCGGAAGCTCAGGTAGCTAAGAATTATCTATCTGAAAAAGAGTTGAAAGGACTGAACCAGCTGGTTTCAGGATATTTAGACTTTGCTGAGAGACAAGCCATGCGTGAACAAGTCATGACCATGAAAGATTGGGTTACCCATGTGGACAATATTTTGACTGCCACAGGTGAGGATTTGTTGACAGATAAAGGGAAGGTGTCTCGAAAACAGATGACTGAAAAAGTCACTGCAGAATACCAAAAATATCAGTCGAAAACACTTAGCCAAGTGGAAAAAGACTACCTTGATCAGATTAAAAACTTAGAGCATCTCGCACAAGAAAAGGGGACAGAATGACGAAAATAGATGAATTACTGAAAGAACTCTGTCCAGATGGTGTGGAATGTTTGAACAGTCAGGGGAGTGACTGTTCAAAGTTGGGAATAAGGAAAGGCAGCCGCCTTTCTACCGCAGTAGTTGGGAGAGGTAGATGATGACTTATATTGATGAATTACTTAAAGAGCATTGTCCAAACGGTGTGGAGTGGAAAGAGTTGGGTGAGGTTTGTGAGTTCATTAGAGGGAACGGACTTCAAAAGAAAGATTTTGTTGAAAAGGGATACCCTGTTATTCATTATGGACAGATTTATACATATTATGGAAGATATGCAGATACTACGAAATCTTATGTCAACGAAGAAACATTTATAAAACTAAAAAAACATACTAAGATTAGTAGTGAGGAAATCTCCGACGGGAGAGAGTACTCACTACTTTTTCTTTATGCTAAAGTAGAGGTGTCTTGTT
>NZ_JAFBEH010000055.1 GCF_016908645.1 Streptococcus loxodontisalivarius
ATTATAAACCATGACATTGGAAAACGAGCATCTCCGACTGCGGAAGTGCTCGTTTTTTTCTATTCTGAAGCTAGTTTTTGCCCAGCCTCTTTTTTATTTGAAGGGATATAGTTAAAAACTATATCTAACTATTGATTATTTGTATAAAGAAGATACCGCCAGTAGGTCAAATTAGTGATAGAATAGAAGTTACATTAGTGAGGCATCTGGTTTTTAAAGAAATTCCAGTCCTCTGACCAGTATTAAAGGAGAAGAACCATGTCAAAAGAACTACGCTTAGAAACTATTCTTGCTCACGCAGGTATCAACTCAGATGAAGCAACAGGTGCCTTGGCTGCGCCTATTCATTTTTCAACTACATATCAGCACCCAGAGTTTGGTAAGTCAACTGGCTTTGACTATACACGTACCAAAAATCCAACTCGTGCTACACTTGAAAAGACACTAGCAGCTATTGAAAAGGCAGATTATGCTATTGCGACAAGCTCAGGTATGTCAGCTATCGTCCTAGCTTTTGAAATCTTCCCAGTAGGAAGCAAGGTTCTAGCTGTGCGTGACCTTTACGGTGGTTCTTTCCGTTGGTTTAACGACCAAGCTAAGCAAGGACGCTTTGATTTTACCTATAAAAATACTGAGGCTGAGCTTCTCGAAGCCATCACAGAGGACACAGATATTGTCTACGTTGAGACACCGACAAATCCTCTTATGATTGAGTTCGATATTGAAAAAATTGCAGAGTTGGCTCATGCTAAGGGGGCAAAATTGATTGTGGACAACACTTTCTACAGCCCAATCTATCAAAATCCAATCACACAGGGTGCTGATATCGTTGTTCATTCAGCTACCAAATACTTGGCAGGACACAATGATGTCTTGGCTGGTGTGGTCGTGACAAATGATAAAGAGACTTATGACCAACTCTTCTACAATCTCAACACAACAGGTCCAACCTTGTCACCTTTTGATTCTTACATGCTTATGCGTGGTCTCAAGACCCTCAAGCTCCGTATGGAAAAATCAACAGAAAATGCCAAAGAAGTGGCAGCCTTTCTTGAAACATCTCCAGCAGTCAAAGAAGTTCTCTACACAGGAAAAGGTGGTATGATTTCCTTTAAAGTAGCAGACCAGGCTAAGATTCCAAATCTGATCAATAGTCTTCAAGTCTTTACCTTTGCAGAAAGTTTGGGTGGCGTTGAGAGTTTGATCACCTACCCAACGACACAGACGCATGCTGATATTCCTGCGGATGTGCGTGCCTCATACGGTTTGACAGATGATCTCCTTCGTATCTCTATCGGTATTGAAGACGTTCGTGACTTGATTGAAGACCTAGAAACAGCCTTGCAGGCTTAAGGAGGATTTATGGGAACTTACGATTTTACGACACGCCCTAATCGCCTTAGTCAGTTTACCTACAAGTGGCAGGAGACAGAAAGTAATCCTGATCTCCTACAAATGTGGGTGGCGGATATGGATTTTCTTCCTCATCCAGATATTCAAGCAGCTATTCTTTCTTACGCTAAAGAGCATGTCTTTGGCTACAACTATTTCCCAGACAGCCTTTATCAGTCTGTCATTGATTGGGAAAAGGCAGAGCATGGCTATGAGATTAGTAAGGAAGACATCGTCTTTATCGAGGGTGTTGTTCCATCCATCTCTATTGCAATTCAGGCTTTCACTGAAAAAGGTGATGCTGTTCTGATCAATTCACCGGTCTATTATCCCTTTGCACGTACCATTAAACTCAATGAACGTAAGCTAATTGAAAATTCTCTTCAAATTGTTGATGGACGCTTTGAGATTGATTTTGCCCAGCTTGAAAAAGAGCTTGTAGAAAATGATGTCAAACTTTATGTTCTTTGCAGTCCACACAATCCTGGAGGACGTGTTTGGTCACAGGAAGACCTCTATAAGATTGGTCAGATCTGTCAAAAACATGGTGTTATCCTAGTTTCAGATGAGATTCATCAGGACTTGGCTCTCTATGGTAATAAGCATCATTCCTTTAATACCGTAGATGATAGTTTCAAAGAATTTACAATCATTCTGGGTTCAGCTACTAAAACCTTTAACATCGCTGGTACCAAAAACAGCTTTGCTATTATCCAAAATGAAAAGCTACGCAAGGCATTCCAGAGACAGCAGTTGGCAAACAACCAGCATGAAGTACCGACAATTGGGATGGTAGCCACAGAAGCTGCCTTTAAACATGGCAAGGCTTGGTTGGAAGAATTCAAGAGTCTGGTGGAAGAAAACATTGATTTAGTGGTAGCTGAATTGGAAAGCAAGACTAAAATCAAGGTTATGAAACCAGAGGGGACTTACTTGGTCTGGCTTGATTTCTCAGCCTATGGTATCGCACAACCTGATTTAGATGCTAAATTACGCAAGGAAGCTAAGGTTGTTTTGAACGACGGTGCTCATTTTGGGAAAGAAGGCAAGTACTTCGCACGACTTAACGTTGCAACTCCAAAAGCGACCGTGGAAGAAGCACTAAATCGGATCATTTCAGTCTTTGGAGACTAGTTCGTTTTTCTAAAGATTTCCTAGTCTGCTTTTTACGAAATTCAGCTTGATATAAATAAATGAGAAATAAGTAGTTTACCTTAACTGGACTCATCTTTTTATGATATAATATCAGATGGAAAAAATAGAAGGCGGTTAAACACATGGGTAAATTTCAAGTTATTTCACATCCACTGATTCAGCACAAATTGTCAATCTTGCGTCGTACGGATACGTCAACTAAGGACTTCCGTGAGCTTGTTAACGAGATTGCGATGTTGATGGGTTACGAAGTTTCACGTGATCTTCCACTTGAAGACGTTGAAATCCAAACTCCAGTTGCAAAAACAGTTCAAAAACAACTTGCAGGTAAGAAATTGGCTATCGTTCCAATTCTTCGTGCGGGTATCGGTATGGTTGATGGGCTTTTGAGTCTTGTACCAGCTGCTAAGGTTGGTCACATCGGAATGTACCGTGATGAAGAAACGCTTGAACCAGTTGAGTACTTGGTTAAACTTCCAGAAGATATTGACCAACGTCAAATTTTCTTGGTTGACCCAATGCTTGCAACAGGTGGTTCAGCTATCTTGGCAGTTGATTCATTGAAAAAACGCGGTGCGGCTAACATTAAATTTGTCTGCTTGGTAGCAGCTCCAGAAGGTGTGAAAAAACTTCAAGATGCTCATCCAGACATTGATATCTACACAGCAGCACTTGATGAAAAACTCAATGAGCACGGCTACATTGTCCCAGGTCTTGGAGATGCTGGTGACCGTCTCTTCGGAACAAAATAAGATTGAAGGAAGTTGAGGGTTCACTCAGCTTCTTTTTTGTCAAAAGTAAGTTAAATATTTGACCTTTATTGACCAAAGGTCTATAATAAAAGCAATCATTACTTAAAAGCTCTTTGTAAAGGCTTTTTAGAATAGAAGTTAAGGAGAATAAAATGATTCCTGTAGTTATTGAACAAACAAGTCGCGGCGAACGCTCTTATGATATTTATTCACGTCTTTTGAAAGACCGCATCATCATGTTGACAGGTCCAGTCGAAGACAATATGGCAAACTCAATTATTGCTCAGCTTTTGTTCTTGGATGCCCAAGATAACACAAAAGATATCTACCTTTATGTTAATACACCTGGTGGTTCTGTTTCAGCTGGTCTTGCTATCGTTGATACTATGAACTTTATCAAGTCAGATGTTCAAACAATCGTTATGGGTATGGCAGCATCAATGGGAACAATCATTGCGTCATCTGGTGCTAAAGGCAAACGCTTCATGTTGCCAAATGCTGAGTACATGATTCACCAACCAATGGGTGGTACTGGTGGCGGTACACAACAAACTGATATGGCGATTGCAGCTGAGCACCTCTTGAAAACACGCCAAAACTTGGAAGAAATCTTGGCTAAAAATTCAGGTCAATCTATTGAAAAAGTTCATGCAGACGCAGAACGTGACAACTGGATGAGTGCCAAAGAAACCTTGGAATATGGTTTCATTGATGAAATCATGGAAAACAATGAATTGAAATAATTTCTATATCATAATCATGTTCACAATGGGAATGATTTGGGTTGAAGACAAAGTCTTTTTTTAGATACTTTCCTTAAGTGATGTCGGACGTCAGCGACTTCCTGCGGAATTCCATGACTAATATTTGAGCCTAGAGTCTCAAATATTCCGAGTGTAAGAAATGCTTTTATATAGGCATTTCTTACACTTTCAACACGGCGGAAGTATCTTGAGGTGCTCGCTAACGCTCGCATGAAATAGGAAGATTTATTTTAAACAAGCAGAGCTTTTGTATCCAATTCCGTTGAAAGTTAGGTTTTCTACATTCTGAATCATGTCCATAATGGGCATGATTTTCTTATGTTTAGCAAGTTGACTTGATGACTTAGATGGTAGATTTTTGTGCTATAATAAGACTATGTTAATCATTGATGAATCACTTTTTGAACTTGAGGATGCGGCTGATGATTTGGTGGCAGCTTTTTGGGAATTGCCAGAGGCTAAAATCTATCAAAATGCCTTGCAGGCTTTTGAAAATGATGGTCAACTTCAAGAGGATGTCAGTCTTTTTGTAGCCTTGAGAGAAAGGTTTGAAGAGCAGAAGGACTATATCAAATTTAGACCAGAAGTTAGAGAATTGAAGAAGCAGGTTTTGGCTCAGAAGCGTAAGGTAGACACAAATGAGAAAATGCAGAACTTGAGACAGGCTCAGACGACCTTGCAATCACTCTTGTCGGATCTTGCCCAAGACCTGTCGAATGTTGTTTCTGAGGATATCTTTGTCGATAGAGCTCTGCCATTTAGCCCACATAAGCGTCCCCATAAACCTGGAGAAAATATCATAGAAAGAGGATAGGATGGAAAAGACAGCACGAGTAGGTCTTATAGTCTATCTCTACTACAATAGAGATGCTCGTAAAATAACGAAATTAGGTGATTGTCATTACCATTCCAAACGTCTACGTTATCTTGTTTTATACGTTGATTTGGATGAGGTTGATGAGATTATTTCCTATTTAAAAGGACAACGTTTTGTTAAGAAGGTCTTAATTTCTGAATTTAATCAGATTGATCAAGATTTTGTTGGAAGTCTTCATCGCAATGAAGAGAGTCAAGTGTGACTGTAAGAGTCACTTATCTTGGCTCTTTTTCTTTTGGGCTGAAAACGTCTACACGGATTTGACTGGGTAAAATAGCTTGACAATTTTCAGATAATTCAGTATTCTATAGGTTGGACTTTTTAAGTAAAAATTAAGGAGAATAATTATGTCTAAAAAGATTACACTCGTTGTGTTAGCCTTTTTTGCATCAATCTTCCTTGCTGCATGTGGTAAGTCACCTAACGTTACTGCTAATGCTCAAGGTACTGAGATTGGTGACACCATTAAACTTGGTGTTAACTTGGAGCTAACTGGTAGTGTTGCTGCCTACGGGCAAGCGGAATTGAATGGTATTAAACTTGCTGTTAAAGAAATTAATGCGGCAGGTGGTGTTGACGGTAAGAAAATCGAATTGGTTACCAAAGATAACAAATCTGAAAATGCCGAAGCTTCAACATCATCAACTAACTTGGCAATCCAAAGTCAGGTTAATGCCATCGTAGGACCTGCAACGTCAGGTGCGACGGCAGCGTCAGCTCTTATTTCACAGAAAACAGGTGTGCCACTTTTGACACCTTCTGGTACTCAGGATAGCTTGACAGTGAACTCTGATGGTTCAACTAAAGAGTATGTCTTCCGTACAACTTTCCAAGATAGCTTCCAAGGACAAGTTTTGGCACAATATGCCTTCACTAACTTGAATGCTAAGAAAGTAGTTCTTTACTACGATAACTCTTCTGACTATGCTAAAGGTATCGCTGAAGAATTTAAGAATCAGTATAAAGGTGAAATCGTAACTGAAGCAACATTCGCTTCAGGTGATAAAGATTACCAATCAGCTTTGACTAAATTCAAAGATCTTGATTACGATGCTATCGTAATGCCTGGTTACTATACTGAAACTGGTATCATCACGAAACAAGCACGTGATATGGGTATCACAGCTCCAATCCTTGGACCTGATGGATTTAGTGATGCAACATTTGCTGACCTTGCTGGTGCTGAAAACACAACTGATGTTTACTATGTATCTGGTTACTCTACAAATGTGTCACTATCTGATAATGCGTCAGCTTTCATTAAAAACTTTAAAGCAGCTTACGGCTCAGAACCTAACCAGTTTGCAGCCCTTGCTTATGACTCAGTTTATATGATTGCGGCAGCAGCAAAAGGTGCTGAAAATTCAAAAGACATCGCTACTAACTTGGCTAAGTTGAAAAACTTCTCAGGTGTAACTGGTACGATGACAATTGATGCCCAACACAACCCTATCAAGACAGCCTTGATGGTTCGTATGCAAGACGGTAAAGAAGCATCCGCTGAAGCCGTTGAGGTTACAAAATAAGTTTGCCTGATCTAGTTTCAAATGGAGCTAGATGAGACTAAAATAACTAGAAAGTTTGGATTATATGTTTTTAGAACAACTTCCCCAACAACTAGTCAATGGTATTATCTTGGGTAGTATCTATGCCCTACTCGCCCTTGGTTATACCATGGTTTACGGGATTATTAAATTGATTAACTTTGCCCATGGAGACGTCTACATGATGGGTGCCTTCATCGGTTACTATGCCATCAATTCACTTCACATGAATTTTTGGTTCGCTTTGATCTTTGCTATGTTGGCCTGTGCCCTTCTTGGTATGATTATTGAGTTCTTGGCTTACCGTCCTTTGCGTAATTCAACTCGTATTTCTGCCTTGATTACAGCCATCGGTGTGTCATTCTTCCTTGAATACGGAATGGTTTACTTGGTTGGTGCAGACACACGTTCATTCCCTCAAGCAATCGAGATCGTAACCTATAAATTTGGTTCAATCAGCGTAACAAATGTTCAATTGTTGATTTTGGTAGTTGCCCTTGCTCTTATGGTAGCTCTGCAATTGATCGTCCAAAAAACAAAAATGGGTAAAGCAATGCGTGCTGTATCTGTTGATAGCGATGCTGCTCAATTGATGGGTATCAATGTCAACTCAACAATCAGTTTCACTTTTGCTCTTGGATCATCTCTTGCTGGTGCAGCGGGTGTTCTTATCGGTCTTTACTACAACTCAATCGAGCCTCTTATGGGTATGACTCCTGGTATTAAAGCCTTCGTTGCTGCCGTTCTTGGTGGTATCGGTATTATTCCAGGTGCGGCACTTGGTGGTTTTGTTATCGGTATTCTTGAAACAATGTCAACAGCAGTTAACCTTTCAAGTTACCGCGATGCCATCGTTTACGGTGTCTTGATCATCATCCTCTTGGTTCGCCCAGCGGGTATCCTTGGTAAAAATGTGAAAGAGAAGGTGTAAGACATGAAAAAGAATCTTAAAGTAAATCTTGCTTGGCTTGCTATCATTATCGGTCTCTTTGCCATTTTGAAAGTTCTTGAAATCACTGGAATCATGAACTTGTACTATGTTCAAATCTTGATGGGAATTGGTATCTCAATCTTGATGGGTCTTGGTACTAACTTGGTTCTTGGTTTCTCTGGTCAGTTTACACTTGGACAGGCTGGTTTCATGGCTATCGGTGCTTATTCATCAGCAATCATCACTAACTACATACCAACATACGATGGTTTCTACCTTTCAATGCTTGTTGGTGTCCTTATCGCAGCTCTTGTTGCCCTTATCTTCGGTATTCCTACCCTTCGTTTGAAAGGTGACTACCTTGCCATTGCGACACTTGGTATGGCGGAAATCATCCGTATTGCTATCGTCAATGGTGGTGAAGTGACCAATGGTGCGGCTGGTTTGACAGGTATCCTTCCTTACACAACTTGGCCAGTTATCTATTTCTTCGTTGTGATTATTATCATCCTAGTGCTTAACTTCCTTCGTTCTGCGACTGGTCGTCAAGCAATCACTCTTCGTGAAGATGAAATCGCTGCTGAGTCTATGGGTGTTAACGTCACTAAGATGAAAGTTATGATTTTCGTTTTCGGTGCTATGATTTCAGCTATCGCTGGTTCACTCTATGTCAGCTATATCGGAACAGTCGTTCCAAAAGATTTCACAATCATGAAATCAATTGATTACCTTATCATTGCTGTTCTTGGTGGTCTTGGTTCAATTACAGGTACTATCATTGCGGCTATCGTTCTTGGTATTCTTAATATGTTCCTCCAAAACGTTTCAAACTTGCGTATGATCATTTACTCATTGGCTCTTATCCTTGTGATGATCTTCCGTCCAGGTGGACTTTTGGGAACAAAAGAATTCTATCTTTCAAAATACTTCAATAAAAATAAGGAGGGCAAAAACTAATGGCACTTCTTGAAGTTAAAAACCTAACAAAAAACTTCGGTGGTTTGACTGCCGTAGGTGATGTTACTATGGAACTTAATGAGGGAGAATTGGTTGGACTTATCGGACCTAACGGTGCTGGTAAAACAACACTCTTCAACCTCTTGACTGGTGTTTACGAACCAAGTGAAGGAACAGTTACTCTTGATGGAACTGTTTTGAATGGCAAAGCTCCTTATAAGATTGCCTCTCTTGGTTTGTCACGTACTTTCCAAAATATTCGTCTTTTCAAAGATATGACTGTTTTGGAAAATGTTTTGATTGGTCTTGCTAACAAGCAACCATCACACTTGTTCGCGTCATTGCTTCGCTTGCCAAAATTCTATTCAAGTGAAGAAGAATTGAAAGCTAAAGCTTTGGACTTGCTTGCAATCTTTGATTTGGATGGCGAAGCTGAAACCCTAGCTAAGAATTTGGCTTACGGTCAACAACGTCGTTTGGAAATCGTTCGTGCCTTGGCAACAGATCCTAAAATTCTTTTCCTTGATGAACCTGCTGCGGGTATGAACCCACAAGAGACTGCTGAATTGACAGCACTTATTCGTCAAATTAAAGATCAATTTGGGATTACCATTATCTTGATTGAGCACGATATGAACCTGGTTATGGAAGTTACTGAGCGTATCTACGTACTTGAGTATGGTCGTTTGATTGCTCACGGAACACCAGATGAAATCAAAAATAACAAACGTGTTATTGAAGCTTATCTTGGAGGTGAAGCATAATGGCTATGTTAGAAGTTAAAAATCTATCAATTAGCTACGGTGCCATTGAGGCGGTTAAAAACGTTAGCTTTGAAGTTAACGAAGGTGAAGTTGTAACCCTTATCGGTGCCAACGGTGCTGGTAAAACCTCAATTCTCCGTACAATCTCTGGTCTTGTTCGTGCTAGCGAAGGTGAAATCATGTATGTTGGTAACGACATTTCAAAAACACCTGCTCGTAAAATCGTTGCTGACGGTTTGGCACAAGTACCAGAGGGACGTCACGTCTTCCCAGGTTTGACCGTTATGGAAAACCTTGAGATGGGTGCTTACTTAAAAACAAACAAGGAAGAAAATGCAGCAAACTTGAAAAAAGTCTTCGAGCGTTTCCCACGTCTTGAAGAACGTAAGGGTCAAGATGCAGCCACTCTTTCTGGTGGTGAGCAGCAGATGCTTGCCATGGGACGTGCTCTCATGAGTCAACCAAAACTCTTGCTTTTGGATGAACCATCAATGGGACTTGCCCCAATCTTCATTCAAGAAATCTTTGATATCATTCAAGATATCCAAAAACAAGGAACAACCGTTCTCTTGATTGAGCAAAATGCCAATAAGGCACTTGCCATCGCAGACCGTGGTTACGTCCTTGAAACAGGAAAAATCGTCCTTTCAGGAACAGGTAAAGAACTCCTTGAATCAGACGAAGTCCGCAAAGCATATCTGGGTGGTTAAAATGGTCTGGGAGACCATTTTAATCGACAAATAAGAAAAAGCACCGCAAGGTGTTTTTTCAATACATCGAAGTCTGGTAGACTATTTTAATCGACAGATAGGAAAAAGTGCCTTAGGGTGCTTTTTTCATAATCAAAGTTAGGGGAACCTTTTTATCTCATCAAATAAGAAAAAGCACCGCAAGGTGTTTTTTCAATACATTATCAAAGTTAGGGGAACCTTTTTATCTCATCAGATAAGAAAAAGCACCGCAAGGTGTTTTTTCAATACATCGAAGTCTGGTAGACTATTTTAATCGACAGATAGGAAAAAGTGCCTTAGGGTGCTTTTTTCATAATCAAAGTTAGGGGAACCTTTTTATCTCATCAAATAAGAAAAAGCACCGCAAGGTGTTTTTTCAATACATTATCAAAGTTAGGGGAACCTTTTTATCTCATCAGATAAGAAAAAGCACCGTAAGGTGTTTTTTCAATACATCGAAGTCTGGTGGACTTTTTTAATTGGTAGATAGAGAAAAGTGCCTTAGGGCGCTTTTTTTCATAATCAATGTTAGGGGAACCTTTTTATCGTTTGCTAGAAATAATTAATTTTTTTGCTAAATATTTTCATTTGCAAACTTTTTTCAATCTAACTGAGTAAGCCTTTTCATTTTATGTTATAATAGAGCCAAGGGAGATGCTAGTATCTAGCTATTCCGTGTTAGAGATGAAGGAGAAAAGACTATGGCTGTTAGAGATTTTATGAGCACCAAAGTTGTCTATGTATCACCAGATACAACTGTTGCGCATGCGACAGATATTATGAGAGAGCAAGGTTTGCGCCGCTTGCCTGTTATTGAAAATGACAAGCTAGTAGGTCTTGTTACTGAGAGTTCTATCGCTGATGCTAGCCCATCTAAGGCGACTAGCCTTTCTATTTTTGAGATGAACTATCTGCTCAATAAAACTAAAATCCGTGATATCATGATCAAAGATGTCATAACCGTTTCTAAGTTTGCTTCTTTGGAGGATGCTATCTATCTTATGATGAAAAATAGCATAGCTGTCTTGGTAGTTGTGGATGATGAGCAGGTTTCAGGTATCATTACAGATAGAGATATCTACCGTGCCTTTCTTCAAATTTCAGGTTATGGAGAACGTGGTGTTCGCCTTAATCTGCTAGCTAGTGATGAGGTTGGTGTCCTGGAAACAATTATTCACACGATCACAGAGGAAAATCTCAATATCAGAAGTATCATGTCTGTTCAACGAAAATCAGGTAAAGTAGCCATTGAAGTTCAAATCGAACGCGATGACTTTGATACTGAAAAATTGAGACAAAGTCTTGAAGCAAAAGGTTTCGAGATTGAGTCATTAGAAAAAACAAGTCCTAAAGTAGGATTTTAAGAAATAGAAGGAGAGTTTGAAATCATTGAATTTCAAACTCTTTTTGATAGTCTTCTTAGGTCGGACCTAGAATAGTCTACTGTTGAAATCCTTATGTTATCGTAGCTATTTTTCTTTTGTCATTTAATACCCACCTGTCAGGATAGGACGGTTAACAATGAAAATGATTTCTCATAGGTTAGTGTAAAATAATACTCGGTAAATCGTTTACAGGTTTTCAAAACGAAAAAAGTCCTATATCCTAGGAAATGCAAAAAAAGTAACCTAGAAGG
>NZ_JAFBEH010000056.1 GCF_016908645.1 Streptococcus loxodontisalivarius
TTATAATTATAAACCATGACATTGGAAAACGAGCATCTCCGACTGCGGAAGTGCTCGTTTTTTTCTATTCTGAAGCTAGTTTTTGCCCAGCCTCTATTTTTTATGAATTCAGGTTTCGAAGCTCAATTGTTGGAGTCTCTACAATTTGGTTTTATTGATAGGATGCATTCTCAAAATATGACTTATGCACCTAAAATTTTAATTAACAATGCTGATGAGAAACGTTTTGTTTTGACGGATTTGCAGGAGGAATTGCTTAAGAGTACAGCTTTCTATTTTTCTGTGGCTTTTGTGACTCAGTCTGGTATTTCTATGATTAAGGCGCAGCTAGCAGACTTAGCTTCTCGTGGTATATCTGGAAAGATTTTGATTTCACCATATCTTGATTTCAATGATCCTTTAGCCATGTATGATTTACTGAAGCTTCCAAATGTTGAGGTCTGTATTTCTCAGGAATCTATGCAGCTGCACTCTAAGTATTACCTTTTTGAGCAAGCTAATAAACAGGTCTTGATTGCGGGATCTTCTAATTTAACTGCGACAGCTTTGAAGCAAAACTATGAATGGAATATTAAGCTCAATTCAACAGATAATGGAGATTTACTGTATCAGACCAAGAAAGAATTTGATCGAATTTGGAATTTATCACGTCCGTTAACTGCTGAGATTATTGAATCTTATAAGGAAAAACGGAAAACAGTTATTCAAGTAACGACTTTTAATGAAGAACCAACGATTGATTACCAGGTTGGAAAAGTTGAACCCAATAAAATGCAGGTCGAGGCATTAGAGGG
Organism: Streptococcus loxodontisalivarius; assembly: GCF_016908645.1. GTDB lineage: Bacteria > Bacillota > Bacilli > Lactobacillales > Streptococcaceae > Streptococcus > Streptococcus loxodontisalivarius. The sequence goes on from NZ_JAFBEH010000056.1 coordinate 795, forward strand.
ATTGAATATTGTGAGAGAAAATGGAGCTAAAAAAGCTTTAGTCATTTCAGCTACTGGGACGGGAAAGACTTATCTGTCAGCATTTGATGTCAGACAGGTCAATCCTAAGCGTATGCTTTTTATAGTACATCGTGAGCAGATATTGACTAAGTCTATGGAAAGTTTTCAAACAGTACTTGGTTTTGATCCAGATGAAGCTTGCCTTTATAAATCAGGGAGTGATGTCACCGATAAGAAATATATTTTTGCAACTATTCAGACTCTATCTCGCGATGCGAACTTACAAAAGTTTGCAGCAGATTTTTTCGACTACATCTTGATTGATGAGGTTCATAAGGCTGGCGCTGATTCTTATAAAAAGGTCATGAATTACTTTCAACCAGGTTTTCTTTTAGGCATGACGGCGACGCCAGAAAGAACTGATGGGCAAAATATTTACGAACTTTTTGACTATAATATAGCTTATGAAATTCGACTGCAGGATGCAATGGATGCAGATTTACTATGTCCATTTCATTATTTTGGAGTGACAGATATTGAAGTTGATGGTAAATTAATCAGCGAGAAGGAAGATTTCTCAAACTTGGTTTCTACTGATCGTGTTAACCATATTGTGGATAAAATTAAATATTATGGTCATTGTGGAGAAGCGGTGTGTGGTCTAATATTTTGTTCAAGTAAGAAAGAAGCAACTGAACTCTCTATATTACTTAATCAGAGAGGATTTAGGACCCAGGCGCTAACTGGTGATGATAAACAGAATATTCGTGAAGAAGCTGTGACCAAGCTTGAAAATGGTGAGTTGGATTATCTTTTAACAGTAGATATCTTTAATGAAGGGATTGATATACCAAGTGTAAACCAAGTTGTTATGCTTCGTAATACAGAGTCGAGTATTATATTTGTACAACAGCTTGGACGTGGTTTACGTAAACATAAATCTAAGGAATATGTGACCATTATCGACTTTATCGGGAATTATCGAAATAACTATTTGATTCCAGTAGCTCTTTTTGGTGATCAATCTATGAATAAGGATAATTATCGACGTGAGGTTCGTGAAGCCAATCTAATAAATGGTTTAACGACAGTTAATTTTGAAGAAGTAGCGCGTAAACAGATTTTTGAGTCAATTACAAATACTACTTTATCAAGTATGAAAATTCTTCATGATAGCTATATAGATTTGCAAAATAAACTTGGGCGCCAGCTATTTTTGAAAGATTTTATAACCTATCATGGGATTGATCCTCTAACATTTTTTGATAATAGTGCTTTTAAAGATTATGCAGATGTTGTAACTAAGTTTGGTGATAAAGAGATTCAGTTCTCGGATATACCGAAGAATTTCCTATCTTTTATAACTTTTGAATGTCTAAATGGAAAGAGACGTCATGAACTTGTGCTGTTGAAATTACTGATTGAAAATAAGGGAAGTGTTTCATTCGATCAATTTTTTGAATCCTTAATTGAAGATGATCTAGATATTTCAACTTTGGTACTTACATCGGTAGAGAATGTTTTGAATTTGAGATTTTTGAAGGCTCAAGAACAGAAAAAATTTGGCAATAATGCCCTTGTTTTTTAAAAAAGACGATGAGTACTATTTAAACGAACTGGTATTACAGGAACTTGATAAAAATGAGGATTATAGGACATTCTTTATGGATGTGATTGAGTCAGGATTATTAAAATCACAGGACTACCCAGAAATTTTTACGCTGGGACAAAAATATTCACGACGTGATGTGATTAAATTGATGAATTTTGCGAAGGATGAGAATCCTCAGAATGTCGGTGGTTATAAGATTGATAAAGAAACTAATTCATGTCCAATTTTTATTACTTATCATAAGAGTGATGATATTAATGAGAGTATCAAATATGAGGACGAGTTGGTAAACGAGTCTCTCTTATATTGGTTTTCTAAAAATAAGCGTAAGATGACTTCACCGGATGTTCAATCGATCGTTCAGTCTTCTAAGAATGATTTACGTTTGGAGTTGTTTGTTAAAAAGAATGATGCTGAGGGTGGTGACTTTTACTATCTCGGTCCACTTTCTTATGTAGAAGATAGTGCAGAACAAATTGAAAGATCAGAAGGCAGTGTTGTTAGTATGCTTTTACGGTTGCAGGAACCAATTAAGGCAGATTTGTTCCACTATTTAACATCAAAATAAAACGAGGACCAATTGGTCCTCATTTTTTACTTAATAAATCAACTGCTGGACGGTCAACTGGAGCCCAATCGAGTGTATTGAGATTGTTGGGATCTAACCAGATTGCATCTTGATGTTCAAGTAGTTGTAAGTCACCCTCGACTAGATGAGCACGAAATGTTTTCATAGAAACAGTACCGAAGTCATAGTCGTAAGATGCATCATTGACGAAGTCTATAATTTCAATTGTTGAGTTAAATTCTTCCTTAATCTCACGAATAAGAGCCTGTTCTGGTGATTCATTAGCTTCTAATTTTCCTCCAGGAAATTCCCATTTACCACTGAGTGATTTACCTTCGGGCCTTTGTGCACAGAAGTACTTTCCGTCTTTAAGAATAGCTGCTGCAACAACTTGTATAATTTTTCTTGACATAGAAAACCTCATTTCTAATTGAACTAATCATAGCATATTTTCTATAAGAACCCAAATAATCTAGAAGGACATTTGCTATAATAGCTTTAGTTAAAATTTGAGGAGTTGAAATATGATTGCTTTTCCTACAAACCAATGGAAGTATTTTAATCAAGTTATTCATCGATTGATAGAATCTTTAGTCATAGATGTATACGAAGAATTAGATGACTATATCGAAGAAATATTACCAAAATATTTATGGAGAGAACAGAGACTAAAATGCTTACAGGTTGTAAGAGAATTGTATTACTGGTCTGATAGGGAGGATGAATTTATTCATCAAATGTCTGCTTTTCATGAATTTGTTTTGTACTCTATTGTTAGAAGTTTAAGTTACATTCAAAATGATGATCCTGAATTATTTGAAGCATTTTTTGATAAAGAAACTTTATCTTTACTGTTACCTGAAAATTGGGAGAGTGATGATATTCTAGATGAAGAAATAAGTTTGACTTTTGAAGAATATTATTCAGATGTGAGTAATTTTGAATCTGATTTATTTATGGATACAGATTTTTTGATGATAGCAGATTTAGTAAATTATCGTAGAATGGGTATAGACATTATTGAAGAGAGACTTGGTATTAATATAGACTATTATTTTGAGTTATTACCTATGGATATTCAAAATCAATACCGTACAGGTCATATTACACTAACATCTGAGATTTTAAGTTTTGTTGATTATCTGAAAATGAGAATTGAGAAAGCAAGTTTATATCAGTTGTTTTGGGATAATGATAAACCTATCTTGGAAAAACAGATTCAAATACTAATTGAAAATATATTAGATGCATACTTCCATCAGAAGGAAGTTGATTTATCTAGAGAAGTTTTTATAGGAAATGGAAAGGTTGATTTTAAATTATTTAGATCTCATGAAACAGATGAGAAGGTTCTCTTAGAGATTAAGCGTGCTAGTAGCTCTAAATTTCGTCAAGGTTATGAAAAACAGCTTCAAGAGTATATTAAAGCAGCAAATTATAGAAATGGAGTTTATTTAGTCTTTTGTTTTACTGATGAAGAAGTTTTAAGAGTTGAGAGATTTATTTCTGAGTATGTTTCTACGAATACGTTATACCTGAATATTGAATTAATTGATGTAAGGAGACGATTGGTTCCGTCTAAGCTATAGGTTAATTATAATAAAGTCAAAAAAGTTTTATAAGAATATATAGGAGTTACTATGTCTATTGAATCGGATTTTTTTGCTAAGAAGCGGGTGGTTTTTGAGCGTTTGGAGGCCTTTGGTTTTGTGAGGGATGGCGAGGACTTTGTCTATCGTTCTCTTTTGTTGGATGGTGCTTTTGAGGCGGTGTTGACGATTTCGGCTAATGGTGATGTTTCTGGTCGTGTCATTGATTTGGATTTGGGTGAGGACTATCTTGCTCTGCGTGTGGAGCGTGCGACTGGTTCCTACGTCGGTCAAGTGCGTCAGGCTTATGTGGATTTGCTGGGTCAGGTGGCAGATGCCTGCTTTGAAGCGCAAGCCTTTCGTGAGCCTCAGACCAACCGTTTGGCGGCACGCCTGGCCTCTGACTTCGGCGACAGCTATGACCATCCCTTTCAGCGCTACCCTGACTACACCTCCTACCGTGTGGCTGGCAAGTGGTATGCTCTGCTATTTCCCTTAAAGGGACATAAGTTAGGGCTCTCTGGAGAAATGGCAGAGCAGACTATGGAGGTGGTTAATATAAAGGTTGACCCTAAAAGGCTAGAGGAGTATTTGGCTCTGGATGGTATCTATCCGTCCTATCACATGTCCAAGAAGTCTTGGATTTCTATCGTTTTAGACGATAGTCTATCGGATGAAGCGCTTTGGGACTTAGTTTCAGCTAGTCGTGCTCTGGTTAATCCAAATGCGCTAGCAAGCTCTGAGGGACCTGATTTCTGGATTATTCCTGCCAATCTCAAGTACTACGATATTGATAAGGAGTTTGAGGAGAATGAGGAAGTTCTCTGGACTCAGAAGGCATCAATCAAGGCTGGCGATTTTGTGCTCATCTATATTACGGCACCGACTAGAGCAGTTCGCTATATCTGTCAGGTTTTAGAGGCTGATCTTCCAAATCATGCCTATCGTGATGAGCCTTCAATCAAAAAACTGATGAAGCTCCGCTTGATAAAGACCTACGCTGATTCAGATCTAGATTTTGAAAGACTCAAGTCGCTTGGTGTAAAGGCGGTTAGGGGACCTCGTCGGGTCAGTCAAGACTTGCGAGCTTGGTTGCAAGAAAATCTCAAATAAGGCTATTTTCATAAAATAACATAGGAAGTTACCTTAGTTTACATGAAAGTTGCAGAAAGCAGAAAGAATTTTCTAAAAATTGTGAATTTGGTCTTCCTTTTTAGAAATAAAAAGAGTATAATGGTCACATTATTATAATTTGAGCTTAAAAGGTAGTACGCTTTTTAGGTAACCTAAGAGAAAAGGAGTGCAGAATATGAAAAAAAGCTTTATTCATCAACAAGAGGAGATTTCTTTTGTTAAAAATACTTTCACACAGTATTTGATTGATAAACTTGATGTCGTTGAAGTTCAAGGACCTATTTTAAGTCGAGTTGGGGATGGTATGCAGGATAATTTGTCTGGTATCGAAAACCCAGTTTCTGTTAATGTCCTTAAGATTCCAGATGCTCAGTTTGAAGTTGTTCATTCTTTGGCTAAATGGAAACGTCACACTTTGGCGCGTTTTGGGTTTAATGATGGTGAGGGGCTTGTTGTCAATATGAAGGCTCTCCGTCCTGATGAAGATTCTTTGGACCAAACTCACTCAGTCTATGTGGACCAGTGGGACTGGGAGAAGGTTATTCCTGATGGTCACCGTGACATCAACTACCTTAAAGAAACTGTTGAAACAATCTACAAGGTTATTCGTTTGACAGAGCTTGCTGTTGAGGCACGCTATGATATTGAAGCGGTGCTTCCTAAGAAGATTACCTTCATCCACTCAGAAGATTTGGTTGAAAAATATCCTGGTTTGACACCAAAAGAGCGTGAAAATGCCATCACTAAAGAATTTGGTGCAGTCTTCCTAATCGGTATCGGTGGTGTTCTTCCTGATGGTAAGCCACATGATGGACGTGCACCTGACTACGATGACTGGACAAGTGAGTCAGAGGATGGTTACCACGGTCTAAATGGTGACATCTTGGTTTGGAATGAACAGCTTGGCTCAGCCTTTGAATTGTCTTCAATGGGTATCCGTGTTGACGAAGAGGCGCTTAAACGTCAGGTTGAAATCACTGGCGACCAGGAACGTTTGGAATATGATTGGCACAAGGCTCTCTTGCGTGGTCTGTTCCCACTGACTATCGGTGGTGGTATCGGTCAATCTCGTATGGCTATGTTCTTGCTTCGTAAGAAACACATTGGTGAAGTTCAAACATCTGTTTGGCCACAAGAAGTTCGCGATACGTTTGAAAATATTTTGTAAGTTTGAGGCTGGGACAAATGTCCTAGCCTTCTTATTGTTTGTAAGGCGCAGGGGTTGGTAGCCTTTCTTGCTGGCTTTGCCAGCTTAGAAAGTCCCCTGCACAGTTCATTAGGTGCTTTAGCACCAATGAACCACTGCTGAGTGGAGAGGATGAAAGCTCCGCTTTCTCTATTTCCCACCTCAAACAGTCCAGTGGTCTGTTTGAGCGTCAATAAATCAACTCTTACAGCCCTACTCAACTGTGCGGAGGTGGGACGACAAAATCGAATTCCTTTGCTAAATTGCTAAAACTATCTCCCAGATAGTTTTACTGTCCCACTCTCTTTTTTGATAGCGAAAAACCTCGGAGGTATAAGCTCCGAGGTTATGTTAATTGGAATAGTCTTTCAAGAAGTTTTTTATAGTTGAGACCGATGATTGACTAGCATTGGTCAATCTAGCAATCTGTTCTTGATTGTGATAGACAGTCAGATTTGGCACGGTTGAGAGTTGGTATTTATCTCGAAAAGCCTGGAGGCTTGCGCCAGCATATTTTTCACTATCAATATAGTAAATCTTAGTTTTACTTTCCTTAAGAGCCCTGATGAGATTTGGGAGAAATGCTCTGCAGTATGGACAGGTTGGACGTCCCATATAGAGGATAAAGTCCTCCTTATCGTCAATCAGGCTCTGCAATTGCTGCGCATTAATGCTAATCAACTCCTCAGTCTTTACAGCTTGACTGTAGAGGAGTTCAGCCTGCACGATGTTTGGATCAAGTGGATTGCTATCGCTGGCATATACTGTTTTTCCAATCAGTAGAAAAGACAGGAGGAGAAGACTTGTGAGAAAATTTTTCTTGAGAAATGACATATCTTTTTAACCTTTGTTTAATGATAAACTTATCATAACAGAAAGAGCTTGAGATGTAAATGAAGAACAATCTTATAATAAATAATTTTACATGAATATAAAAAAGCTGGGTTTAGAAATCCCAACTTTTAAAGTGATTATTTAGTTAATTACCAAGGAAGACCGGCTGCAGCGATTTCAGCTTTAGAAGCATACTGTCCGTTAGCTCTGTGCCATCTACCACGGTAGTCTCTTGTGTATCCACCACTAGATTGTACTTGAGACTGGCTTGCTGCCTGAGCATCACGTGCTGCTTGTGCCGCCTGAGCTGCTTGCGCTGCTGCGGCAGCTTGTGCTTCTTTTGATGAAATAGCAGCGTCTACTAGGTTGATTCGGTGTTGCCAAGCTGCTTTTTTATTGGCGTCAGTTACGCTATCAACAGCAGCTTGTGCGCTTGCTTGATTTTCTCTCGTTTGATTATCTTCGAGGTTTTTAACTGCCTTTTCTGCATTTGCTTGGGCTTGCGCTTCAGCTTCTCTGATATTGATAGCATTTTGTACGGCATTGATACGATTTTCAAGGTTGGCTTTTGTGCCAGGATCTGAAACCTTGTTGGTAGCATCCTGGGCAGGGCTAACATTGTCACGAGTTTGGTTGTCTTCAAGGTGTTTGACAGCCGCCTGAGCTTCTTTGATGGTAATAGCTTGGCTAACCTTGTTGATACGATTGGTTAGATTTGCTTTGGTACCTGCATCCTTAACTTGATCACTTGCCGCTTGAGCGCTGGCAAGATTATCACGATTTTGGTTGTCTTCCAGGCGTTTAACAGCAGCTTTGGCTTCTTTGATGATGATAGCTTGTTCGACCGCTGCGATACGCTTTTCAAGTTTTTCCTTGCTGGTAGAAGTGCTCAAAGCAGCAACTTTTTCCTTAGCCTTAGCGAGGTTATCACGGTTTTGATTGTCTTCTAGGGTTTTAACCGCCTTTTCGGCATTGCTTTCAGCTTCACTGTTAGTTGCAGCATAGACAATCTGGTTTGATTGTGGTGTGACTAGTTGAGGATTAGCTAGTTGTGCACCAAAGAGACCAAGCAAAAGACTTGTAAGGATAAGTGATTTGTTCTTTTTCATAAGAACCTCCTAGATACTTTCATTCATAAAACTTTATAGCCTTATCTTATCATGAAAAGGGTTACATGTAAAGTGGAATTTTGCATATATTAGAAAATTCCGTTTAAGATAATCTGTCCTATTTTTGATATAATAGTAGACATTATGAGAATTGTATCTGGTGAATTTGGTGGACGTCCTTTGAAGACGTTAGAAGGTAAGACGACACGACCGACTTCTGATAAGGTTCGTGGTGCCATGTTTAATATGATTGGTCCCTATTTTGATGGGGGACGTGTCTTGGATCTCTTTGCTGGTTCGGGTGGTCTCTCAATCGAGGCTGTCTCACGTGGCATGGATGAGGCTGTTCTGGTGGAAAAAGATCGCAGAGCGCAAGCTATTGTCCAAGAAAATATCAAGATGACTAAGTCTGAAAAGCAGTTTAGCCTACTCAAGATGGAGGCAGAGCGTGCTATCAGTCAGTTGGCAGGGACTTTTAACCTGATTTTTTTGGATCCTCCCTATGCCAAGGAGCAGATTGTAGCCAATATTGAGGCGCTAGATGCGAGAGGGCTCTTGGCTGAGGATGTCATGATTGTCTGTGAGACGGACAAGTCGGTGGAGTTGCCAGAGGAGATTGCCTCTGTCGGTATCTGGAAGCAAAAAACATACGGAATTTCAAAGGTGACGGTTTATGTCAGATAAGATTGGGCTTTTGACGGGGTCTTTTGACCCTGTGACCTTGGGGCATTTGGATATTATTGAGCGTGCGAGCAAGCTCTTTGACCAGCTCTATGTTGGTATTTTTTACAATAAGGAAAAGCAGGGCTTCTTTTCGATTGAGGAGCGTAAGCACATGCTGGAAGAAGCGGTAGCAGAACTTGACAATGTTAGAGTTGTTACTGCTCATAATTCACTGGCTGTGGATATTGCGAGAAAGCTCGGAGCGACCTATCTGGTCAGAGGGCTACGCAATGCGACTGATTTTGACTATGAAGCTAATCTGGAATTTTTCAATAAGGGCTTGGCTGATGATCTAGAAACAGTCTATCTGATTGCTAGTCATGGGCAACAGCCTGTGTCATCTAGTCGTGTTAGGGAGTTGATTCATTTTGGGGCTGATTTAAGTCCTTACGCTCCAGACAGTGTTATCAAAGAAGTGGAGAAGAAGTTTGGAAGACAAGAAACAATCTAAAATCAAGGTTTTTGGAGCTTGGCTCAATCGCTTTAAGTGGTGGATTAGCGGTGTAACTGCAAGTATCCTTCTTTTAGCGGCGGTCTTTGTTCCTCTACCTTACTATGTTGAAATGCCTGGCGGAGCTTTTAATATCGCACAGGTTTTGACGGTTAATGACAAGGAAGATTCTGAAAGCGGCAGCTACGAGTTCGTTGCTGTGTCACAGGTGCGAGCAACCTTTGCTTGGCTTGTCTATGCTTGGGCAACGCCATTTACCGATATTACGACTGTTGAGGAGACAACTGGTGATTACAGTCAAGAGGACTACATCCGTATCAATCAGTTTTATATGGAGACGTCGCAAAATACTGCTATCTATCAGGCTTTGACCTTGGCTGGTAAGACGGTATCTTTGGACTATCAGGGTGTCTATGTGCTCAGCGTGTCAGATGATTCGACCTTTAAAGGTGTGCTTAATATCGCTGATACAGTGACAGGTGTCAATAGTCAAACCTTCAGCAGTTCAGAAGAATTGATTGCCTTTGTCTCTGATTTGGATCTGGGTTCTGAAGTGACGGTGCAATACACGTCAGGAGGTGAGAGTAAGGAGGCTACTGGTAAGATTATCGAGCTGTCAAATGGTAAAAACGGTATCGGAATCGGTCTTGTTGACCACACCAGCGTTTCTTCTGATGATAAGATAACCTTCCATACAGGCTCTGTCGGTGGACCAAGTGCGGGGCTTATGTTCACGCTGGATATTTACGACCAAGTCTCTAGCGAAGACCTTCGTAAAGGTCGCACCATTGCTGGTACAGGGACCATCAATATGGATGGAACTGTCGGTGAGATTGGTGGTATCGACAAGAAGGTCGTATCTGCTGCCAAATCTGGAGCGACCATCTTCTTTGCACCAGCAGGCGACAATTATAAAGACGCTGTTAAGGCTGCCAAAGAGTATGGTACTGACATGAAAATCGTCAAAGTGTCAACAGTTCAGGAAGCTATTGATTACCTCAGAAATAATGACTAATGTAAAGACTCTAAGAGTAGCTAGACTATTTTTGGAGTTTTTTAATACTAAGTGTACCCTTGGAATTTTAAAAATTTTATTGAGCTAATATTATCCTACAACAATAACAATGACTCCCTCAAGTAAAATCAATAAATTTGCGATCAAATAGTGTCTTTTCATAGTATTATCCTCACTTTTATTTTCTACCATTTGTCAAGTATATCAATGCTTTAAGCCCAAAAATAATATCAAGACAGTAGCCGTTACGTGGTTATTGTCTTATTTTTA
>NZ_JAFBEH010000057.1 GCF_016908645.1 Streptococcus loxodontisalivarius
CCTTCTAGGTTACTTTTTTTGCATTTCCTAGGATATAGGACTTTTTTCGTTTTGAAAACCTGTAAACGATTTACCGAGTATTATTTTACACTAACAATCATTCTCGTTGTTTGATTTTTTGTTTTTTTGATAGTCTCCTTAGGTGGTGGGGTCGTAAGCAAACCTTCGGTTTCATTACTAAAGGAAAAGCCTATGGTCTTTTCTCTTCGCTCTCTAGTTTCAAGGCTCAGACCTGAAACAGTCCACTGGACTGTTTCACTCCCAAGCGACTTTGTCGCTCTTAACACCACGGCGGAGACTATCAGGATTGGGTTCGCTTTGCTCACCCCATATCTGGCGCTTCTAAATATAGTTTCCTATATACATAAAGTGAAATCCTTATTTTACCGTGGCGATTTTTCTTTTTCAGTTCGGCAATCCCTTGTCTGTATTGGGATAAACAACAACGGGAATGGTTCGAAAAGGCAAATTTGTTGGAGATATGGTAGAATGGGAGAGACTGATTAGAAAAATCGACTAAGAAAAAGAATCCAGAAAGGACTTTCTACCATGACACCTCAAGCCTTTTATGACCAACTTGAACAGGATGGCTTTCCCCTCAACGATAAACAAAAAGAACAGTTTCACCGCTATTTCCAACTGCTGGTTGAATGGAATGAAAAAATTAATCTAACTGCTATCACTGAAGAAAATGAGGTCTATCTCAAGCACTTCTACGATTCCATCGCTCCAATCCTTCAAGGTTATATCGATAATCAACCACTACGACTTCTAGATATCGGTGCTGGTGCAGGCTTTCCAAGTCTCCCAATGAAGATTATCTTCCCAGAGCTTGATGTGACTATCATTGATTCCCTCAACAAACGCATCAACTTCCTCAATCTTTTGGCTGATGAACTTGAACTTACAGGCGTTCATTTTTACCATGGCAGAGCTGAAGACTTTGGACAAGACAAGGCCTTCCGTGCCCAGTTTGACATCGTCACAGCACGCGCAGTTGCCCGCATGCAGGTTCTATCAGAATTGACCATTCCCTTCTTAAAAGTTAATGGACGACTTATCGCCCTCAAAGCTGCCGCAGCTGACCAAGAACTAGCAGACGCTAAAAAAGCCCTATCGCTCCTCTTTGCCGTCCCACTTGAAAACCATAACTACCAACTCCCAAACGGCGATGGACGTAACATCACCATCGTAGAAAAGAAAAAAGAAACCCCAAACAAATACCCACGCAAAGCAGGAATGCCAAACAAAAAACCATTGTAAAACCATGATACAAAGCCCGTAGAATACCAAGCGAAAATAGGAAATTAACGACGTGTGCTTGCACACAAGATGATTTATCTTTTTCGCACAGGATTCAGGGCGTGTTCAAATACCATGATATAGAGGGCGTGAAACGGACTGTGTTCAAATTATTAAGATGCTAAGCCCGTAAAAAACGACTGAAGATAGGAAATCAACGCAGGGTGCTTGCGTATATAAAATAGTATATCTTCTTCCGAGTTTTTAGGGCGAGCTCAATTCAAACCATGATACAAAGCCCGCAGAACGCAAGATCAAAATATTTATACACAAGTAAGCAGTCTTAAATTAGCCTAAAGACTGCTTTTTTGTTATGATAGACATAGTTTTTTTAAAGGATGTTTATTATGATAAAGCTTATCAATCGGCTCTCCATCACACAAAAGCTGACCTTGAGTTTTCTGTTAGTGATTCTGGTCGGAAGCCTTTTGCTGTCACTACCAATCACCCATTATGCCAATGCTCCGCAGACTCACTATCTGGACCATCTCTTCAACGTGATCTCTATGGTCTGTGTGACTGGACTTTCTGTCTTTGCTGTCGGTGATGTCTATAATGGTCTGGGACAAGTCATCAGCATGGCACTCATGCAAATCGGTGGACTTGGACTGGTCACGCTACTTGCCATCAGTAGCTTTGCTATTCGACGACGGATGAACCTCAAAGAGTCTAACCTGCTCCAATCTGCTTTGGGCAAGGATGATAGCTATCGCCTCAAGGACTATCTTTTCAACGTCTACAAGATCACCTTTGGGATTGAGGCAATTGCTGCGCTGATACTAATGATTGACTTTGTTCCTCGCTTTGGATGGGGACACGGGATTTTCAACTCTATCTTTCTAGCCATCTCTGCCTTCTGTAATGCAGGATTTGACAATCTCGGTGGCAATAGTCTCAAGTCTTTTGTTGTCAATCCGCTGGTCAATCTTACCATCGCCTTTCTGATTTTTGCAGGTGGGCTAGGCTTCGCTGTCTGGATGGACCTCTTCAGAGCTCTAAAAAAATATCTGACTGATAAACCTATTCGCAGACGTGTTTTTAAGAAATCGCTGAGCATCCAAAGTAAGCTGGTTCTGACAACAACAGCTATTGTTCTCCTAGCTGGTACTCTAATGACTTGGTACACAGAAGCTGGTAATCCTGATACCATCGGAAGATACAACATCTTCCAGCAAATTCTCATCAGTTTCTTCCAGACGGTCACAATGAGAACAGCTGGTTTTGCAACAATTTCCTACACTGCCACAGATTCTTCAACCAATGTCCTCTATATGATCCAAATGATTATGGGAGGGGCACCTGGTGGTACGGCTGGAGGTGTCAAACTGGTGGTCGTTGCCTTACTCTTTCTTCTCTTCAAGGCTGAGTTGCAGGGACAAGATCATGTCATCTATCACAACCGTATTATTGCAAGTAAGACCATCAAACAGACCCTGACTATCCTGATTTTCTTCTTTACCGTTCTGATTTCCGCCTATATCATCCTCTTGGATTTAGAACCAAATCTTGATCCAACTGCTCTGCTATTTGAAGCGGTATCTGCCATCGCAACCGTTGGGGTTTCTATGGATCTTACGGCAAAGCTGTCCGTCTCAGGGCGAGTCGTCATCATGATTTTAATGTTTATCGGTCGTGTCGGACCAATCACAGTTCTTCTGAGTCTCATGCAAAAGAAAAGCAAGTCTGTTCGCTATGCGAGCACAGAGCTGACGCTTGGTTAACTGATTTTAGAAAGGAATTCACCCATGTCTACAAAAATTATCGGCGTTCTCGGTCTCGGTATTTTTGGTCAAACCGTTGCCAGAGAACTTTCAACCTTCGATCAAGATGTTATCGCTCTTGATAATTCTGAACAACATGTTCAGGAGATTGCTGATGTTGTCACTAAGGCTGCCATCGGTGATATCACTGATATTGATTTTCTCCGCGCAGCTGGTATTGACCAGTGTGATACGGTTATCATCGCAACTGGTGAACATCTGGAAGCCTCTACTCTAGCTCTGATTCACTGTAAAAAACTCGGCGTTCCAAATATTATCGCTAAGGCAAAGAATATCAATTACGAAGAAGTCCTTTACGGAATCGGTGCCGACCTGGTTATCATGCCCGAACGTAATACAGGAAAAACAGTTGCTTCAGACTTACTCCGTCACAAGATTAGTAATGTCTTTCACATTGAAGATGACATTAGCATTGTTGAATTTGACCTTCCAAAGGATTGGATTGGCAAGAGCTTGATTGACCTCAATGTCCGTCAAAAATATGACCTCAATATCATCGGTATTCGAGACAATCGCACTGCTCCTCTCAATACTAAAGTCGACCCAAATCTGGTCTTTCAAGAGGGCATCAGCATCTCAGCTATCGCTGATAGCCGTACCTTTGAAAAATTTGATTATCTAGGCTATTTGAAATAAAAAAAGTGATTGCTGAAATTCAGCAATCACTTTTCAATTTATGCCCAAGGATTATAGAAACGTCCTTGGTTAAGCCAAATCAGTCCGAAACTAAGGGCTAGGATAAGGAGGGCTAGAATGATTGTTGCCCAATCCTCTTTTCTTAGAACCTGGTATTTATACCAGGTTCTTTTTTTATTTTTTCCAAAGCGGCGCAGCTCCATAGCAGTCGAGACAGTCTCGATACGCTCCAAGGATGAGAAAATCAGCGGCAGGGCAATCTGCAGATTGCCCTTGATGCGGCTAATCAGCCCTGCTTTTTTCGAAAGCTCCAAACCACGCGCCTCCTGTGAGGTACGAATGGTATAAAACTCCTCCTGAATATCTGGAATGTAGCGCAGCGTTAAACTAACCGAATAGGCGATGCGGTAGGAAATCCCAATTTGACTGAGACTAGCCGCAAACTGGCTAGGATGCGTCGTCATGAGAAAGAGAATAGCCAGAGGCACCGTACAAAAATACTTGAGTAAGAGATTAAAGAGATAAAAGAGCTCCTGACTGCTGACAGAGAAGTAACCAGCCGAGATGAGAATATCCTCACGCCCATAGAGTTCAGCTCCATAATGAGGCGAAAAGAGATAGACCATAAGCAGATTAAAGGCAGCTACCACCGCAATCACAGTAACCACAAAGGAAATATCCTTCCAACCAATCTTTGCCTGATAAAAGAGATACATAGATAGGACACCCATGGCTAGGATAAAGCGTGTATCGTAAGTCATCATGCAGGCAATTGAAACTAGAATAAAGAAGAGGAGCTTGCTAGCACCTGACAGACCATACAAGAGACCGTCACCCTCATGGTAACCAATTAAACGATTAGACATGCTGTCTCCTTTCTTCTTGAATATAGTACTGAGTTAGGGCAATAGGATCAACCTTCAAATAATTCGCTAACTCATAAAGACTAGTCTTCTTCAGATTTGCCTGAGCTAGCACATCTTCACGCTCGAAAATCTCAAGCGGACTAGCGTCAGCCAAAATCTGACCATCAGCAACCACCACACAACGATCCGAATGCTCCATCATCAATTGCATATCATGCGTAATCATGACAATGGTATGTCCTTTTTCATGGAGCTGATCCAAGAAGGACATAATTTCGGTGTAATGCCTACGATCCTGACCTGCCGTCGGCTCATCCAGCAGAATAATCTGAGGATCCAAAACCAAAATAGCAGCAATCGTAACACGCTTCTTCTGACCAAAAGATAGAGCAGAGATTGGCCACTTACGAAACTCATAGAGACCGCAGGTTTTGAGAGCCTGATAGACACGCTCTTCTACTTCCTCCTCTGCTACACCTCTCAGACGCAGACCTAAAGCTACCTCGTCAAAAATCATAGTCTGACTAATCATCTGATTAGGATTTTGCAGGACATAGCCGATACGCTCAGCACGCTCCTTGATGGAGTCAGCCGAAATATCCTGCCCCTCATAAACAAGCTCACCGTCACCGTCAACAAACTTGGTCAAAACCTTAGCCAGCGTTGATTTGCCCGCTCCATTCTTACCGACGATGGTGAGGCGCTCTCCCTTATGAATGTCTAGGGACACCTTTTTGAGGATTGGTTTTTCTGGAGAATAGGCAAAGCTCATCTCCTTGACTTGTAAGAGAAGAGGAGGTTTTTCTTCTGATTTTTGAACAGTTGGAAAATCAAGCGGCTGCGCTACTAAGCCCATTTGACTCAGAGGCGTCAGCTTTGAAAAACTGGTCAAATCATATCCCAATGATGCTAGGCTAGACAAATAAAGAGGTTGGCGGATGCCATTTTCAGCCAAGAGATTGGTCTTCAAAAGCTGGTCAGGCTGCCCATTGAAAACAATACGTCCATCATTGATAAGGACGATACGGTCAATAGGACGGTGCAGAACATCCTCCAAGCGATGCTCGATAATGATAGTCGTCGCCTCTTGCTCCCTGTGGATGCGGTCAATGAGCTCAATCGTATCCTGTCCAGACTTGGGATCAAGATTGGCAAGAGGCTCATCAAAGAGCAAAATCGGACTCTCATCAATCAAGACACCAGCTAGACTGACACGCTGCTTCTGTCCACCTGAAAGGTCCTGCGGACGATGATTGAGAAAGGCTGTCAAGTCCAAACGATCTGCCCAAAGATCAATTTTTTCCAGCATTTCCTTGTGGCTGACGCAGTCATTTTCCAAAGAAAAAGCTAAATCCTCAGCTACCGAAAGTCCGATAAACTGACCATCAGGATCCTGCAAGACAGTCGAAACCAGATGAGACTTGTCGTAGATAGACAGGTCAAAGGCATCCTTGCCATCAATGGTAAAACTGCCTTCTGCCTTCCCCTTATAAATATTTGGAATGATGCCATTGAGGCACTGACCTAGAGTTGACTTACCTGAGCCAGAAGGTCCAACAATCAAGACCTTTTCTCCTTTAGCAATCGTCAAGTCAATCTCTCTCAAGGTCGGCTCTGCCTGAGCATCATATTGAAAAGAAAAATTCTTAAATGCAATAAATTCGTTCATAACTAAAGTATTTTCTACAGTTCTAGTGATAATTCTATACCTACTAGTATATCAAAAAAAGGAAAGAAAATGCGGAAGTCACCAAAGATTCCTTTTTCTTTCCCACTTCTTTCTTCTTAAGCAAGTTTAGTCTTTTGACAGACTACCAGCTTGTGTACGTGTGTTGGCATAGAGTGACATCAAGATTGTCCCTGCGATTGCGATTGTAAGAGCATTTGACAAACCTGCAACAGCTCCCTGTGCATAAAGGTATGACCAATCCTGTGCGTATTGCAACTTATCACCAACTGGCGTTACAACACCGTAAGCAATGACCATAGCCAAGATTTGAACAAGGTTAAACCAGACCATTTGCATTGGCGTAAATTTTCCAAGAGTAACATTGTAGCGTGAACGGAAAAGACCGATAACGAGACCAATGACACCAGATGCCAAAACCCAGGCCCATGAGATAGAACCATACTGGATACCATCTTTAAGCGCATGACCGATAAAACCAATCAAGAAACCAGCAACAGGACCAAAGATAACTGAAAAAAGTGCCTGCACAGCATATTGGAGCTGGATGCTTGTATTTCCGAAAATAGGAATATTGATAAACATACCGATGATAACAAAGAGCGCAGCTCCGATACCAGTCGCAACAACAATTTGATTTGAATTCTGTTTCATAAAAACTTTCCTTTTCTAAAAATGATACAAAGACCTCATCATAAGGAGACTCGTCTAGTCACCCAAACGTTTGATTTCGATATGCCAGTTTGAACCGACACCGACATTATAAGCCTTGGCAAATGACCCTTGGTTGATGGCAAGACCAACACGGTAGAGTGAATTGATGTAGAGAATTGGCTGACCGATGCGAACATCCGCAAACGACTTACCATAAGTCACCTGATTTTGGTAAACCAGCATGTCATTATTGTAGATTGTCACCTCAAAACGCTCATTGAAGTCTGGTTTGAGTGAGTAGAATTCTTCACGTGTAATCGATGTCCAGAGAGAACCAAAACGAACATCCAAGATGTCAATAGCTCCGCGGACAAGATTTTCTTCGACAACCGTCTCAACAACTGGCAATTCCAAGATGTCATCAACAGACAATTCTGGACCAACTTCTTCAAAAGAGATGTGACCAGAAGCCAATTTAGCACCTGTATAGGCATAAACATCACGTCCGTGGAAAGTGTATGATAATTCAGTATTGCTACGACGGTTTTCCACCTCTGAAATTTCACGAACGGCCTCGATACCAACATCTTTCTTGATATAAGAAAGGGTACCATTATCTGGTGTGACGATATACTGACCTGTCTTAGTCAAGGCAACCACACTCTTACGAGCTGAACCAACACCAGGATCAACAACTGACACAAAGGTTGTTCCCTTTGGCCAATACTCGATTGTTTGGAAGAGGCGATAAGATGCCTCAAAGGTATTATAAGGGGTAATATCGTGTGTTAAATTGTGAACTCCCAAGGTTGGGTCTTCCTGCAGAGCCACCCCAATCATAGCTGAGACAGCTCCATCAACCAAACCAAAGTCCGATTGTAATACTAATAAATGATTTGACATAATATCCTCACTTTTTCTGCTTGAATGTATATTCTATCATATTTACCTTATATTTTGAAGTTGCAAATAATTAGAGCTAGTTATAGTTTTACCTTATAACAGAAGCAAAAAGCTGGCTATCTGCCAGCTTCTGGTTGAAGACAAAGTCTTTTTTCGATACTTTCCTTAAGTGATGTCGGACGTTAGTTGACATTATCCAGTGGATGATGTCAGGAAACCAGGGAATTCCATTTGAGCCTCCTCGCTTTCTAGTTTTAAGGCTCAGACCTGAAACAGTCCACTGGACTGTTTCACTCTCAAATATTCCGAGTATAAGAAATGCCTATATAAAAGCATTTCTTATACTTTCATCACGGCGGAAGTATCTTGAGGTGCTCGCTAAAGCTCGCATGAAATAGGAAGATTTATTTTAAACAAGCAGAGCTTTGATTTTAAATTTTGTTGTAAACTAGTTTTGTCTACATTCTGAAAGCTGGCTATCTGCCAGCTTTTCTATCTTAATTTTTTTTGACCCAGCGAGATTTCTCTGCGACTGCTGTAAAGAGTACGTCTGTAGATGAATTGAGGGCAGTTTCACATGAGTCTTGGATAACACCAACAACGAAACCAACACCAACAACCTGCATAGCAACATCATTTGAAATACCAAATAGGCTACATGCAACAGGAATCAACAAGAGTGATCCACCTGCAATACCAGAGGCTCCACAGGCAGAGATGGCTGATACAACGCTCAAAATCAAGGCTGTTGCAAAGTCAACTTCGATTCCCATTGTTGTTACAGCTGCCAAAGTCAAGACATTGATTGTCACCGCTGCGCCAGCCATATTGATAGTTGAACCCAATGGGATAGAAACTGAGTAAGTATCTGGATCAAGTCCCAATTCCTCACAGAGTCTCATATTAACAGGGATATTGGCTGCCGATGAACGGGTAAAGAATGCCATAGTTCCAGATTCCTTGATACAACGCCAAACGAGTGGATAAGGATTTTTCCCCATCATCACAAAGGCAATCAAAGGATTGATAACAAAGGCAACAAAAGCCATTGTTCCAACCAAGACCAGAAGTAGAACACCGTAATCTAAGATAACACCCAAACCATTTTCAGCAATCGTATTGAAAACCAGGCCTAGAATACCAAATGGTGCTAAATCAATAATCCAACGAACAATTTGAGAAGTTGTTTCAGCCATTGTATTCAAGAGATCCTTGGTATGCTCACTAGCTGTACGCATAGCAAATCCAAAGACAACCGCCCAAACAAGTACACCGATATAATTAGCTGATGCGATAGCATTGATCGGATTATCAACCATATTAAGCAAGAGAGACTTAAAGACCTCTCCTACTCCATCTGGAGAATTAGCAGAGCTAGCTGCAGTAGCCTCAGACAAGGTCAAGCTGATTGGGAAAATATAGTGGGAAATAACCGCCGTCAAAGCTGCTGCAAATGTTCCAAAAAGGTAGAGCAAGATGACGGTTTTCATATTAGATTTCTGACCTTGACGCGTCTGCGACAAAGCATTGGCCACCAAGGCAAAAACCAAGAGGGGAGCGATAGCTTTCAAACCACCGACAAACATATCACCTAAAAGACCGATAATAGTCACTTTAGGAATTAAAATACCGAGCAAGGCACCTAGAAGTACACCAATTGAAATACGTTTAATCAAACTGGTCTTATTCCAGGCACGAAAGAGTCTATTCATTCTTATCTCCTTGAAATTTTTTCCAACCTACCTATCATACCTTAAAATAGAATTTTGGTCAATTTAATAAAAAAAGATTGACGTCATGGGAATGTAAGCCTTATAATAGAAATTATCATACAATTGAACTCAATTAAATCCAATTGTAAACAATTAACCCTAAAGGAGTTTCTATGAAAGAAAGAAAAACAACCCTTATCATCGGATTGATGCTCTTTGCCCTCTTTTTTGGAGCTGGAAACCTCACCTACCCAGCCTACATGGGGCTTTACTCTGGACAAGAACTTGTCCTAGCCATTATCGGCTTTTGCTTAACAGGTGTCACCCTGCCACTTTTAGGCGTCGTCGCTATGGCCTACTCAGGCAAGGATAATGCTGAAAAACTTGCACATCCTATTTCTAAAAAATATGCTGTCGCTTTTATGGCAACCCTCTATCTTGCCATTGGCCCCTTCTTTGCCATTCCAAGAACTGGTGCCACATCCTTCTCAATGAGTATTCAGCCCCTCTTTGGAGATAGCATTTGGGTCAAACTGATTTATGCGGTGATTTTCTTTGGACTTTCCTATTTCCTAGCTATCAAGCCAAACAAGATTGCTGATTATATCGGAAAATACCTGACTCCCTTACTACTTCTCGTCCTTGCAATCTTGATTGTCATGTCATTTATAACACCAGCAGGTCCTATCGGAACTGCTCATAATGCTTCAGATGCCATCAGCAATCAATTTGCAAGTCATCCTTTCATCGCAGGTCTTATTCAGGGATATGGTACCATGGACGCCCTAGCAGCTCTGGCTTTTTCAATCGTTGTTATCAAGGCAACCAAGGATGAAGGCGCTAAAAATAGTGCAGAAGTCACACGAATGACCCTCCGTTCAGGTTTGATTGCAGCGCTGTTCTTGGCTCTTATCTATATCTTTGTTAGCCGTATCGGGGCTACATCACAATCACTCTTTAGCTTCGATGGACAAAGTTTCCTCTTTAACGCTAGCGCTGCTGACGGTGGAAATGTTCTTGGTCAAGCAGCCCTCCACTATCTAGGATTCTTTGGACAGATTATTTTAGCAATTATTGTCTTTTTAGCCTGCCTGTCAACAGCTGTCGGTCTAATCACATCTTGTGCAGAGTACTTCCATGGACTACTTCCTAAAGTATCCCACCAAGCCTGGGCTAGCCTCTTTACCTTGATTGCGACAGCTTTCTACTTCGGTGGACTCAATCAAATCATCAACTGGTCTCTCCCAGTTCTCTACCTCCTCTATCCCCTAACGATCACCTTGGTTTTACTTACCTTGAGTCAGAAATCACTGAAACTCAGTCCGCTTGTCTTCCAAACAACGACAGCCTTTACTCTGGTCGCAGGTCTCTATGATGCCCTCTCTACCCTAGCAAGCATGACAGGACTCTTCACTATTCCAAGTCCTATCAGTCACTTCTTCACAGATATGGTACCACTTGGTGCCTATAATATGGGATGGATTAGCTTTGCTCTAATCGGATTTGTCCTCGGACTTATCCTTTCAAAATTTCAGAAATAAACAGTAAAAGAGGCTGGGCAAAAACTAGCTTCAGAATAGAAAAAAACGAGCACTTCCGCAGTCGGAGATGCTCGTTTTCCGGCTCTATAATTTCTGTAGTGGGTAAATCCACCAAGGAGATTGTAGGGCTTTTTGAATGTAGAAAAAAAGTCCCACATGACTTATAATGAAAAG
>NZ_JAFBEH010000058.1 GCF_016908645.1 Streptococcus loxodontisalivarius
TTAACAAGACACCTCTACTTTAACACAAAGAAAAAGTAGTGAATACTCTCTCCCGTCGGAGATTTCCTCACTACTAATCTTAGTATGTTTTTGTAGTTCTGCTATAAAATCAAATTCTTTTGGGTTTAAATAAGGACTTTCCCAGTATTCAGCAGATTCTTTTCCAGAACCCTGCATGTAGAGATAGCCAGCACCTTTTACTTCAATAGGCTGTTTTGCAGGTGGTGTAGCAGTTCCAAAGACCATGCGATAGCCCTCGGAAGAGTTTGCTCCTAGGGTTATGCGTAATCCTAGGTTATCTCTAAGGTCGGTATTTAGTGTATCGGCATTAACCTGTTGAGCAGATACAAGGATAAAAATGCCTGACTGTCTTCCGAGTAAAATAATTTGTTTAATTCCGTCCATAACTTCATTTATAGTCTCTTTTGACTTTTTATCTGTGCCAGAGGCTTGGAAAGCTCCCATCTCATCGAAAATTAGCCAAGTCATATTGAATCCATGGTCAGTAAAGTTTGAGCCATACCTAAAGTTTTCTCTCATGTATTCATATCGCCTATTCATTTCTTCAACGGTTAATCGGACGATTCTAGCAATATTATTAAGAGAGGTAGCAACTCTATCCTGACCTAGATAGTGAGATAAACTCCCAAGGTCAGAATTTTTTGGATCTGCTATGTATAGTTCTGATTTCCGTTTCAAAAATTCTAGTAGTAAGTAAGAAATTAGGATAGACTTTCCTGAACCAGTTCCACCAGCAATTAAAATATGTGGGCATTCTACTGGATTGTAAACTACCCCATAGCCTAAATCTATGCTAATAGGATTAGTAGGTTGTTCATTTAACTTAGATGTTTGAAGTCTAGTAGGACGAACAGTAAAGAAATGATATTCCACTATGCTAGGTCGGATTATTTTGGTTTCAAGAGGGAGATCAAGTAGGGCAGATAATTCAACATCTAGGGATTCTAATTTTTTGCTGTAACTATCCCCTTGTTTGATAGCTACTATAATTAGTTTGTTATCGGACTGTTTCCAACTCATTATGGCAGAGGAGGTAATTACCCATTTATCTCCTATTTTTTCTTCCTTAAAGAGGCTATTAGAACGTAAAAAATAAAGTAACAAATCTCTTAGCTGAAATCTATTTTTTACCCAGTGTTCTAGCTTGTAAGTAAACCAAGCTAACAAAGAGAGTAGCAGCATGGGGATAAGTTTACTAAATGAAATAGCACTTAATAAATTTAAAAATGAAATTACTAAAAACAGATAAACTAAGTATTTTAGGCACTTGGCATAAAAGACCCAGTTTATATTTCTTTGGGTTAGGCTGATTGTGGGTTCTCGATTATGATTAAAAAACAACATATTGCTCTCCTATCTTTCATCTTTAAAGAGGACTACAAGTAATTTGTGGTCAGAGAAATTAGGTATAGTTTGTGAAGAAAAGTAATCTTGTACCTTTAAGTTAGAAATAATATAATCTAATTTAACTTTCTTTCCATCCTTTCTAATATGAGTAAATAAATTTTGAATATCAGAAAATTCGTATTTAGAGTACCAAGGTTCATAGTCTTTGACTAGGTTTTTAAAATCTTGTACAGTATCTAAGAAATCAACTGCAAAGTCAAAATGATTCAGATTAAAATTAAAATCTCCGAGGTATACAACTTTATTTGAAGAACTTAATTTAGAGTCCATTTCTTTAGTAAGACGAGTAAGTGTTTCCTTGGACTGTTTATCATTTTTTGACAGCCCCGATTTAACATATAGAGATACCACTTCTAATTCATTACTTTTAATTCGACATTCTCTGATATCACAAGACTTTCCATGAAACATTACTTTATTTACAATTTTTGCATCACACAAAGAAAAATCCTTTGCAATGTTTTCTTCAACTAATATACAGGTTCCGAGACTTGTTTTATAACAAGATTTATTAAGAGTGCATGATTTAGGTGTAAAGATTTTATAATTAACCTTATTGATTTCTTTATATAAATCCTGATTGAATTTTCGAAGGTCAACTATATGAACTTCTGTCAGAGAGATGACATTGGGTCTAATATTCATCTTTCTTAGTTCAGAAGATAGTTTTTCAAAATTATAACCTGCATAATTTTGAAAGTCGGTAGATTTATGCTTATCATTCACCTTTTTCCCTTGGATATTAAAAGTTGCAATAGTTAGACCTTGTTTTTGAGAGACTGTAAAACTCATTATTTTTCTCCTTTAAGCGATTCTAATTAGTGCTCCGCTATCTGCGAAGGTATCAATAGTAATGTACCCTGTTTCTGAAAAACTAGGTTCAACAAAGTTATGGACGTAAGCGAGTACCGAGTTATCATCTGAAAGCATTTCTTCTTCCCATTCCCCCAATAGCTTTTCCCTATTTAAATCAGAGGTTGGTAGGCTAACGTAAAGTAAAGCAAGTGAATTACCAGTTTCAATAACGTGATAAACCAGTTTGTTTCTTCTTTCTTCAAACTCCCTGACTACATTCTCATATTCAGGGTTGTATGAGATAGTGTCGATACTGCCAATTATTCCTCCAGCAGTTAAATAAGAGTAGTAGAGCCTATCTTCTGAAAAATATTTCCTAATGTTAGGATTTAATTTTCTTTGAAAGCGCTCTTCCATTTGTTGAAGGCGACGTAATGCTTCTTGTTTTGCGATAGCAATATTAGATTTCATAGAAGTTCCTTTCTGAGGTACAAAACCCGAAAAATTATTTACAATGATAGTATAACAAGAAAAGTTCCTTTTGTAAATGATTTTAGTGTACAAAATAAAAATAAAATAAAAAATCGAATGCTATTTAACATTCGACTGGATATTATATTTAGATTTTAATAATATATTTTCTAGTTTTTCGTGATTTATTGGAGCAACTAATTCTTTTAACTCTTTTTCTAAAATTTGAAATTCTTCGTCAAGTGACCTAGATGCACTAATTTTGTATTTCTCGTTCATATTCAATAATAGTGCAGCTTTGCATATTAATCTTACTGTTACACCGATAGTCACTGAGCGGGTAGGTAGGTATTTTGGAAGTTCTAATTTCAGGTCACGTATTGCTCTATTAACAGAATCACTAATTTCAGCTTTTATCTTGGTACCATATCCTTGCTTGTACTCTAAATCATTAAGTGGTATAGAGTGCTTATCTTCATAAATCTCAAGCCAGTTAGTAACTGCTTGAGATTCTTCAAATGCTCTAGTTATTATTAGTCCTCTAGTGATATTTCCCGAGGTATCCTTAGAGTATAGTTCTTTAAGTAATGTAAGATATAATAAACATTCACTAGAAACTCTGACTTGAAATTCCATTATTAAACTTCTCCTTTTTGTAACATTGTATCATGTACCCTAAAATTATTCAAATATCAGAACAGATAGCAATTGAGTATCAGGCTTAATACTCATAAAATACTCAACTTCGGTAGAATTATACAGAATTTTAGGTACAAGCGATTTAATTTTAAACGCTTTGAATTTAGACTAATACCAATGCTAAACAAGATTATAGAAGTATCTTCCTATTATATATCCTATTCAGCAAACAAAGCTTAATTTTGAGCTGAAACAGTATTAAAAAGGTTTGTCCGTATGGGCAGATCTTTTTTATTTTCCATTCTATCAAAGAAAGCTCCGCTATTTGAAAAAGGAATCTCATAAGAAAATAGAAAAACTTCTTGCATCTCAATAGACGGTATGATATAATTTTAAGGTATGTGGTGCTAGCACATCCGTTAAAATACTACGTAGGAGGAAAATAATAATGGCTAAAGTATGTTACTTTACAGGTCGTAAAACTGTTTCAGGAAACAACCGTTCACACGCGATGAACAAAACAAAACGTGCAGTTAAACCAAACCTTCAAAAAGTTACTGTTCTTATCGACGGTAAACCTAAAAAAGTTTGGGCTTCAGCTCGTGCGCTTAAATCAGGTAAAGTTGAACGCGTTTAATTTTATCTAGGACAGCCGAAAGGCTGTTTTTATTTGAAAAAAACAGTAAAAAAAGCGCAAAAAGTTACTTCCTGTGCTATAATTTACATGAATTATTTTAAAAATTGGCATTAGAACTGTTGCCTCAGTCCTAGTGCCTTTTCATTTTGATAAGGTTGGTGGGTTGAGAGTAGTTTGTAAATAGTTCTGAGGATTTTATGAGCACAAGCAATAACAGCCTTCACCTTGCTTCCTCTTAGGGAAATTCGGTTGTAAAGAGATGAAAAAGCTGGGTCTTTTGAGTGTGCCGCAATCAATCCAGACATAGTCAATGCTTGTTTGAGGTAGCGATTTCCTTGCGTGATATGCGAGGATTTTTTAATGCCTGCACTTTCATACGAACCAGGACAAAGTCCTGCCCAAGAAGCTAAATGCCCATCTGTTTCAAAAGCGTCAATAGTTGGTCCAATCTCAGCTAAAACAGTGGCAGCACAGATGGCGCTCACTCCAGGAATAGTTTGAAGTAGCTTGTTTTCTTCAGGGGAACTCCTTTTCAATGTAAGCTTGGATTTCATTCGTCAATTTATCCATCAATACTTGATACATTCGATATTCTTCTAAACTCTGATCCAGGAGAAAACGGTCTTCGAGGGACAGTTTCCCATTCATAGCTTCAATAAGTTCTTCAGGACTTGCCTTAATGCGTTTATGAATACAAGCAGAAACACTATCACAGTCAATTGTCTCACCAGTGATGAATAGAGTTAGAAGTGCTTGTCCTGTCTTAGAGAAGATATCAGACAGATAGCTGGTTAGTTTAATATTAGCCCGTTGGAGAAGGTTGTGAATTTCATTTTTAACCTGTGTTTGACGTTGTTTATAAGAACGTAAGCGACGAGTGAGTAGACGTAACTGCATGACTTCAGGACTAGGAATATAAGAGGGTTCAATCAAACCACAGCGCCCCAGTTGTGCTATCCACTCGGCGTCTTTCATATCAGTTTTTCGTCCAGGTACATTCTTGATGTGTTGCGGGTTGGCTAGAACCAGGATTAAATCAGAGTCAGAGAAAATATTAAAGAGAGGAATCCAGTATTGACCAGTGGATTCAAAGAAGACGTGGGTAACATGGTTTTCCTCTAACCAAGCTAGAGCCTTTTGAAGAGCGACAGTTGTTGTTCCGAATTTCTTCTGGATTTTCTTAGGTTTGTTGGTATCAAGTGGACCATCTAGGATACAACAAACAATAGATTTCTGGTGGACATCGATACCACAACAGGTTTCAATCATGACTTCCATATGAAAAGCCTCCTATTCAAAATTTGAACAATTGAATAAGAGGCTATTAGTAATTTTATTTTCACGCTTGACGGCGTATTTGAGTTATCTCATGACTCTTATTCATCCAGTTTTTTGTACAGGCTAGGCAAAGCCCTATTAAAGACCACGGATTTGTATTGTTCACCTAAATTATATGACGAATTTCTTTTTCTGTCATGAGTTAGCAGGTATCGCCTGCTTAGAGTTTTTGTGCCTAAAATTTGACATTTCAAAGGAAATTCTTCCTTTGTTTTTTACAAGTGTCTAGGAATATGATAAAATAAACTGATAAAAACTTTTTGAGGTAGTAATTATGACTGTAAAAATTAATACAAAAGATGGTCAGATTGAACTATCAGACGACGTTATTGCAACAGTTGTCGGAGGTTCAGCAACGGAAATTTTTGGCGTTGTAGGTATGGCAAGTAAAAGTACGATCAAGGATAACTTCCAAGCCCTCTTGCGCAAAGAAAACTACGCAAAAGGTGTTGTCGTAAAATCAACAGATGCCGGTATTTCTGTCGATGTTTACACTGTTATGTCTTATGGTGTTAAAATCAGTGAAGTATCTAAAAACATTCAAGAACGTGTTAAATTTAATCTTGAAAGCCAACTCGGTATTACAGCTGATATGGTTAATGTTTATGTGCAAAATATCAAAGTTGTGGGAGAAGATTAGTGTCAAATATTACAACAAGTTTATTCCAAGAAATGGTGCAGGCTGCTGCTACACGTCTTGGAAAGCAAGCTGAGTATGTAAACTCGCTTAACGTCTTTCCTGTTCCAGATGGAGATACAGGGACAAACATGGGTATGACCATGGATAATGGAGCAAAAGAAGTTGCTGACAAGCCAGCCAATACTGTTGGTGAAGTTGGACAAATCCTTTCAAAAGGTCTTTTGATGGGAGCTCGTGGTAACTCAGGTGTTATCACATCACAATTATTCCGTGGTTTTGGTCAATCAATCAAAGATTTAGAAGAACTTGATGGAAAAGCTCTTGCTAATGCCTTCCAATCAGGTGTAGAAGTGGCCTACAAGGCTGTTATGAAACCTGTTGAAGGTACTATTTTGACTGTTTCACGTGGAGCAGCAACAGCTGCGCTTAAGAAGGCAGAAGAATCAAACGATGCGACTGAGGTTATGCGTGCAGCTCTTGATGGTGCCAAAGCAGCGCTTGCTAAAACACCTGACATGCTCCCAGTTTTGAAAGAAGTTGGCGTTGTTGACTCAGGTGGTCAAGGTCTTGTCTTCATCTATGAAGGTTTCCTTTCAGCACTTACTGGTGAATATATCGCCTCAGAAGACTTTAAAGCAACACCAGCTAATATGTCTGAAATGATCAATGCAGAGCACCACAAGTCAGTTGTTGGTCATGTGGCTACTGAAGATATTACATTTGGTTACTGTACTGAGATCATGGTTGCCCTTAAACAAGGTCCTACCTATGTTAAAGAATTTAACTATGAAGAATTCCAAGGCTACTTGAGCGGTCTTGGAGACTCACTTCTTGTTGTTAATGACGATGAGATTGTTAAGGTCCACGTTCACACAGAAGATCCAGGTCTTGTTATGCAAGAAGGTCTTAAATACGGTGCCCTTGTTAAGGTTAAAGTTGATAATATGCGTGGTCAGCACGAAGCTCAAGTTGAGAAAGTTGCTGCTGAAGAAGCCGCTAAGGAAGCTAAAGACTTCGCCTTGATTGCAGTTGTTGCTGGAGAAGGCTTATCAGATATCTTCAAATCACAAGGTGTAGACTATGTGATTTCAGGTGGTCAAACCATGAACCCATCAACAGAAGATATTGTCAAAGCTATCGAAACGGTTAATGCTAAGAATGTTATCATCCTACCAAATAACAAGAACATCTTTATGGCTGCTCAATCAGCAGCAGAAGTTGTTGAGGTTAATGCTGCAGTTGTTGAAACACGTACAGTACCTCAAGGGTTTACAAGTTTGCTTGCTTTTGACCCAAGTAAGTCATTGGAAGCTAACGTTGAAGCCATGACTGCCATTCTTTCAGACGTTGTTAGCGGAAGCGTGACACTTGCAGTTCGTGACACAAGTATCGATGGCCTTGAAATTCATGAAAATGATATTCTAGGTATGGTTGATGGTAAAATCCTTGTTTCAACACCAGATATGGAAGAGGCTCTTAAAGCAACCTTCGCAAAAATGATTGACGAAGATAGTGAAATTGTTTCTATCTATGTTGGTGAAGAAGGTAGTCAAGAATTGGCTGAAAGCCTAGCAGAATACCTAGAAGAAACTTATGAAGATGTAGAAGTTGATGTTCACCAAGGTGATCAACCTGTCTATCCATACTTGATGAGTGTAGAATAAAATAAGAGAGATTCTTTTTTAAGGATCTCTCTTTTCTATTTATATAGAAGAAATCTGGCTTTCTCACATGAAATGATAGATAAAATAAAATGAAAGCGCAATCAATTAAAAATAGACTTGCTTTATATTTTTAAAGTGTTATTATAGTAATAAGCTATTTGAATTTTTCGAAAATTTGAAAAATATATGTAAAGGAGGACCTTGTGAAAAAAATTGAATTAGAAAAATCGACATCTGGTGCTGACTTAATTTTAGAGACTCTACATCGTTTGGGTGTGTCAACCATTTTTGGTTATCCAGGTGGTGCTGTCCTGCCACTCTATGATGCGATTTACAATCAGGATAATATTAAGCATATCTTGGCTCGTCATGAGCAAGGTGCTCTCCACGAGGCAGAAGGTTTTGCTAAATCTACTGGTGAGATTGGAGTTGCCTTGGTAACAAGTGGACCAGGTGCAACTAATGCCATTACAGGTATTGCGGATGGTATGAGCGATAGTGTTCCTATGCTCGTCTTCACAGGTCAGGTTGCGACACCTGGTATCGGTAAGGATGCTTTCCAAGAAGCAGACATTATCGGTGTCACAATGCCAATTACCAAATACAATTATCAGGTTCGTGAAACAGCTGATATTCCAAGAATCATCACTGAGGCTGTTCACATTGCAACAACAGGTCGTCCTGGTCCAGTTGTTATCGATGTTCCAAAGGATATCACTGAGAAGAAAGTTTCTTCTATCTATGATCCAACGCTTAACGTTCCTGGTTATCAACCAACTATTTCACCTAATGAACCACAGGTTCTTAAGATCTTGACTCAGTTGAAAAAATCTAAGAAACCTTTGATTATTGCAGGTGGTGGTGTTAACTATGCAGGTGCTTCTAAGGAAGTTACAGCCTTTGCAGAACGTTACAACATTCCTGTTGTTTCAACTTTGTTGAGCTTGGGTGTTGTTCCAATTGAAAATCCTCTATCGCTCGGTATGGGTGGTATGCACGGTTCTTATGCAGCTAATATGGCTCTAACCGATGCAGATTTCATCATCAATTTTGGCTCACGTTTTGCAGACCGTCTGACTGGTAATCCTAAGACATTCGCTAAGAATGCTAAGGTTGCCCATGTTGATATTGATCCAGCAGAAATCGGTAAAGTGGTTAAAACTGAGATTCCTGTGGTTGGTGATGCTAAAGAGGCTCTGCAAATTTTGCTTGCGGCTGAAACAGTTAAGACTCGTCATGACAAGTGGACTGAGGAAGTTTTAGCGAATAAGGCAAAAGCTCCGCTTTCTTATGATTTCAGTACAGAAATCATTAAACCACAGCATGCCATTGAAACGATTGGTAAGATTACTAATGGCGAAGCTATCGTGGTTACAGACGTTGGTCAACACCAAATGTGGGCTGCTCAGTTCTATCCATATAAGAATGAACGTCAGCTAATCACATCAGGTGGTCTGGGAACAATGGGATTTGGTATTCCAGCAGCAGTTGGTGCTAAATTGGCAAATCCAGACAAAGAGGTTGTTCTCTTTGTTGGTGATGGTGGTTTCCAAATGACCAACCAGGAGTTGGCTATCTTGAATGGCTACCGTGTTCCAATCAAGGTTGTCTTGGTTAATAACCACTCACTTGGAATGGTGCGCCAATGGCAAGAGTCCTTCTACGATGAACACCGTAGTGAGTCAACTTTTGATGCTGAACCTAATTTCCAATTGATGGCAGAAGCTTATGGTATCGCTCACTATCAATTCTCTGATCCGAATACTTTGGAGGAAGATTTGAAAGTGATTACTGAAGATAAACCAATGTTGATTGAGTTGAACATTTCAAATCGTGAGCATGTTTATCCGATGGTACCGACTGGTAAGTCAAATAGTGAAATGTTGGGGGTGAAGTTTAATGCGTAGAATGTTAACAGCTAAACTCCAAAACTCAACTGGGGTTCTAAACCGTTTCACTGGAGTTTTGTCTCGTCGTCAGGTTAATATTGAGTCTATCTCAGTTGGAACATCTGATGAGCCAAATATCTCACGTATTACCATTATCATTGATGTGGATTCTCTGGAAGAGGTTGAACAGATCATCAAACAGCTTAATCGCTTGATTGATGTGGTTCGTGTACGTGATATCACGGATATTCCTCACCTTGAACGTGAAGTTATTCTGGTGAAACTTTCTGCACCAACAAGTAAACGTGCTGAGATTTTGGCTGTTATTCAGCCATTCCGCGCTAGCGTTGTTGATGTGGCACCAAAATCTATTACCATTCAGGTAACAGGTGATGCCGATAAGATTGAAGCACTTCTTCGAGTGATTAAACCTTACGGTATTCAAAATATTGCCCGTACGGGCGCAACTGGTTTCTCAAGAGATTTCTCTTAAGATTCCCTCAATTTTGTTAAACATAGCCTAAAAAGGCAGAAATAAATTAGAAAAGAGATATATTACTATGGCAGTAACAATGGAATACGAAAAAGACGTTAAAGTAGCCGCTCTTGACGGTAAAAAAATCGCCGTAATCGGTTACGGATCACAAGGTCACGCTCACGCTCAAAACTTGCGTGATTCAGGTCAAGACGTTATTATCGGTGTTCGTGCTGGTAAATCATTCGATAAAGCTAAAGAAGATGGTTTCGATACTTATGAAGTAGCAGAAGCAACTAAATTGGCTGATGTTATCATGATCCTTGCTCCAGACGAAATCCAAGCTGATCTTTACGCATCAGAAATCGCTCCAAACCTTGAAGCTGGTAACGCACTTGGTTTTGCTCACGGTTTCAACATCTTGTTTGAATACATCAAAGCTCCTTCAGATGTAGATGTATTCATGTGTGCACCTAAAGGTCCTGGTCACCTTGTACGTCGTACATACACAGAAGGTTTTGGTGTACCAGCACTTTATGCAGTTTACCAAGATGCAACTGGTAACGCTAAAGATATCGCTATGTCATGGTCTAAAGGTGTTGGTTCAGCACGTGTAGGTCTTCTTGAAACAACATTTAAAGAAGAAACTGAAGAAGATTTGTTCGGTGAACAAGCAGTTCTTTGTGGTGGTTTGACTGCCCTTATCGAAGCTGGTTTTGAAGTGCTTACTGAAGCAGGTTATGCTCCAGAATTGGCTTACTTCGAAGTTCTTCACGAAATGAAATTGATCGTTGACCTTATCTACGAAGGTGGCTTCAAGAAAATGCGTCAATCAATTTCAAACACTGCTGAATTTGGTGACTATGTTTCAGGTCCACGTGTGATCACAGAACAAGTTAAAGAAAACATGAAAGCAGTTCTTGCTGACATCCAATCAGGTAAATTTGCTGAAGACTTCGTTAACGATTACAAAGCTGGTCGTCCACGTCTTGAAGCTTACCGTAAAGAAGCTGCAGAGCTTGAAATCGAAAAAGTTGGTGCAGAACTTCGTAAAGCAATGCCATTCGTTGGTCAAAACGACGATGACGCATTCAAAATCTACAACTAATTTGAGTTGATTAAGAGTTTGGGACATCTTGTTCCAGGCTCTTTTATTATACCTTCAGTTATTTTTCGGCTCTTTGTCAACTGTAGTGGGTTGACTAATAATTAAGCACGAGAGAGAATCAGATTGGTTCTCTCTTTTGTTGCGTTCAAGGCGAGAAGAATC
>NZ_JAFBEH010000059.1 GCF_016908645.1 Streptococcus loxodontisalivarius
ATCGAGCGAGTCTTTGATATAATCTACTTGTTCCATATGAATCTTTCTAATGATGGTTTTGTCGCTTTTCATTATAAGTCATGTGGGACTTTTTTCTATATTCAAAAAGCCCTACAATCTCCTTGGTGGATTTACCCACTACAGAAATTATAGAGCCAACTTTGAAAGGAGACTTTCAAGGTTTTTCTGTAGTTGACGAAATTTTTTAAAAATTGCGACTTTTTATGGTCTAAATTCGGATTTGTGTTACAATAGTAGTATTCATTTTTCGACAAAAGGATAGAGAAAGGACCGTCATGACTGAAAGAAATGACATTGTAAAGCCCAAGGACATCACCTTGGATGACTATAAATTTGGATTTCATGATGATATTCAACCGATTTTTTCAACAGGAAAGGGACCTACTGAGGAGGCTGTCCGTGAATTGTCACGTGTCAAGGAAGAGCCTGATTGGATGTTGGAATTCCGCCTTAAGGCTCTAGAAACTTTCCACAGCATGCCTATGCCAGATTGGGGTCCAGACCTTTCTGAGCTTGATTTTGATGAGATTATCTACTATCAAAAGGCTTCGGAAAAAGCAGAGCATTCTTGGGATGATGTTCCAGAAGAAATTAAGGAGACCTTTAACCGTATTGGGATTCCTGAGGCGGAGCAGCATTATTTGGCAGGAGCTGTTGTCCAGTACGAATCAGAAGTGGTCTACCACAATATCAAGGATGAATACGATAAGTTAGGTATCATCTTTACAGATGCAGATACAGCTCTGCGTGAGCACCCTGACCTCTTTAGAAAATACTTCGCTAAATTGGTTACGCCAGGTGATAACAAATTGTCTGCCCTCAACGCTGCCTTTTGGTCAGGTGGGACCTTCATCTATGTTCCTAAGGGTGTTAAATGTGAGATTCCCTTGCAGACTTATTTCCGTATGAATCACGAAGAGACTGGACAGTTTGAGCGTACCTTGATTATTGTTGATGAGGGCGCCAGCATTCATTATGTGGAAGGGTGTACCGCACCTATCTATTCGACAGCTAGTCTGCATGCGGCTATCGTTGAAGTCTATGCACTTGAGGGCTCAACCATGCGTTATTCGACGATTCAAAACTGGTCTGATAACGTCTATAATTTGGTTACCAAACGTGCCAAGGCGGATAAGAATGCTACGGTAGAATGGCTGGACGGCAACCTTGGTTCTCATACGACCATGAAGTACCCATCAGTCATTTTGGACGGTGAAGGGGCGCGTGGCACTATGCTGACAATCGCCTTTGCCAATGGTCACCAAATTCAGGACACAGGTGCTAAGATGATTCACAATGCACCGCATACCAGCTCATCAATCATTTCAAAATCCTTGGCAAGACGAGGAGGAGAAGTCAACTATCGAGGACAGGTTAAATTTGGACCAAATTCAAGAAAATCCGTCAGCCATATTGAATGTGATACCATTCTAATGGATGACCTGTCCAAGTCTGACACCATTCCATTCAATGAAATGCACAACTCCCAAGTTGCCCTTGAACACGAAGCTAAGGTTTCAAAAATCTCAGAAGACCAGCTCTATTACCTCATGAGCCGTGGTTTGACAGAAAGCCAGGCAACAGAGATGATTATCATGGGCTTTGTCGAACCCTTCACCAAAGAACTCCCAATGGAATACGCCGTCGAACTCAACCGATTGATAAGCTATGAAATGGATGGTTCAGTGGGTTAATATTACTAGTGATTAAATAGCCATGGGGCTATTTAACACAGTAATACGCCAACTGAAGTAACGTGATAAGGGAAATGAAGTTTCCCACAATAGATTTAGTTGACGAGTTAATAACAGCTATAAATCTGTTATTAACCGACAAACACCCACAGAAGTTATTGGATAAAGACAAGGCAGACTGGATCTGCCTTGT
This sequence comes from Streptococcus loxodontisalivarius, assembly GCF_016908645.1. Classification (GTDB taxonomy): domain Bacteria; phylum Bacillota; class Bacilli; order Lactobacillales; family Streptococcaceae; genus Streptococcus; species Streptococcus loxodontisalivarius. The sequence continues at coordinate 1,909 of NZ_JAFBEH010000059.1, forward strand.
CTACTTTAGATTTAGTTGATGAATGATTGAACAGTTATGAAACTGTTCAACATCATCAAATACCCACTGAGGTTACAAATAGAGGAAGCGAAGTTTCCTACAATAAATTCAAGTGACGAGTTAAGAACAACTACACACAGAAGTGATTAGATAAAGTAAAGGCAGTGTTGTTCTGATATAAGCTTAGAATTTATGAATTAAGAGTAGTTATCAACTAAAATATTACCATTTAAGAGAGTTAATACTCTCTTTTTCTATACATTTTTCTATGATAAAATAAGAATAATCTATTAGAGAATAGTTAAGAGGAGATTGAATTATGAAATGGCTAAGGAAGAGCTTGATTCTATTTTTAAGTGCAATCATATTAATAGGATTGAGCGGATGTAAAAGTCAGGAACAAAAGGTAAAGGATGAAATAGAGCCCTTATTTGAAATTTTAGACAGCCAAAATATTGAATCACAGAATGTTTCAGTAATTAAAGATTCATTTAGCTATTATGTGGGAGATTCTGAGGAAGAAGGTTTTGAAATTACTCTTGATACTGAGATTCCGAATGGTTTAAAGGGATCAATAGTTAAGACATCTAAGGATGAAAAAAATCAAGAAGAAATTTTTTTTATTAATAATTTTTTGTATACAAGTTTAAGTGGACAAACAAAAACAGAAAATCAATTATTTTTTGATGAATTTCATTTTTCTAACAAATATTTTCAGAAATTGGTTTTAGACAAATATTCAAATTCAATAGAAACCTATGATAAGACAATGCATTTCCATGAAGAAGAGTTGTCCTCATATAGTAAAAAAATGATTAATCAATACTCTTTATCTATTGACTCTGAAGTCACAATTATTGTGGAGAAATTAAGAGGAGATTCTGAACAGAGTTTTAGATATATACTAACCTACTCATTATATGATTCAACTAAAAATACAGAAGTGAGAAGGATATTAGTGTTCCAAGTTAAGGAGGGAGTATGAGTTAAAACTAACAAATACTCTCACCACAATATGAGTATGGAATCATTTTGAATTGATGAGATAGAATGAGCGTTGAAAACGGTGTAAAAAGACGTGTTTAGGTTTCCGCAGATAATATGAATTTAAGGGTAATAATTAAAGTTGAGAATCTCAGTGGAAGCTTACAAAGATGTTTACCTTGCAGATTAGATGATAGAAGACTAGCACAATTGCTAGTCTTCTTTTTGTTTTCTGGTATGTTTTTAGGCTAAAACTTGGTATAATAGAGAGGTATTTTTTATTTTAGAAAGAGAACATTATGAAAGAACTAGAACACACTTTAGAGGCTTCTTTTGGGATTGTTTTTGAGGACGGAAGTCTTCTGGAGACAGCTTTTACTCATACCTCTTATGCTAATGAACATCGCCTCCTAAACATTTCACACAATGAACGTTTGGAATTTTTAGGAGACGCGGTTCTACAATTATTGATTTCGCAATATCTTTATCTCAAATACCCAAACAAGGCAGAAGGGGATATGTCAAAACTGCGTTCGATGATTGTTCGCGAGGAGTCACTAGCTGGCTTTTCTCGTGATTGTGGTTTTGACCAACATATCAAACTTGGTAAGGGTGAGGAGAAATCTGGTGGACGCAATCGCGACACTATCTTAGGCGATCTTTTCGAAGCTTTTTTAGGAGCTCTGCTATTGGACAAGGGTGTCGAAGCAGTCTCAAACTTCCTCAACCAAGTCATGATTCCCAAGGTGGAGACTGGTAGCTACGAGCAGGTCAAAGATTACAAGACTCAGCTGCAGGAGTTGCTCCAGACTAAGGGTGAGGTCAGCATCGTCTATACGGTGGTCAATGAGGAAGGTCCAGCCCATGCCAAGCAGTTTCAAGTGCAGGTGACAGCTGACGGTCAGGTGCTCAGTCAAGGACAAGGACGTTCTAAGAAAATGGCAGAGCAGGATGCGGCTAAGAATGCCCTGGCAGAGTTGACATAAGGAGAAAGGTTAATGCTGGTATATGATACTGGCAAGCAATCATTATGTATTTAAAAGAAATTGAAATGCAGGGCTTCAAGTCCTTCGCTGACAAGACCAAGGTTACTTTTGACCAAGGTGTGACAGCTGTTGTAGGACCAAATGGCTCTGGGAAATCAAATATTACTGAAAGTCTGCGTTGGGCTCTGGGTGAATCAAGTGCCAAGAGTCTGCGTGGTGGTAAGATGCCTGATGTCATCTTTGCAGGGACGGAAAACCGTCATGCTCTCAACTTTGCTCAAGTTCGTGTGACCTTAGATAACTCAGATGGCTTTATCGCTGATGCGGGTGAAGAGATTCGAGTAGAGCGCCATATTTATCGTAATGGCGACAGCGACTATCTGATTGATGGACGCAAGGTTCGTCTGAGAGATATTCACGACCTTTTCTTGGATACTGGTCTGGGTCGAGATTCCTTCTCTATCATCTCTCAAGGGCGTGTTGAGGAGATTTTCAATAGCAAGCCTGAGGAGCGCCGTGCCATTTTTGAAGAGGCGGCTGGTGTCCTCAAGTACAAGACACGTAAGAAAGAGACCGAAAGCAAGCTCAAGCAGACTCAGGACAACCTGGACCGTTTGGAAGACATTATCTACGAGCTGGATATGCAGGTCAAACCCTTGGAGAAACAGGCAGAAACAGCCAAACGTTTCCAAGTCTTGGAGGCAGAACGCCGCACACTTTTCCTCAATCTCTTGGTGGATTCTATTCATAAGAATAAGGAAAAATTGCAGAGCTTAGAATCTGACTTGGCTCAGGTCAAGGAAGATTTGTCAGCCTATTATCAAGAGCGTTCTAGCTTAGAAGCTGACAATCAAAAACTCAAAAATAGACGACAAAAATTGGTCCAAGAACAGCAGACCAAGCAAGAAGAATTGATTCGTCTGACCAGTCTGATCGGTGACTTGGAAAGTCGTATCCAAATCAGTCAGTTGCAGGCTAGCCAGTCTAAGGAAAAAGAATCTGAAAATCGCAGTCGTCTAGAAAGTCTCAGTCAGGAAAAGGCAAGTCTTGAAGAAAGTCTTCAAACCTCTGAAGAGAGACTGGCTCAATTAGACCAGGATTTGGCTCAACAAAGAGAAAAAATCAGTCAACTGGAAGAACATTTGCAGGACTTTTCATCTAGTCCTGATCAGATTATTGAGGGCTTGCGTGATCGCTTTGTCGGACTCATGCAGGAAGAAGCTGACCTCTCTAACCAATTGACAGCTCTGCAGTCTGACATGGATAAGGCTAGAGAACAGTCTGAAAATCAGTCAGAAGAACTCGCTCAATTGTCTGCGGAGCTCATTTCCCTAAAAGATGAAGCTAAGGATGCACTTGCTAGCTACGAGTCTGCCAAGGAAGCTGTTAAGGAGCTTCTGGATGCTTATCAGTTGCAGAATCGTGACTTAGCGGCACAGGAGGACAGCTATCGTCAGGCTCAGAATCAGCTCTTTGACAATCTAGATCAGCTCAAGAACAAGAAGGCTCGTCAGAACAGTTTGGAGTCCATCCTCAAGAGCCACAGCAATTTTTATGCCGGTGTTAAGGCAGTTTTGCAAAATGCAGAGCAACTAGGTGGTATCCTTGGGGCTGTGTCAGAGTCGGTGACTTTCGATCCTAGCTATCAGACTGCCATGGAAATCGCCTTGGGGCCAAGTAGTCAGAACATCATTGTTGCGGATGAAGCAGCTGCCAAGCGTGCTATCAACTATCTCAAGCAGAGTCGCCAAGGGCGTGCGACCTTCCTTCCTTTGACAACTATCAAGGCTCGTCAAATGTCACCACGCAATCTGGAGCTTTTGCAGTCTAGTCAAGGTTTCAAGGGACTTGCTAGCGACTTGGTGACCTATGACAAGAGCCTAGAAACCATCTTCCAAAATCTCTTAGGAGTGACGGCTGTTTTCGATACTGTCGATCATGCCAACAGCGCTGCGCGTGCCTTGAATTATCAGGTTCGTATCGTGACCTTGGATGGAACCGAGTTGCGTCCTGGTGGGTCTTTCTCAGGTGGTGCCAACCGTCAGAATAACACGACCTTTATCAAGCCTGAGTTGGACGCTCTGACTCAGGAGATTCAAGAGCTGGAAGCTAGCCAGTTGTCAGACGAGAAAGCCTTGGAGGCTAAGAAGGCAGCTCTGGATAAGGCTCGTCAGACCTTGGAAGACCTCAAACGTGATGGTGAGGATGCTCGTTTCCTTGAGCAAAAGGCGGAGCTTAACTATCAGCAGTTGGCAGACCGTCTAGCTGACCTTCAAAAATTACTTGACCGCAGAAGTCAGTCAGCGCAGCTTTTGGACCAAACTCAGGCAGAGGAGAAGAAGGCTCAGCTGGAAACTCGTTTGGCTAAGATTGCTCAGTCAAAAGAAGAGCTGACGCAGGAAATCGACCAGATTAAGACGGACAAGGATAGTATTGAGGAGAAGGTAAACCAACTCCGTGACCAATTGTCAGATGCTCGTCTTCTAGAGCGTGAGTTGACTTCTGAGCAGAAATTTGCCAGCTCAAATCGTCTGCGTCAGGAAATGGAACTTAAGGAATGCGACCGTCAGATGCGAGTCCTCAGTCAGGCTCTAGAAAGTCAAGACTCAGGTCAGGTAGAAGAAATTCCACGCCTAAAAGAACAGCTGGCACAGGCTGGTCAAGACAAGGCTAGTCGTGAACAAGATTTAATCAGACTGCGTTTTGAGTCTGAGGATATTGACGGTCAGCTGGATGATTTGGAAGAACAACTCCAGAAACTAAGTTCAAAAAATGATGACTTTATCCGTCATCAGGCTCAGTTAGAATCTAGCATTGAGCAGGTTTCTGCTAATCTTCGCCAATCTTCTCAGACCTTGACAGAAGACTATCGTCTCTCTTATCAAGAAGCGCTTAATCAGGCAGAAGAGATTGAGGATTTGCCACTTGCTGAAATGCGCCTCAAAGATTTGGGACGACAAATCAAGGACCTTGGACCAATCAATCTGGACGCTATTGCTCAGTTTGATGAGGTCAATGATCGCTTGATCTTCCTCAATAGCCAACGTGATGACTTGGTATCAGCTAAGGACCTACTTTTGGATACCATGTCAGATATGGATGACGAGGTTAAGACACGTTTCAAGGTGACCTTTGAAGCTATTCGTCTTTCCTTCAAAGAGACTTTCAGTCAGATGTTTGGTGGTGGTTCTGCCGATTTGATTCTGACAGATGGCGACTTGCTTAACTCGGGTATCGAGATTTCGGTGCAGCCGCCTGGCAAGAAAATCCAGTCTCTCAACCTCATGTCTGGTGGGGAGAAGGCCCTCTCTGCCCTAGCTCTGCTATTTGCCATTATCCGCGTCAAGACCATTCCATTTGTTATCTTGGATGAGGTCGAAGCTGCGCTGGACGAGGCTAATGTCAAGCGTTTCGGTGACTATCTCAACCGCTTTGACAAGTCTAGCCAGTTTATCGTGGTGACCCACCGTAAGGGGACAATGGCTGCCGCTGATAGCATCTATGGCGTGACCATGCAGGAGTCAGGAATCTCTAAAATTGTCTCAGTCAAGCTCAAAGAAGCTGAGCAGTTGACACGATAGGAAATAAAAGAAAACCAAGTTCTTCTAGCAAACTTGGTTTTTCTGCCTATTTCCGCCTATTTTTTGATACAATAGAACTATGTAAACGTTTTGAGGTGACCTATGATTAGATTAGTTGCGACAGATATGGATGGAACTTTCCTGCGCAAGGACGGGACTTATGACCGTCAGCGCTTGGAAAAATTGCTGACTGCTTTTGGTGATGATATTATTTTCACGGTAGCAAGCGGTCGTGCTTTGATTGCGGTGGACAAGCTCTTTGAGGGCTTTGTGGATCGCCTTGCTATTATTGCTGAAAATGGTGGTGTCGTCCAGTACAAAGGAGACATTCTCTTTGAGCAGGTCATGCCCAAGGCTGACTATTTGGCTATCGTGGACCTTTTGGAGTCGCTGGGCGATTGCGCAGGCTATCTCCTGTCAGGACGTCAGGGTTCTTATGCACCGCTTGATGCCAGTCAAGATTATTTGGATCATATGGAGCGTTATTATGAAAATGTGCAGCGCTGCGATTTGACTGAGGTTGAGGATGACATCTTTAAGGTGACTTGTCAGTTCACGGTGGAAACGGTAGCTGCGCGTGAAGAATGGTTAAATAGCAAGCTTGACGGCAAAACGGCTGTCACAACAGGTTTTGATGCCATGGATATTATTTATTCAGACTTGCATAAGGCAACAGGTCTTAAAGCACTCGCTCAGCAATTGGAGATTAGTCCAGAAGAGATGATTGGCTTTGGAGACAATCTCAATGACTATGAGATGTTAGACTTTGTAGGCACTGCCATTGCCACAGAAAATGCCCGTCAGGAGATTAAAGCTATCTCTAATCAGGTGATTGGACATTGTGATGATGAAGCTGTAATGACTTATTTGGAAGGATTGGTGAAGTAGATGACAGATATTAAGATTCTTGCCCTTGATTTGGATGGTACCTTGTTTAATGGAAAAAAGGTTGTGACCGATGAGAATAAGGCTGCGCTTAAAGCAGCACGTGAAGCTGGTGTCAAAGTCGTTATCACAACAGGTCGTCCGCTACCAGCTATCGGCAATCTCTTAGAAGAGCTTGATTTGATTTCAGAGGAAGATTACAGCATTACCTTTAACGGAGGCTTGGTGCAGCGCAATACAGGTCAGATTTTAGACAAAAGTGAGATGACTAGACAAAATCTTGCGGATATCTACGCTGTCATGGAGCCGCTGGGTTTGCCGATTGATATTCTCAGCGATGGTATTGTTTATAGCTTAGCCAGTCAGGGAAATCATTCTCTCTATCATACGGCTAATCCCATGTTGACCTTTGTTGAAGTTGACCATTTTGATGACATTCCGACTGATATCGTATATAATAAGGTAGTTATCGTAACGGACGCAGCCTTTTTGGACCAACAGATTGAGAAATTACCAGCTGATCTTTATGACCAGTTTGAAGTCTTTAAATCACGTGACATTATTCTAGAAATCATGCCACAAGGTGTCCACAAGGCAGTTGGTTTGGATCTTTTGACCAAACATCTGGGTCTTTCAGCAGCAAATGTGATGGCAATGGGTGATGAAGCCAATGATTTGTCCATGCTTGAATGGGCTGGTCTGGGAGTAGCCATGGCAAATGGCACAGCTGAGGTCAAGTCTAAAGCAGATGCCGTTACGACCAAAACCAACGAAGAATCAGGTGTAGCGGAGGCAATTCACCGCTATATCCTAAAAGATGTGTAAGAAAGAGAGACGATATGGGGTTATTTGATCGCTTATTTGGAGCCAAAAATGAAGAGAAGCAAGACTTAGAAACGGTCAGCCGAGAGATTTATGAGGAATCTGTTCAAGTTCAAGAAGTGGCAGAAAATGAAGTTGTAGCTGAGGAGACTGTCGCAGAAGAGCCAGAAGTAGAAATTCAATCGGAGTCACTTCAAGGAAGTTCTGAGAGTCAGTCAGAAGAAGCAACAGAAGAAATCCAATCAGAAACTATTCAAGAGACTGAAGACAGTCAACTAGCTAGCTCAGAGTCAGTAGCAGAAGAAGTGCTTTCTGAAAGTCAGTCACAAACCCAAGGGCAAGAGCATTTCAATGCTGTTATGGCAGACTACTATGCCAAAAAAGCAGCTGCCAAGGAAGCCTTGGAAAAAGGCGAGGAAATTCAATTCCAAGCGGTTGAAACCAAGACAGTCCAAGTTGAAGAACCAGTGGTTGTTGAAGCTGAAGAGTCAACAGAAGACAAGTACAACCGTAGTTTGAAGAAAACACGTACAGGTTTTGCGGCTCGTCTTAACGAATTTTTTGCTAATTTCCGTCGTGTTGACGAAGAATTCTTTGAAGAATTGGAAGAACTCTTGATTTTGTCAGACGTCGGTGTGACCGTCGCAACGCAATTGACAGAGGATTTGCGTTATGAGGCTAAGCTGGAAAATGCTAAAAAACCAGAAGACCTCCAGCGTGTGATCATCGAGAAACTGGTCGACATCTACGATAAAGACGGCGTCTATAATGAAAAAATCAATTTCCAAGATGACTTGACAGTAATGCTTTTTGTTGGGGTCAACGGTGTCGGTAAGACAACCTCGATCGGTAAGCTTGCCTACAAGTACAAGAACCAAGGCAAGAAGGTCATGTTGGTTGCAGCTGACACCTTCCGTGCGGGTGCCGTTGCCCAGCTGGTTGAGTGGGGACGTCGTGTCGATGTGCCTGTCGTGACTGGTAAAGAAAAGGCAGACCCGGCCTCAGTCGTTTTTGATGGTATGGAAAAAGCTGTCGCAGAAGGTGTTGATGTCCTTATGATTGATACTGCCGGTCGTCTTCAAAACAAGGACAACCTGATGGCAGAGCTGGAAAAAATTGGACGCATCATCAAGCGCGTGGTGCCAGAAGCACCACATGAGACACTCCTTGCATTAGATGCCTCAACAGGTCAAAATGCTCTCAGTCAAGCTAAGGAATTCTCTAAAATCACACCTTTGACTGGGCTTGTTTTGACTAAGATTGACGGAACTGCCAAGGGTGGTGTCGTTCTTGCCATTCGTGAAGAATTGGATATTCCAGTTAAGCTTATTGGTTTTGGTGAGAAAATCGATGACATCGGTGACTTTAATTCAGAAGACTTCATGCGTGGTCTTCTAGAGGAATTGATTTAAGCGGGGTTCACTATGTTCATCAAGAAACACCTATCAACTATTTTGATGACAACAGCTACCCTAGCACTAGCCATTCTCTTTTTCTTTGAAAATAAGTGGCCCTGGATGCTATTTTGGAGTCTATTGACACTGATAAATTGTTTTAGATTGGCCTTTGCTTATAAAAATTGCTGTCGCAATTAACTAAATCAGGCTCTTTGTCAACTGTAGTGGGTTGACTAATAATTAAGTACGAGAGAGAATCGGCTCTTTGTCAACTGTAGTGGGTTGACTAAATAATTAA
>NZ_JAFBEH010000060.1 GCF_016908645.1 Streptococcus loxodontisalivarius
GAGTCCTTCTAGTGTGTGTTGTGGTGACTACATTATATCTCTCTGAGATGTTTTTTTCATGCCTTCAACTGGCTAACTTCATTTTAGAACTTTCTAACAAACTAAAAAGAACCCACAATCGAAATTGTGAGTCCCTGTTTAAAATTTATTTTTCATCAGAAATGGTTGATTTCTCAGAAGCTTTGCCATTGAACAAAAGATTAAGACAGACTGATGAAAGTGTCGCAATCACGATTCCATTTGTTAGGAACATTTGGACTGTTGATGGTAGGCTAGTAAAGAGATTAGTTCCGTTGAAACCGAGCCCAGCAGCAATCGATACTGCTGCGATAACTAAATTGTATTCATTATTTTTGAAGTCAACACGACTGAGGATTTGCATCCCTTGAACGGTTACCATGCCAAAGAGAACAAGCATAGCTCCACCCAGAACTGGGTCTGGAATCATCTGAGCAAGGGCACCAAATTTTGGAATAAGACCAATGACTACCAAGAAGGCAGCTGCATAGTAAATCGGACGACGTGTCTTGATACCAGAGATTTGAACAAGACCGACGTTTTGTGAAAATCCAGTATATGGGAAGGTGTTGAAGAGACCTCCGAGGAGAACGGCAAGACCTTCAGAACGGTAACCGTTACGCAAGCGTTTTTCAGACAATTGATCACCTGTCAAGTCAGAAAGTGCCAAGTAAACACCAGTTGACTCAACCATTGAAACCGTTGCGATGATACACATCATCAGAATCGATGTGATTTCAAACTTAGGCATTCCAAAGTAGAATGGTGTTGGTACATGAATCCAAGATGCTTGAACGACAGGACTTACATCAACTTGCCCCATCAAGGCAGCGATAACTGTTCCTCCGATAAGACCAATAAGAATTGCGATTGATTTGATGAATCCTTTAGTGAATTTTTGAATTAAAAGGATAATAAGAATTGTCAAAAGTGACAAAATCATACTTTGTGACGTTGGGCTGTCAACATTGCCCCCCATATTTCCCATGGCAACCGAAACCAAGGTCAAACCAATAGTTGTGATAACTGAACCTGTTACAATCGGTGGGAAGAAACGAGCAACCTTAGAGAAGATCCCTGCAACAAGGACCACATAAATCCCTGATACGATAAGGGCACCAAACATAGCACCTGAACCCTGAGTTTGACCAATGATTGATAGCGGAGCAACTGATTGGAAGGCGCAACCTAGAACAACAGGAAGTCCAATACCAGTGTGCTTAGTCACCTTCAATTGGAGGAATGTTGCCACACCACACATGAAAATATCAGTGGCAATAAGATAGGTCAACTGCTCTGATGAGTAACCGAGAGCACCAGCAATCATGATTGGAACGAGAATCGACCCCGCATACATTGATAGAACGTGCTGCAAACCAAGCACAGCAGATTGTGAATGAGAATGTTGTTTGTTTTCCATTTTAAGCATCAGCCTCCGCAAAATTCAATTGACCATTATCAAAGCTAGCAATACGTGCTAATGAAGTCACACGCACACCCTGATCAAGCAAGAGTTGACGTCCATCTTGGAAAGATTTTTCAATCACAATACCGACACCTTCAACTTCTGCTCCTGCTTGATTGATAATATCAATCAAACCTTTTGCAGCTTGGCCATTTGCCAAAAAGTCATCGATAATCAAAACCTTATCATCTGAAGATAGGAATTTTCCAGCGATAGAGACTGTTGAAGTCACTTGTTTAGTGAAAGAGTAAACCTCTGCTGTCAAAATGCCTTCTGTCATAGTAATATTCTTATGTTTTTTAGCAAAAATCATAGGAACATCGAGCGCTTCAGCAACATAGGCTGCTGGCGCAATACCAGATGCTTCAATGGTAACAACCTTTGTAATTCCAGCATCTTGATAGGCTTGAGCGAAGACTTTTCCAATCTCTTTCATGAGCTTGTAGTCCACTTGGTGAGTCAAAAATGAGTCAACTTTGAGAATGTTATCACCCAAAATATCGCCATCTTTGAGAATGCGTTCTTCCAATAATTTCATGATTTTCCTCTTTTTTTCTATTTCAAAAAAACAAAAAAAGCTTGCCGCAGGACACCCATTCTACCTAGGGAATCCTGCTAGGTTGTACAACCAGCAAGCTTTTTCATACTCCACGAGTATAAGCCTACTTATTGTCAGACATTTAAGGTGTCTGGTAGGGACTCTGTGCCATATTCACAGATTAAATAAGTATTATTTTTTTGTTTGATGATAGTAACCATTCTATCATATTGTTAAGCGTTCGTAAACTCCTTTAGAATTTAAATCATTCCCGTTGTTTGAGTTTTTGTTTTTCGATATTCTCCTTAAGTGGTGGGGGTAAAACAATCCAGTGGATTGTTTTAGGTCGGCAACCAAAAATTCAGACTTGCCGAAAGTTCATCGGACTGTTTGAGGATGACAACAGGAAACGAAGAATTATCGTAAGGCATCGTCAAGTCGGTTGTTCTCATCAGATACAACCTAGACGATGCACTAACTCCGTAGCGATTTATTATCGAAATCGCTACGGAGTGTCGCAAACCTTCGGTTTCATTACTAAAGGAAAAGCCTAGGGTCTTTTCTCTTCGCTTTCTAATTTCAAGGCTCAGACCTGAAACAGTCCACTGGACTGTTTCACTCCCAAACGACTTTGTCGCTCTTAGCACCACGGCGGAGACTATCGGAGGCGGCGTACTTCGTACGCCTAAAGTTCCGCTTCTAAAATTAACCTTCCAACCTATATGATGAAATTCCTAATTTCTCGTGGCGATTTAATTTTTTGCGATTCAGCAAAGCCTTATCAGGATTGGGTTAAACAACAACGGGAATAGTTCAATTTAAATGCTATCGCCATTCCAAATAGAGTTTTTGACTACAACATAATCAACATGACGCAGACTCTCGATATCTTTTCCACCTGCGTAGGAAATGGATGACTGAAGGTCTTCTTGCATTTCTCTCAGTGTATTTGCGAGGTGCCCCTTGGCAGGCAGAAGGATTTTCTTACCTTCAACGTTTTTGTGTTCTCCTTTTTGGTACTCAGAAGCAGAGCCATAGTATTCTTTGTAACTCTGACCATCTACTTCTACTGTCTTTCCTGGGCTTTCAATGTGACCTGCAAATAAGGAACCAATCATAACCATGCTTGCACCGAAGCGGATGGATTTGGCAATATCACCATGAGTGCGGATGCCACCGTCTGCAATAATTGGTTTACGCGCAGCCTTGGCACACCAACGTAGGGCAGCAAGCTGCCAACCGCCAGTTCCAAAACCAGTCTTAACCTTTGTAATGCAGACTTTACCAGGACCAATACCGACTTTAGTAGCATCAGCGCCAGCATTTTCCAACTCACGAACAGCCTCAGGAGTGCCGACATTTCCAGCAATAACAAAGCAGTCAGGAAGTTCGGACTTGATATGCTTAATCATGTTGATAACAGAATCTGAGTGACCATGTGCGATATCAATAGTGATGAATTCAGGTGCATCAGCTTTTAGAGAAGTGACAAAGTCATACTCATAATCCTTGACCCCAACCGAAATAGATGCAAGCAGGTTTTGGTCATGCATACGTTTGATAAAAGCTTGTCGTCCTTCTTCATCAAAGCGGTGCATGATGTAAAAATAACCGTCTTTGGCAAGCTGTTCTGCAATATCTTCATCGATAATTGTCTGCATATTGGCAGGAATTACCGGCAGCTTGAAAGAATACTTACCAAGTTTGACACTTGTATCTGCTTCTTTTCGACTTGAGATAACACACTTATTAGGAATCAACTGAATGTCTTCATAATCAAAAATAGGGATGTCATTTAACATAAAAAACCTCTTCTGACTGCAAATAAGAAGAGGTTGTCTCGGTATAGAGTCACACATTCATTTCTCAACTGCAGCCAGTTTCTAAAATAAATTATGACCTTCCTATAACTCTAAAAGAGCATCGCTAGGTGTTTTACCACCTTTCCATGTTTATTTTAACTGAATATAATGTATAAAGCAAATTATTTTTATATTTTACATCGTTTTATCAGTAATTTCCGAACGTTATCGTTTTGAAGTAAAACTTTTTAGGAAAAAGAGCAGAGCTAAAATCATGACAACTAAGAGAAGATAGATTCCTAACTGACCGCCCAAAGCAATACTGCCCTGCTTTTGCCCAAGGGTAAAAAGTTGAGAAACCAGTGCTGTTGAAAGAGCACCTGAAAATTGTTGGAGGGTTGACAGGATACTGTTTCCATCAGTCAAATCCTCTTGGTTCAATTGGCTCAGTGCCATGGTAGTCCCATTTCCTGAAGCAATACCAGCACCAGCCAAGGCGATGATGTCACAAATCAAAAGTAAGTTTGCGTCGGCTGCCTTGAAAAAGACGGACATAATCAAGAGGCCAAGGAGTGAGATGACGATACCAGTACTGATCGGCAGTTTACCACCGACTTTATCATAAACAAGTCCAGAAATTGGTAGAATGACTGCTACCAAGATAGCACCAGGAAACATAAAGAAGCCAGCCTGACTGGATGATAAGCCCAGACCAAGTTGCAAGTGGTTGGGCAAGACGAATGACAGACCGAGTGCCATCATTTGAAAGGCTAGCACTACCATTGTAAGACTGAAGAAGGCAGAATTTTTCAAAACAGCTAATCTGATTAAGGGTTTTCGATTAAATCTGTAGAAAATAAGCAGTGCAACCACAGCTAGTAGTAACCAAAGTAGACTCATTTTTTCGATAGCAAGCAAGCTAGCTGCAAGACCAAGTGTCAAAAAGATAAAGGCTGAGACATTAAAGGTCGCTCTGCTATTTCGCTCCTCCTGAGGAATCGACATGAGTCCAACCAGAGCAGATAGGACTAAAACAGGAAGTAAAAAACTAAAAATCGCATGCCAGCCAAAGGCATCTAAGACGAGACCACCGTAAGTTGGTCCCAAGGCGGGTGCTAGAGAGGTTGTCATGGTTGCAAGTCCCATAATAAAGCCCTGCTTCTCTTTGGCTACGCGGGTCATAATCATATGAATCATCAGAGGGAGAGCAAGCCCTGTCCCCACACCTTGCAGGATTCGACCAAGCAAGAGAATAAGGAGGTTAGGTGACAAACCATCAAAAATCACACCCAGGATAAAGACCAAATTGGCGAGTAGAAAGAGTCTACGTTCAGAAAAGCGCTTGATAAGATAGGCTGATAAGGGAACTGTTACTGCAACGGCAAGAAGGTTTCCAGTCGTTACCCATTGGATTGCTGCCGCATCAACACCAAACTCCGACATGAGCGTCGGGAAGGTGACATTCATAGATGTTTCAATCAAAACACCTGCAAAGCTCAAAACTGCTGTTGCGATGATAGCTGGTATGACTCTCCATTTAATCATTTTTATCCTCATTTCTTTTCTTCACATTGTGTAAAATACGTTCGAGTTGCTCTTCAAAGATAGCAATCTCATCCTTTGAAAACCCTTGGTAGAAGCTTTTATGTAAGTCTTGGCTGACTGCCTCTCCGTGTTCGACTTCCTGCTTTCCAAGTTCTGACAATGAAATCAATCGCTTGCGCTTATCCTGCTTATCTTGAACGGACTGGATAAGCTCTGCTTTTTCTAGATTATTAAGCATCGTTGTCAGTGTATTCTTGGCTAAGCCTGAATAATCAGAAATCTGACTGGCTGTTAGATTATCTCCAAAATCTCGCAAAATAGCTAAAATTTTACCCTGCTCTGCTGAAAACTTGGCTCCTCTTTCAAGCAATAACTTATTGAAATAACGCCCATTGAGAAGTGTTATCTGGGTCATCAAATAATCCCCTCTAGCATGTCTATCCATAATTTACCTCATATAGTTCTATATCGAATTACATTTATATATTACCATATAGAACTATCTTTTGCAAGAGAAAAACCACGCCGAAACGTGATTTCTGGTTGAAGACAAAGTCTTTTTTCGATACTTTCCTTAAGTGATGTCGGACGTTAGGTGAAATTATCCAGTGGATGATTTCAGGAAACCAAAGAATTCCATTTGAGTCTCTTCGCTTTCCAGTTTCAAGGCTCAGACCTGAAATAGTCCACCGGACTGTTTCACTCTCAAATATTCCGAGTGTAAGAAATGCTTTTATATAGGCATTTCTTACACTTTCATCACGGCGGAAGTATCTTGAGGTGCTCGCTAACGCTCGCGTCAATATGAAAATTTATTTCAAGTAAGCAGAGCTTTGTTAACAAGTTTCATTGTAAAGTGCGTTTGTCTACATTCTGAAATCACGCCGAAACGTGATTTTTTACTTATCTAGTAAGCCTTCCTTAACCAAATAATCATGTGCGACATCTGAAGCAGACTTGCCTTCAACATCGACAGCATAGTTCATTTGGCTCATCTCACTTTCAGTGATTTTGCCAGCAAGCTGATTGAGGACTGTTTTAAGTTCTGGATGTTTCTCTAGAAGCTCTGCTTTCATGAGCGGCGCTCCTTGGTAGGGAGGGAAAAGCCCCTTATCATCTTCTAAGATTGTCAAATTATACTGGGTGATCTCAGAATCAGTTGAGTAACCGTCAGTGATTTGAATGGTACCAGTTGACATAGCCTGGTAGCGCAGCGATGGTTCCATAGTTGAGACATCTAGATTGAGACCGTAGGTCGTCTGCATGCCGCGGTAACCATCTTCTCTATCCTTGAATTCCAAGGTAAAACCTGCTTTGAGCTTATCTTGGACCTTGCTAAGGTCTGAAATGGTTTCAAGGTCGAATTCTTTAGCAATGGTTTGCGGCACCACGATGGCATAGGTATTTTGATAAGCCATAGGTTTTAGCAGAACCAGATTATCCTGCTCTTTGATACCGTCACGCGCAGCCTCATAGACCTGCTCAGGATCATTACTGACTGTCGGCGGATTTGTCAAAAGGCTTGAAGTGATCGTCCCTGTAAACTCAGGATAGATATCAATATCACCCGACTTAAGCGCCTCATAAAGGAAAGATGTCTTACCAAAATTCTCCTTGAGCTCCACCTTAAGATCCGTCTGATCCTCGATCAAATCCTTATACATATTGATAAGAATATCTGGCTCAGCCCCTAGTTTTCCCGCGATAACAATGGTTTCAGCTTCCTTTTCCTTAGTCACGCTTTTGATAATAGCTGGCGCATAAGACATGAAGAGACCTAGCAGAGCGACAATCAAAACTGCCAAAATCTTTTTGAAAGAAGCCTTCTCCAAATACTTAAGCACAGCATTGAAGAAAACAGCCAAAAGAGCTGAGGAAATGGCACCAATCAAAATCAGCGAACTGTTATTGCGGTCAATCCCCAAAGTGATAAAGGATCCAAGACCACCAGCACCGATCAGAGATGCCAGAGTTGCTGTACCGATAATCATGACAGCACTGGTACGAATCCCTGACATGATAATAGGCAGAGCTAAAGGCAATTCAAAGGTCTTTAGCTTTTCCCAGCTGGTCATCCCGAAGGCTTCTGCTGCTTCTTTGAGGCTAGGATCGAGACTTTTTAGACCCGTCACCGTCGCCTGCATGATGGGAAAGAGAGCATAGACGATAAGTGCTACTACCGCTGGTAGAGTGCCAATACCCATGATAGGAATGAAAAGTCCTAAAAGTGCTAATGATGGAATAGTTTGAAAAATCCCTGTAATCTGAAGTGAAATCTCTGACAGACGCTTGTGGCGACTGACTAAAATAGCTAAGGGAATGGCAATCAACATTGCCACCAAAAGAGCAATTAAAGACAGTTGCAAATGCTCTACCAAGGCAGTCAGCCATTCATCGTAGCGATCTTGGAAGGTTGACATCAAATTAGCCATGCTCAACACCTCCAAACAATTCCTTGACAAAGTCATTAGCTGGTTGTGAGACAATCTCCTCTGGACTAGCCAGCTGGGCAATGCGTCCCTCATGAAGAACAGCTATGCGATTTCCCATCTTCAAAGCTTCCTTGATATCGTGAGTAACAAAGACTGTCGTCATGCCAAATTCCTGCTGCAATTCCAAGGTTAAATCCTGTAACTGCGTTTTTGAGATAGGATCCAAGGCGCTAAATGGCTCATCCATCAAGAGAATCTTAGGCTGGGCAATGATAGCTCGTAAAATACCAACACGCTGTTGCTCACCACCAGATAGCTGACTAGGAAGGCGGTCATAATAGACCTTGTCATCCAGACCAATTCGATTAAGCAAACGACGTGCTTCTTGAGATTTTCTCGCTTTATCCCATTTTTTCATGCCAGGAATCAACTCGATGTTCTGTCCGACTGTCAGATTTGGGAAGAGGGCAATCTGTTGTAAAACATAGCCCATCTCCAGTCGCATGTCACGTTTGGCAAGGCTTTCCTGAGCCTGTCCATCTAGTAAAATCTGACCTCTACTTGGTTCAATCAAGCGATTGATCATTTTTAAGAGGGTTGTTTTCCCAGAACCACTGGGACCAACCAGCACCAAGATTTCGCCATCTTCAATCTTGAAACTAGACGCTTCTAGCACTAATTTGTCAGCGTATGACTTGCTGACTTCTTTAAATTCTATCATTCTAAACCTTTTTCTAAGACCTGATAATAGCGTCTACTCAGGTCAATCAGCTGGGCTTGTTCCTCGTCAGTAAGGATAGCCATAGCTTTTTCTTCTAATGCTTCTAGCGGTTGTAAAGTCGCATCCGCAAACTGACTGCCCTCTGCTGTCAAAAAAATCAGCTTGTGTCGTTTGTCGTCTGGATTGGCACGAAGTTCAAGATAGCCCTTGTCTAGCCAATTTTTGATGATGGCATGGACAACTTGTTTGGTCGAATGCGTTGCTTGGGCAATCTTGTTCTGACTGATACCAGTTTGAGCTGAGCCATTTATCCAGAGCAGAATCTGCAAAGCCTTACCATTCATCCCTTTTTTACGGGCATAATTTTCATAAAAAGACATCTGTTGGTCAAAAATGCGTATATAAGATTTTGTTTTCTGATACATGGCTAGTCCTCATTCATCACGACGACCTTACCAAGCGCATCGGGTCCTTCTAGAAAAGCGTGAGCCTCCTGAATGCTTTCCAGACTGAAAATCTTATCAGGACTGACCTTAACCCCATACTTGGCGATATAGTCAAAGAGGCTCTGCCATCCCTCAGCTGAAACATTACCAGAATAAAAGGTCGTCAGATAGATATTTTTGCTAAGATCAAAGGTTGGCTCGAAGTCTTCCAGATACCACTGACCACCCAAAAGCCCTGTATTGCAAATAATGCCATAAGGCGCCATGTGGGCGATACTATCCTTGATGACGCTAGGGCCGACCAGCTCCAGCACCTTATCAAAGACCTCCTGCGTCTGCAAAAGCCCGTCTTCTTCTAGGATGATTTGGTCGTAGCCTGCGGCTAATAGCTGAGCTTCTTTCTTGAGGTTGCGGACGGAACCAACAACTCTCATATCTGGATGAGCAGCCTTGACCAGCTTTGTAAAGGCGAGTCCGACACCAGATGCCGCACCACGGACAAGCACCTTGTCTCCATCTTCTAAACGAAGCTGCAACATGGAGCCATAGGCTGTAAAATAGGATTCAGGCACCGCAGCAAAATCCGACCAAGACAGGTCGGTAGCTACTGGAAAAATCTGCTCATTTGGTAAGAGGACATACTCGGCATAAGAGCCATCAAAGGCACGCCCCATCTCACCCATAGTTGATAAAACCTTCTGACCGACTGGCAATCTCTGCTCATCAGTCGTTTCCTCGATAATACCCACACACTCAATCCCAAGCACGCGCGGGAAACTAACGCTGGGTGAATGCCCTTGTCTGGTAAAAATCTCAGAACGATTGATACCAAAACCCTTAATTTTTACCAGCGACCAACCAGCCTTAGTCTCAGGCTTAGGTAAAGATACCAAATCCAAAACCTCTGGACCACCAGCTTTTTTCACAAGAATTGCTTTCATAAGACCCTCCTTAGTCAAAAAATTTTACTAATTTAAGTCTATTATAAGCCTAGTGAAATAAATAGTCAAATATTTTTACTATTATCTATAAAAAACTGCTTGGAGATTTGTAACTCCAAGCAGTTTAATTGTTTAGAGAGATTATTGAATTAACTCTCTTTTTAGTTTTCTTAGGATAAACATTCGTTGGAACGGATGATACTTAGTTAATAGTGCCAAACAAAAGAACATTACAAAGGTAGCAAATAGAAAGATAACTAAATTTGTAGAAAAATACAAGAAGGCTGAGACCACCAGGATAAGAGCAAAAACAAGATAAAATCTCATGATGACCTTATTTCTCCTTTTTGAATCCTGTAAAAAAGCGAAAAAGTCTTCCTCAGTCTTAAATTGATACTCTTCAACTTCATATTCAGTACTGTTGTAACCCCTAAAATACCACTCAATTGAAAAATAGATAATGAAACAGCCCGCCAATAGTAATAATAGATTTGCTTGTAGATTTTTCGTATCTATACTTCTAATGAGAACTGTTGCTAAAAAAGTCATACCAGCAGGAATCGTGAAACTTGTTTTGGTTTCAACCTCCTCTTTTCCAACATAATATGGGAGGGTATAATCTTTTTTGATAAAAACTGATTTCTGCCCAAAACCACCAACAACAAAATAATCCCCTAATTTAATTTTCATGCTCAACAATCACCCTAGTTACTTTCCTTATAGTACTTCAAGAACTCTTCAGTCGTACTGACCGTGTGAGTTTCTCCATCTATTGAGTAATCAGGTAAAATGGGTAAGTATATATTATTTCTACCATTTGTCAAGTATATCAATGCTTTAAGCCCAAAAATAATATCAAGACAGTAGCCGTTACGTGGTTATTGTCTTATTTTTATTACTGG
>NZ_JAFBEH010000061.1 GCF_016908645.1 Streptococcus loxodontisalivarius
CAAAAATCAGATAGTAATCTCAAAATATCTACTGTCTAAAAATTATTTTCTCTTTAAAGCATTGAAATACTTGACAATTGGTAGAAAATTAAGAGAGTTAGAACTTTTGTCCTAACCTCTTTTTTTCTTGCATATTTTTATTGATATGTTATAATCTAGTTATTAAAACTAGATAAAATAGAGTAGGAGATAGGATGACTAAGAAATTACCTACTTGGGACGAGCTTCCCGATTTGGAACTGTATTTAGATCAGGTCTTGCTTATGGTTAATCAGCTGGCGCTTTCAGATGATATCCCTGATGATAAGGGCTTGACTGCTTCGATGGTCAATAATTATGTCAAGCATGGGCATATTGAAAAGCCGATTAAGAAGAAGTATCAGAAAAATCAGTTGGCTAGATTGATCGCTATTACATTCTTGAAGAATGTTTTCTCCATTCAGGAAATTAGCCATACCTTGAATGTCCTACATGAGAATTATCAGTCAAGTCAACTTTATGATGATTTTGTTGCTTGCATGAATGATGATAGTAGAGAAGTCCCTGAATTGATTGAAACAGCCTGTCAGTCTCTGAAACTTTATTTTAAGGCACGTCGTTTAACCTATATCTTGGAAGGAGAACAGTCACATGTCTCAGACACTCAAACTCAGTAAACAATTATCTTTTGGAGAGGAAGTTGCTAATAGCGTGACGCATGGTATCGGAGCTGCTCTAATGTTAGTACTCCTACCAATCACGGCAACGCATGCCTATAACAACTACAATATGACAGCAGCTGTCGGCATGTCGATTTTTGTCATCTCACTCTTTCTGATGTTTCTATCGTCAGCAGTTTATCATTCCATGGCTTACGGCTCTAAGCATAAGCTGGTTCTGCGAGTGGTCGATCATTCAATGATTTATATTGCTATTGCAGGATCCTATACCCCTGTTGCCCTCTCTTTGGTTGGCGGTTGGATGGGCTATCTGATTATTGTCCTCCAGTGGGGAATTACCTTATTTGGCATTTTCTATAAGATTTTTGCTAAGAAAATCAATGAAAAGTTCAGTCTTTTCCTCTATCTCTTTATGGGCTGGCTGGTGTTATTCATTATTCCAGCAATTTTGCAGAAAACCAACTTGACCTTCTGCCTACTCATGCTAGCAGGCGGTTTGTCTTATACCATTGGAGCAGGTTTTTATGCTAAGAAAAAACCATATTTCCATATGATTTGGCACCTTTTTATTCTAATAGCATCGGCTTTACAGTACATAGCTATTGTGTTTTATATGTTATAAAAAATGAAATCAGAACTTGAAAGAGTTCTGATTTTTTTGATAGCATCAAGTACAAAAATTATGTGAAAACGCTGAAAATTCGTGAATAACACAGAAAATAGTTACATAAACGCAAATTATTTGACAACTATTTGGACAGTTTGATAAAATATGTCAAAAATAAAGAAAAATTAGAAGGGGATATTATGTTTAATCATAATCGTGAAAAGAAACTAAAGTTTTCGATTCGTAAATTTTCTGTAGGAGTCGGTTCGGTTGTTATCGGTGCTCTGCTATTTCTCTCTCCACAAGTATTAGCAGATGAAACTGGAACAACTACCACAACTACATCAGAAGTATCAGAAAAATTAGTCGCAACATCTGATACTACAGCTATCGCAGATACGACACCTGCTAGTGAATCTAGCCAAGTATCAAGTGTGACAAATTCTGAAAGTAGTGCTACTAATGAGGTGGTTCAAGTTGAGAGTGAGACAGCTCAAGCAGTAGCTGCGACACCTGTGGCAAGCAGTGCTGTGTCCGCAACGGAAGCCTCTACGACTGCAGTAGCGGATACAACTGATGAAGCAGTAGCAGAAGCTAGTACTCCAGTAGCGGCAGTAGCTCCTACAACATCAGCATCAGTTGATGAGTCAGTAAACTACTCAACAAGTGGGGAATGGACCTTACAAAACCCCTACCCAAGCTCTAACCAGTACATCAGTAACTATGAAACAGATGCGTACAAATCAGCTCAAACAACAGTTGTCAAAGAAGATGGTTCTAAGGTCACTGTTACAGCAACAGTTGTCGATTCAGGTGATAACCCTGAAGGGATGAGTTATCTTGTGCCTGGTTCTAACCAGTCTAGTTACGGTGCTACTGCTGATATGTTTTACAAGGTGGAAGATGCAGCGCAAATTCCAGCTTTGGGGATTTTTACTCAGCCA
This sequence comes from Streptococcus loxodontisalivarius, assembly GCF_016908645.1. Classification (GTDB taxonomy): domain Bacteria; phylum Bacillota; class Bacilli; order Lactobacillales; family Streptococcaceae; genus Streptococcus; species Streptococcus loxodontisalivarius. Next base: position 2,211 of record NZ_JAFBEH010000061.1, read on the forward strand.
GCAGTTACTGAAGGAAATGGTAACTTAGAAGATAAACTGAACTTCAGTGGTAAAGCAGAATCATCTATCTTTACTCTTACCTTTAGCGAAGAAGTGACAAATCCAATCATCGACTTCTCAGGTATTGGAGGAAGTACAAGCTTTACTTATGTCACAGAAACTAATCCATACCCTTATGGTCGTGGTTCTTTTAACTCAACTTACTTTGAGCTTTTGACAGATGGAGTGACTCTTGAGAAAGCAAGTGAAGGTGTTAACTTAACGGTAACATCAAATAGTATTGAAACAACTAAAAAGAACAACTATTACCGTTCAGTTCTAGATGAGGATATCTATAGTGGAGGTTCTGAAGCTCAGATGCCTAGTCCAGAACCAGCCGGTACAGGTTCGGTTGTTTTGAAAGGTACTTTTAAAACCGTATCATTCAGACTTTATCATGAGGCGACACCATTTACAGAATTTCCAACATCAGCGTATAATACTGGTACTGATTATTTTGCTAATAACTACCCTAATACGAGAACGTCAGTACCATCTGACTCTATCAACGGTGGAAATAAACACTGGAGTGATATTACTAACTATATCGACGATAATGGTAATGAGGGTGTTTCTAACGATGATAAACTTCGTTTCTCTGTACGTCTTGCAAACATCAAAGGTAATGTAATTGTCAACTATATCGATACAGAAGGTAATGTCATCGGTACTGAGTACAAAGACTCAACTGATGTTGCAGTAGGTACAGCCTATAACACAGCCGAAACAGCAGGTGATGTAGATTCAACAGCGACAGTAGAACGTCCAGCTACTATCACTAAAGATGGTAAAACATATGAGTTGGTAGCAGAAGAAACAGCAGCGACAGTAGGTACAGTTAACGCTGATGGATCACTAGCAACAAACAATGCAGGCTTCACATTCGGTACGGACGCAGCTGCAGGTGAAGTGGCAGAAGGTACAAAATCAGTTACTTATGTCTACAAACTTAAAGAAGAGCCAAAAGGTTCAGTCATTGTCAACTATATTGATACAGAAGGTAACGTTATCGGTACAGAGTACAAAGACTCAACTGAAGTTGCAGTTGGTACAGCCTACAACACAGCCGAAACAGCAGGCGATGTAGATTCAACAGCGACAGTAGAACGTCCAGCCACTATCACTAAAGATGGTAAAACGTATGAGTTGGTAGCAGAAGAAACAGCAGCGACAGTAGGTACAGTTAACGCTGATGGCTCCCTTGCAACAAACAATGCAGGCTTCACATTCGGTACAGACGCAGCTACAGGTGAGGTGGCAGAAGGTACTAAATCAGTTACTTATGTCTATAAAGAAGTTGTTAAAACAGGCAACGTCGTAGCTCGTTATGTGATTGAAGGTACAGAAACTGAAATCTCAGACGACAAATCAGTTAAGACCGAAGCGCCAGTAGATGAAGCCTACAACGATGAAGCTCCAGCGGAAATCACTGGTAAAGATGGCAAAGTCTATGTCCTCTCAACAACAGCTCCAGTTCGTCAAAATGACGGCGATGCGCCAACTAACGGCACTGTTACAGAAGAGACCCAAACGATTACTTACCAATACGTTCTTAAGACAACTGAAAAAGTTGACACTGTAACTAAAGAAGGTAACGTTGTTGTTCACTATGTGACAGAAGATGGTCAAACCCTTCAAGCAGATGTTGAAGACACAGCCAAAACTGTGATTGAAACAACAACGACAACCAGTCAAGTTGATAGTGATGGCCAAGTTGTTGGTGATCCAGTTGTCACAACAGAGAAGACCGATGTAGCTTACGACACTGCAGCTGATAACAAACCAGCCGAAATCACAGTTGACGGCAAGACATATATCCTCGTTGGTACAGCTGTAGAAGATGCTTCAGGTCAAACACAGCTTGTAGATGGCAAAGTTGTCACAGCAGACACAACGGCTGAAGAGCAAGGCAACGTTGTCGAAGGCACAACAGAAATCACTTACGTTTACAAACTTAAAGAAGAGCCAGCGACACCAACAGGTAATGTCGTAGCTCGTTACGTGATTGAAGGTACAGAAACTGAAATCGCAGATGACAAATCAGTTAAGACAGATGCGCCGGTAGACGAAGCCTACAGCGATGAAGCTCCAGCTGAAATCACTGGTAAAGATGGCAAAGTCTATGTCCTCTCAACAACAGCTCCAGTTCGTCAAAATGACGGCGATGCGCCAACTAATGGCACTGTTACAGAAGAGACACAAACGATTACTTACCAATACGTTCTTAAGACAACTGAAAAAGTTGACACTGTAACTAAAGAAGGTAACGTTGTTGTTCACTATGTGACAGAAGATGGTCAAACCCTTCAAGCAGATGTTGAAGACACAGCCAAAACTGTGATTGAAACAACAACGACAACCAGTCAAGTTGATAGCGACGGCCAAGTTGTTGGTGATCCAGTTGTCACAACAGAGAAGACCGATGTAGCTTACGACACTGCAGTTGATAACAAACCAGCCGAAATCACAGTTGACGGCAAGACATATGTCCTCGTTGGTACAGCTGTAGAAGATGCTTCAGGTCAAACACAGCTTGTAGATGGCAAAGTTGTCACAGCAGGCACAACGGCTGAAGAGCAAGGCAACGTTGTCGAAGGCACAACAGAAATCACTTACGTCTACAAACTTAAAGAAGAGCCAAAAGGTAGGGTTAACGCGCATTATGTCTTGGTGAACACTGATACAAAATTGGCAGATGATAAAGTGGTGAAACCAGAATCTCCGGTTGGGGAAGAGTATTCAGACAAAGCACCTGCTTCTCTTGAAAAAGATGGCAAGCGCTATGAGTTAGTAGGCACTCGTACGAACGATGGTGATGCGCCAGCAGCTGGCACTGTCAAAGAAGGCACTCAAGACATCACTTATGAATACACAGAAGTACCGAAAGGTCGTGTGATTGTGGACTATGTTATCCAAGGAACAGATACGAAGCTCCAAGATACCTACACAGACACACCAACAGCCTATATCCGCGATAAGGATGGTAATGCTGTTCCTTACAATACCGCTGAAAATGGCACAGAAAAACCAACTGTCATCGAAAAAGATGGTGTGAAATACGAATTGGTTGGCGTAAAAGCGGGTTCTGACGCTGAAGAAGGCACTCTTCGTGAGGGTGAGCAACATGTGACCTACGAATACCGTAAGGTGGAAGAGGCAAAAGGTTCAGTAGTCGTTAATTACGTTGATACAGAAGGTAACGTCATCGGTACAGAGTACAAAGACTCAACTGAAGTTGCAGTGGGTACAGCCTACAACACAGCCGAAACAGCAGGCGATGTAGATTCAACAGCGACAGTAGAACGTCCAGCAACTATCACTAAAGACGGTAAAACGTATGAGTTGGTAGCAGAAGAAACTGATGCGACAGTAGGTACAGTTAACGCTGATGGATCACTAGCAACAAACAATGCCGGCTTCACATTCGGTACGGACGCAGCTACAGGGGAGGTGGCAGAAGGTACAAAATCAGTCACTTACGTCTACAAAGAAGTTGTAAAAAAAGGCAACGTCGTAGCTCGTTACGTGATTGAAGGTACAGAAACTGAAATCGCAGACGATAAATCAGTTAAGACAGATGCGCCGGTAGATGAAGCCTACAGCGATGAAGCGCCAGCCGAAATCACTGGTAAAGATGGCAAAGTCTATGTCCTCTCAACAACAGCTCCAGTTCGTCAAAATGACGGCGATGCACCAACTAACGGCACTGTTACAGAAGAGACACAAACAATCACTTACCAATACGTTCTTAAGACAACTGAAAAAGTTGACACTGTAACTAAAGAAGGTAACGTTGTTGTTCACTATGTGACAGAAGATGGTCAAACCCTTCAAGCAGACGTTGAAGACACAGCCAAAACTGTGATTGAAACAACAACGACAACCAGTCAAGTTGATAGCGATGGCCAAGTTGTTGGTGATCCAGTTGTCACAACAGAGAAGACCGATGTAGCTTACGACACTGCAGTTGATAACAAACCATCCGAAATCACAGTTGACGGTAAGACATATGTCCTCGTTGGTACAGCTGTAGAAGATGCTTCAGGCCAAACACAGCTTGTAGATGGCAAAGTTGTCACAGCAGACACAACAGCTGAAGAGCAAGGCAACGTTGTCGAAGGTACAACAGAAATCACTTATGTTTACAAACTTAAAGAAGAGCCAGCAACACCAACAGGCAACGTCGTAGCTCGTTACGTGATTGAAGGTACAGAAACTGAAATCGCAGACGACAAATCAGTTAAGACCGAAGCGCCAGTAGATGAAGCCTACAGCGATGAAGCTCCAGCTGAAATCACAAAAGATGGTGTGACTTACGAACTCGTTCGTACTCGTACAAACGATGGAGATGCACCATCAGATGGTACAGTAACAGAAACAACCCAAACGATTACTTACGAATACAAGGTAAAAGAAACCCCAGCGACACCAACAGGCAACGTCGTAGCTCGTTACGTGATTGAAGGTACAGAAACTGAAATCGCAGACGACAAATCAGTTAAGACCGAAGCGCCAGTAGATGAAGCCTACAACGATGAAGCTCCAGCGGAAATCACTGGTAAAGATGGCAAAGTCTATGTCCTCTCAACAACAGCTCCAGTTCGTCAAAATGACGGCGATGCGCCAACTAACGGCACTGTTACAGAAGCTACCCAAACGATTACTTACCAATACGTTCTTAAGACAACTGAAAAAGTTGATACTGTAACTAAAGAAGGTAATGTTGTTGTTCACTATGTGACAGAAGATGGTCAGACTCTTCAAGCAGATGTTGAAGACACAGCCAAAACTGTGATTGAAACAACAACGACAACCAGTCAAGTTGATAGCGACGGCCAAGTTGTTGGTGATCCAGTTGTCACAACAGAGAAGACCGATGTAGCTTACGACACTGCAGTTGATAACAAACCAGCCGAAATCACAGTTGACGGCAAGACATATGTCCTCGTTGGTACAGCTGTAGAAGATGCTTCAGGTCAAACACAGCTTGTAGATGGCAAAGTTGTCACAGCAGACACAACGGCTGAAGAGCAAGGCAACGTTGTCGAAGGCACAACAGAAATCACTTACGTTTACAAACTTAAAGAAGAGCCAGCAACACCAACAGGTAATGTCGTAGCTCGTTATGTGATTGAAGGTACAGAAACTGAAATCGCAGACGATAAATCAGTTAAGACCGAAGCGCCAGTAGACGAAGCCTACAACGATGAAGCACCAGCTGAAATCACAAAAGATGGTGTGACTTACGAACTCGTTCGTACTCGTACAAACGACGGAGATGCGCCAGCAAATGGTAATGTTACAGAAGCTACTCAAACGATCACTTACGAGTACAAGGTAAAAGCAACCCCAGCGACACCAACAGGCAACGTCGTAGCTCGTTACGTGATTGAAGGTACAGAAACTGAAATCGCAGACGATAAATCAGTTAAGACAGATGCGCCAGTAGACGAAGCCTACAACGATGAAGCTCCAGCTGAAATCACTGGTAAAGATGGTAAAGTCTATGTTCTCTCAACAACAGCTCCAGTTCGTCAAAATGACGGCGATGCACCAACTAATGGTACTGTTACAGAAGCTACTCAAACAATCACTTACCAATACGTTCTTAAGACAACTGAAAAAGTTGACACTGTAACTAAAGAAGGTAACGTTGTTGTTCACTATGTGACAGAAGATGGTCAAACTCTTCAAGCAGACGTTGAAGACACAGCTAAAACTGTGATTGAAACAACAACGACAACCAGTCAAGTTGATAGCGACGGCCAAGTTGTTGGTGATCCAGTTGTCACAACAGAGAAGACCGATGTAGCTTACGACACTGCAGCTGATAACAAACCATCCGAAATCACAGTTGACGGCAAGACATATGTCCTCGTTGGTACAGCTGTAGAAGATGCTTCAGGCCAAACACAGCTTGTAGATGGCAAAGTTGTCACAGCAGACACAACAGCTGAAGAGCAAGGCAACGTTGTCGAAGGCACAACAGAAATCACTTACGTCTACAAACTTAAAGAAGAAGCCAAAGGCTCAGTTATCGTCAACTATGTTGATACAGAAGGTAACGTCATTGGTACTGAGTACAAGGACACAACAGACGCAGCAGTAGGAACAAGCTACAACACTGCCGAATCAGCAGGAGATGTTGATTCAACAGCGACAGTAGAACGTCCAGCAACCATCACTAAAGACGGTAAAACATACGAGTTGGTCGCTGAAGCAACAACGGCAACAGTTGGTACTGTTAATGCAGACGGAACGCTCGCTTCTAACGCTGGTTCATTCACATATGGAACAGATGCAGCTTCAGGTGAAGTGGCAGAAGGAACCAAGTCTGTAACTTATGTCTACAAAGAAGTTGTCAAGACAGGTAATGTGACAGCTCGCTATGTCATCGAAGGTACAGAGACTGAAATCGCAGATGACAAATCAGTTAAGACAGATGCCCCAGTTGATGAAGCCTATTCTGACCAAGCGCCAGCTGAAATCACCAAAGATGGCGTGACATATGAGCTTGTTCGCACTCGTGCCAACGAAGGCGATGCGCCAGCAGATGGTACAGTAACTGAAGCGACACAGACTATTACTTACGAGTACAAAGTCAAGGAAACGCCAGCAACACCGACAGGAAATGTGGTAGTTAACTACGTCGATGAGTCAGGCAATGTCATCAAAAATCCAGTTGTCGACACACCAAGCTCAGATGTGGACACACCGTACGACACAACAGACAACAAACCAACAACTATTGAGTTTAATGGTAAGACTTACGAACTCGTTCCAACTAAGACCGTTGGAAACGAAACAGGTACTGTAGTCGAAGGTACGACAGAAGTAACTTACGTCTACAAAGAAGTTGTTAAGACAGGAAATGTTGTAGCTCGCTATGTCATCGAAGGAACAGAAACTGAAATCGCAGATGACAAATCAGTTAAGACAGACGCACCAGTGGACGAAGCTTACAGTGATGAAGCTCCAGCTGAAATCACAAAAGATGGCGTGACCTACGAACTTGTCCGCACCCGTGCCAACGAAGGCGATGCGCCAGCAGATGGAACAGTGACAGAAGCAACACAAACGATCACATACGAGTACAAGGTCAAGGAAACGCCAGCGACACCAACTGGCAACGTCGTAGCTCGTTATGTCATCGAAGGTACAGAAACCGAAATCGCAGATGACAAATCAGTTAAGACAGATGCCCCAGTTGATGAAGCCTATTCTGACCAAGCGCCAGCTGAAATCACAAAAGAAGGTGTGACCTACGAACTTGTCCGCACTCGTGCCAACGAAGGCGATGCGCCAGCAGATGGTACAGTAACTGAAGCGATACAGACTATTACTTACGAGTACAAAGTCAAGGAAACGCCAGCAACACCGACAGGAAATGTTGTGGTTAACTATGTAGATGAGTCAGGCAATGTCATCAAAGATCCAGTTGTAGACACACCAAGCTCAGACGTGGACACACCATACGATACAACAGACAACAAACCAATCACCATCGAATTCAACGGTAAGACTTATGAACTCGTTCCAACTAAGACCGTTGGAAATGAAACTGGTACTGTAGTCGAAGGAACAACAGAAGTGACTTATGTCTACAAAGAAGTTGTCAAGACAGGTAATGTAACAGCTCGCTATGTCATCGAAGGAACAGAGACTGAAATCGCAGATGGTAAATCAGTTAAGACCGATGCACCAGTGGACGAAGCCTACAGCGATGAAGCACCAGCTGAAATCACAAAAGATGGCGTAACCTACGAACTTGTCCGCACTCGTGCCAACGAAGGTGATGCGCCAGCCGATGGAACAGTGACAGAAGCGACACAAACGATTACCTACGAGTACAAGGTCAAGGAAACACCTGCGACACCAACAGGGAATGTTGTGGTTAACTATGTAGATGAGTCAGGCAATGTCATCAAAGACCCAGTTGTTGATACGCCAACGTCAGATGTGGACACACCGTACGACACAACTGACAATAAACCAATGACTATCGAGTTCGACGGTAAGACCTATGAAATTATTGCTATCAAGACAATTGGTCAAGAGTCAGGTAAAGTGGTAGAAGGTACAACGACAATCACTTACGTTTATCGTGAAGTCGTTAAGGAAGCGCCAACTATTCCTACAACACCAGCTCAAGCAGCAGCTGTAGTTATTGGACAGAAGACATGGACTGAGTCATCAGTGCCAGCATCTTCAACAAAAGTTTCAAACTACCAAGCAAGTTTGCCAGAGACAGGTGAAGATCAAGATGCCTTTGCCCTCATGGGAGCAACTTTGCTAGCGACAACTGTCCTAGCAGGT
>NZ_JAFBEH010000062.1 GCF_016908645.1 Streptococcus loxodontisalivarius
CTTTTCATTATAAGTCATGTGGGACTTTTTTTCTACATTCAAAAAGCCCTACAATCTCCTTGGTGGATTTACCCACTACAGAAATTATAGAGCCGTTTTAGTAATCTATCAAGAAAAGGAGATACTATGTTTCACAAGCAGGGGCCCTTTGCCCTAGCTCTTCTTATTTTAGCAGTCATAGCTGGTTTGGCTGGGATGGGCTTTCATCTTATATTGGAGGCAGTCCAGTTGCTGATCTATCATAGTCATGACTTGGTTGGGCTTAGTAATGTCAGCCAGCCCTATCTGTTTATAGTTTTAATTCTAACTGGCTTTATCATGGCAGTGATTTGGTATCAGCTTCAAAAGAATGAAGCTCTTATCAGTGTCAAAGCGCAGCTATTGCCAAAGGATGAAAGAGAAGAAAAGCCATCCATGGTAAAGCATACTCTTCATATCTTGACTCAGGTGGTCAGTGTGTCTCTGGGCTCGCCTATCGGAAAAGAAGCTGCGCCTAGGGAGTTTGGAGCATTAGCAGCTAGCCATCTGGCTAATCGATTCAACTTATCAGCTCAGGAGCGCAAGCTATTGGTGGCAAGCGGAGCAGCAGGATTAGCAGCCATCTACCAAGTGCCTATTGCCAGCGTCTTCTTTGCCTTAGAGACGCTAGGAATAGCATGGGGAGTGAAAAATCTGATTTTTCTCCTGTTAGCCACAGAAATCGCAACCCAGACAGCCCACCTCATCATCTCTGATCAAGCTATCTACTCACTAGAAACCATTTCGACTAGTTGGCAGAATATTCTCTTAGCTATTTGCCTAGTCATCATTATAACGCCTCTGGCTTATATCTTTAACATTTGGTCTAAGAAGGTTGGACAAAAGAAAATCAAGGACAAAAGGATTCTTTGGGCTTTGCCTCTGACCTTTATACTACTTGCTTTTGTTACGATTTACTTTCCTGAGATTATGGGAAATGGTGAGGCTATGGCGACACGAATCATTGCAGGTCAGCCTTGGCATAGAGTTCTCTTTCTTATCCTTATCAAGGCAGTCATGGTGCTTCTGGTTCTGAGTTCAGGCGCCTATGGTGGTACTTTGACGCCATCCTTTGCTCTGGGCTTGGCACTTGCCTACCTTCTGGTGACGCCCTTTCTACCAGCTCTGGCTGGATCTGCCATGGTTTTGGGGGCTCTGATTTTTCTCGCAACTAGCATGCAGGCACCTCTGACAGCCCTTTTCTTGGTTATTGGGTTTACGGGACAAGGGCTGAGCGCCTATCCGATTTTAGTCTTGACAGTTGGATTGACCAGACTTTATCAAGATTTTTTCATTAAAAGATGGCTCTTTAAAGACTGATAGCAGACATTACTTACTTAAAAGTAACTAAAGAATAAAAAAGTGCCTACTTTCTAAAAGTAACTAAGAGTGATAAGATAACTATTGTAAAAATCACTAAGACAAAGAGGTAAGAAATATGACTTATTTAATCACAGGAGTTACTGGACAGTTGGGCGCAGCTATTTTGGAAAAAGTATCAGAAACGGTGGCTAAGGAAGATATCGCTGTTTTGGTTCGTAGTCAGGAGAAAGGTCAAGCTTTTGCTCAAGCGGGTTACCAAGTTCGCATCGGCGACTTTTCAGATAAGGCGCAACTGATTGAAAACTTCAAAGGCATTGACAGGCTCATTTGACAGCAATGCCATCTATGAATTGGCTGGAGACTTGCATACCTATGCTGACCTTGCTGAAGCGCTCAGCACTGTTCTTGGAAAAGAGGTCCAAGCGCGTGGACTCAGCAGCCAGGAGTATCGTCAAGCTTTAGCTCAAGCAGGCTTGCCAGAGCCAGTACAAGCCATTGTTGCAGGAATTCAAGATGATATTGCCAACCACCAATTGGAAGTTGAGCACAGTGATCTTGACAGGCTTCTCGGACATGCACCACTTAGTCTAGTAGAAGCTGTAGAAGAAATGATTTAAGTAAAAAAGAATTACGCAAACGTTTGCGTAATTCTTTTTTTTCTGCTACAATGTTGGTGTTAAAGCTTAAGTATGAAAAATAAAGGATATTACAATGACAAATGAAACATTGATGCAGTATTTTGAATGGTATCTGCCTAATGACGGTAAACACTGGCAAAGACTATCTGATGACGCTGAAAAGTTAGCAGCAAAAGGTATTAAGAAAATCTGGATGCCACCAGCTTTTAAGGGCGTTTCATCTGCAGATGTTGGCTATGGCATTTACGATCTTTTTGACTTGGGAGAATTCGACCAGAAAGGGACTGTCAGAACCAAGTATGGGACCAAGGATCAGTACCTTTCAGCCATTGCAGAGCTTAAGAAACATGGCATTATGCCCATGGCGGATGTTATCCTCAATCACAAGGCGGCAGCAGACCACAAGGAGACTTTTGAAGTTGTTGAGGTAGATGCAGAAGATCGTACTGAAATTATTTCAGAACCTTTTGAGATTGAAGGGTGGACTGGCTTTGATTTCCCAGGCCGAAACAATGCCTACAATGACTTCAAGTGGCACTGGTATCATTTTACTGGAACTGACTTTGATGCCAAAACTGGCAAATCAGGAATTTACCAGATTCAAGGCGACAATAAAGGGTGGGCAAATAGTGACTTGGTCGATGATGAAAATGGTAACTATGACTATCTCATGTATGCGGATCTTGATTTTAAACACCCTGAAGTCGTGCAGAATATTTATGACTGGGCGGATTGGTTTATCAAAACGACTGGCGTTGCAGGCTTTCGCTTGGATGCGGTCAAGCATATTGATTCTTTCTTTATGCGCAATTTCATCCGTGATATTCATGAAAAGTACGGTGAGGATTTCTATGTCTTTGCAGAATTTTGGAACGATGATGAAGAATCCAATGAAGACTACCTAGAAAAGACTGATTTTATCTACGATTTGGTCGATGTCAAGCTCCACCACAATCTCTTTGAAGCTAGCCAAGATGAAGATTATGACCTGACTAAAATTTTTGATGGCAGCCTTGCTAAGAACTACCCAGATTCAGCGGTGACCTTCGTTGATAATCACGATACGCAGCGTGGTCAGGCTTTGGAGTCAGCAGTAGCAGACTGGTTTAAACCAGCAGCCTATGCCTTGATTCTCCTGCGCCAATCAGGTCTGCCCTGCTTATTCTACGGCGACTACTATGGTGTCAAAGGTCGCTATGGCAATCCTAGTTTCCAAAAGGTTTTGGATATTCTTCTTGATTTGCGTCTGGCCCATGCCTACGGACCTGAAGAGGACTATCTGGACCAGGAAGATTGTATCGGCTGGACACGCTTGGGTGATGAGGAGCACCAGACGGCTCTAGCAGTTCTTTTGACAAATGGCAAAGCTGCTGAGAAGAGAATGTTTGTCGGACAAACTTGGGCTGGTAAACACTTTATCAATGCCCTAGACCAAGCAGCAGAGCCAGTTCTGATAGACGAGGAAGGCTACGGACTTTTCACCGTAGCAAGTCAGTCAGTCAGTGCTTGGATTCCAGAATAAGAAAAAAACTGAGTATAAAAACTCAGTTTTTGAGATTGAAGACAAAGTCTTTTTCCGATACTCTCCTTAGGTGATGTCGGACGTCAGGTGAAATTATCCAGTGGATGATTTCAGGAATCAGTGGAATTCCATTTGAGCCTCTTCGCTTTCTAGTTTTAAGGCTCAGACCTGAGACAGTCCACTGGACTGTCTCACTCTCAAACATTCCGAGTATAAGAAATGCTTTTATATAGGCATTTCTTATACTTTCATCACTGCGGAAGTATCTTTTGGGTGCTCGCTAACGCTCGCATGGAATAGGAAGATTTATTTTAAACAAGCAGAGCTTTTGTGTCCAATTCCGTTGAAAGTTAGGTTTGTCTGTATTCTGAAAAACTGAGCATCAAACTCAGGTTATTTCTTATTCTGCTGATTGTTCCCAGCTCTTAGCCAAGTGGCGAGAGTAGCTAGAGATTGCAAAGTTGATAACGAAGTAAATCACAGCGATCAATCCATAGAGTGTGAAAACTTGAGCAGGCTCAAAGTATTTCCCCATAAGGATTTGGCTCTTACCAAAGAGTTCTTGGAGGGCGATAACAGAGTAAAGGAATGATGTATCCTTGATAACTGTTACGAACTGTGAAATGATGGCTGGCAACATTTTGCGGATAGCCTGTGGGAAGATGATGTGGATAAAGATTTGGAACTGAGTGAAACCTTGAGAAAGCCCAGCCTCAGTTTGACCATTGTCAATCCCATTAAGTCCTCCACGGATAATCTCTGCCAAAGCGGCTGTTGTGAAAATAGTGAAAGACGTAATCCCTGCTGGTGTTGACTTCATTTGGAAGACCAAGAAGACGATGAAGATCCAAAGCAAGTTTGGAACATTGCGGACAAACTCGATGTAGATACTTGCAATCAAGCGTAGGATAGGATTTTTTCCATTACGCATAACGCCAAGAATAGTTCCGAAAATCGTTGATAAAACGATAACGATAAAGGAAATGTATAAGGTTGCCCAGAGACCTTTCAGAAGAAAGATCATATTGGATGCTGTAAAGATATCAGACATAGATAATTTCCTTTCTTAGAGTTTGTAAGCATTCTTGTTGGCTTCTTCTTGACGACGTGCCCATGTTGCAAGTGGGAAACACATGATGAAGTAGAGCATTGCAGCACCGAAGAAGGCAGGAATGTAGTTAGTTGTTTCAAAGGCCCATGCCTTGGCTGTGAACATGATATCAGCACCTGAGATGATGGCTACCGTTGATGTATTTTTAATCAAGCTAACCACTTGGTTGGTCATTGGTGGTAAGATTGTACGCACAGCTTGTGGCAAGATAATCATACTCATGGTTTGGCTATAAGTGAACCCTTGAGAAAGTGCAGCCTCAGTTTGACCTTTTGGCACTGCCTCAATACCTGAACGGATAACCTCAGCGATATAGGCACCGTGGTAGAAACCAACACAGAGCACAGCAGTGAAGAAGGTTGAAATCATGATGACACCATTTGAGATGATGGCAAGTCCGTAGTAAACGAAAACGAACTGAACCAAGAGTGGTGTGTTTTGGAAAATTTCAACATAGCAGCGTGAAATGAATTTGAGTACTTTATTTTTAGAAGATGCCATAGCTGCAAAGACCACTCCCAAAATCAATGAGAGGATCAGTGCGCCGATTGACATTCCGAGTGTATAAAGAAAGCCTTTTGCAAAGTCTCCGAAGTTTCCGAAGAAGGCAGCCCAACGGCTGAGTGCATAAGGACTAACGGTTTCTGTTGTTGCTAATAGAAACATAATAATCTCCTTGTCCTTTAGTATTATTCAGCAGTTGCTGGTGTCAAATCATACTTGTCGTAGATTTTTTCAAGTGAGCCATCTGACTTCCATTCTGCAAGAAGGTCGTTGATATAGGCTGTCAACTCAGTGTTAGATTTCTTAGTTGCAATACCGTATTCTTGAGTGTTGAAACCTTCGCTAAGAATTTCTGTCTTGTTGCTGACATAACCAGAGAGGATAGATTTATCAACAGAGAAGGCTGCAATACGTTTGGCATAGAGTGAGATAGCCAGTTCTGGATAAGAACCAAGTTGGACATAATTGAATGTGAGATTATGAGCGCTAGCATATTCTTCAATAGAAGATTTAGTGGTAGAACCTTGGGCTACACCGATGGTAAGACCGTTGAGGTCTGAAATGCTAGAAATCTTACTTGATTTATTAACCAAGAAACCAACTTCGTCTGTATAGTAAGGATTTGAGAATGAGTAGTTTTCTTTACGTTCGTCTGTGATAGTGTAAGTTGCGATGATAATATCCAACTGACCATTATCAATCAAGGCCTCACGAGTCTGAGCGGTAACGGCTGTAAATTCAACCTTAACGCCAAGCGCCTTAGCTAGTTTCTTGGCGATGTCAATTTCCATACCTTCATAAGCATCTGTGTCGGCATTGTAGTAACCAAAGTTTGGAACGTCCTGCTTAACACCGACCTTAAGGACACCGGCTTTTTGGATAGCTTTGACTTGGGCAGAAGTAGCGGCGCTGTAGTCAGCCTTAACTTTTGAAGTCAAACCCAAACCGATGAAAAGGAGGCTAAGAGCAGCCAAGACAGTCAGAAGTTTTTTTACTTGTTTCATAGATGACCTCCTAGCTTAGTGCTTTTTCTTTGTTTCAACACGTTCGCTGGTGTGGTTGATAATCTTACTCAAGAACTGTTGGGCACGTGGTTCAGTTGGATTGTCAAAGAAACCTTGAACGTCAGTCGTATCTACCAAGATTTGACCTTCAGCCATAAAGATGATACGGTCAGCAACTTCACGAGCGAAGCCCATTTCGTGGGTAACGACAACCATGTTCATCCCTTCGGCAGCAAGGTTTTGCATAACTGCTAGAACATCACCGATTGTTTCAGGGTCAAGGGCAGATGTTGGTTCATCAAAGAGGAGCAGTTCTGGATTCATAGCTAGACCACGAGCGATAGCGACACGTTGTTTTTGACCACCAGAAAGCATACCTGGATATGAGTCTTTACGGTCCCACATGTTAACGTAAGTTAGGTATTTTTCGGCAATGGCATGCGCTTCTTTAGGATCCATTCCAAGGACCTTGATAGGTGCCATTGTGACATTTTCAAGGACAGTTTTGTGTGGGTAAAGGTTGAAGTGCTGGAAGACCATTCCGACTTCCTTACGAAGTTCAACTAATTCTTTGGCAGAAGCGTTAACGATTTCGTGTCCATTAACTTTTAAACTTCCTGTTTCAATTGATTCAAGGGCGTTCATGGTACGGATAAGTGTTGATTTTCCTGAACCTGAAGGACCAAGTAATACAACGACTTGACCTTTCTCGATTTCAAGATTGATGTTGCGAAGTGCGTGGTATTCTCCGTAATATTTTTCAACATTTTTATATTCAATAAGTGCCATAAGGACCTCCTAATATTCTAGAACTCAACAATGTAAGTTTTTATAACATGGATAAATATTATCATATTACTGTATACTTGTCAAATGAGTTTTCAGAAAATTCAGTAACCTAGGTCATCAACTTGAAACATGCTTGTTATTTTAAAAATACTAGGCATTCTGATATAATAGAACAAATAGAAATTTTTGAATAGGTATTTTTGAATAGGTATTAGATATGAAAAAAATATTAGTTGTCGATGATGAGAAACCCATCTCAGATATTATTAAATTTAACTTGACCAAGGAAGGTTACGAAGTTGTCACTTCCTTTGATGGTCGCGATGCTCTTGAACAGTTTGAAGCTGAGAAACCAGACTTGGTTATCTTGGACCTGATGTTGCCTGAGCTCGATGGTCTAGAAGTAGCTAAAGAAATCCGTAAAACTAGCCATGCTCCAATCATCATGCTTTCTGCTAAAGACAGCGAATTTGATAAGGTTATCGGTCTTGAAATCGGTGCGGATGATTATGTTACAAAACCTTTCTCAAACCGTGAACTTCTAGCCCGTATCAAGGCTCATCTACGTCGTACAGAAAATATTGAAACAGCTGTTGCAGAAGAGTCTTCACAGGCTGGTTCATCAGAGTTGACTATCGGAAATCTCCAAATCATTCCAGATGCCTTTGTGGCTAAGAAACATGGTGAGGAAGTTGAGTTGACTCACCGTGAGTTTGAACTCCTCCACCATCTTGCCCTTCACATGGGACAAGTGATGACGCGTGAGCATTTGCTTGAGACAGTTTGGGGCTATGATTACTTTGGTGATGTTCGTACTGTAGACGTGACCATTCGTCGTCTCCGTGAAAAAATTGAAGATACACCAAGTCGTCCAGAATACATTCTGACACGTCGTGGTGTGGGTTATTACATGAAATCTTATGACTAATCTCTTTATTTCTACCAACCTTTTGGTAGGTATCTTGCTTCTTCTTTTGGTTTTTATCTTCTTGATTTTGATTGTTCGTGACTATTTGACTAGCCACTATATTCAAAAGCTCAACAAGCAGGTCAAGTCTCTGATGGCAGGTGATTATACCGAGTCGTCTGGGGTAAAAGGCTCCGCTGAAATGATTGAACTAGCTAGCAGTCTTAACGATCTTTCAGAGGTCTTTCGTTTGACCCATGAAAATCTGGAGCAGGAGAAGAATCGTTTGTCAGGGATTCTGTCCTATATGAGTGATGGTGTCCTTGCCACCGACCGTCGTGGGAATATTATCATGATGAATGCCATGGCTCAAAGTCAGCTCAATCTCAGTAATGAAGAGGCTTTATCACTGAATGTCATGTCTCTTTTAGAAGATACAGAGTATACCTACTATGATTTGTTGACCAAGACACCTGAGATTAGTTTGAATCGTCTTGATGAATTTGGTGAATTTATCAGTCTCAGAGTAAATTTTGCCCTTATCAAACGTGAGAGTGGCTTTATTTCTGGATTGGTAGCTGTGCTACACGATACGACCGAGCAGGATAAGGAAGAACGGGAACGTCGTCTCTTTGTTTCCAATGTTAGTCATGAGTTGCGAACGCCATTGACTTCAGTAAAATCTTATCTGGAAGCCTTAGATGAAGGAGCGCTCAAAGAGGAGATTGCACCGAATTTCATCAAGGTATCGCTGGATGAAACTAACCGCATGATGCGTATGATCACAGATCTCTTGGCTTTGTCTCGTATCGATAATGCAAGCAGTCAACTTGATGTCGAACTGACAAACTTTACTGCCTTTATCACCTTTATCCTCAACCGATTTGACCAGATGAAGTCGCAGAATGAGACGGATGGAAAGACCTATGAGATTATCCGTGAATATCCTGTGGTACCGATTTGGATTGAAATTGATAATGATAAGATGACTCAGGTCATTGATAATATCATTAACAATGCTATCAAGTATTCACCAGACGGTGGTCGAGTGACAGTCAGCGTCAGAACGACGGATAGTCAGTTGATTATCGCTATCTCTGACGAGGGATTGGGTATTCCTAAGAAAGATTTGCCGTTGATTTTTGACCGTTTCTATCGTGTGGATAAGGCTCGTAGCCGTGCTCAAGGTGGTACTGGTTTGGGTCTAGCTATCGCCAAGGAAATCGTCAAACAGCATAAAGGTTTTATTTGGGCTAAGAGTGAATACGGCAAGGGTTCTACCTTTACCATCGTGCTCCCTTATGAAAAAGATCTACTCGAAGAAGACGAGTGGGAAGAAGGAGAAGACTAGAGTGACAGAAACAGGATTTAAATACAGTATCTTAGCCTCAGGATCGACAGGAAATTCCTTCTATCTTGAGACGCCTGAGAAAAAAATTCTGGTAGATGCAGGGCTGACTGGTAAGAAGATTACCAGTCTTTTGGCTGAAATTGACCGTAATCCAGAAGATTTGGATGCCATCTTGGTAACCCATGAGCATGTCGATCATATCAAGGGTGTCGGTGTTTTGGCTCGTAAATACAACTTGGACATTTATGCCAATGAAAATACTTGGAAAATCATGGATGACAAAAATATGCTAGGTAAGCTAGATGTGGCTCAAAAACATGTTTTCCAACGTGGCAAAATGTTGACCTTCGGTGATATCGATATTGAGAGTTTCGGTGTCAGCCATGATGCTGTGGACCCGCAGTTCTATCGTTTTATGAAGGATGGCAAGTCCTTCGTCATGCTGACGGATACTGGTTATGTTAGTGACCGTATGGCAGGTATTATTGAAAATGCCGACGGCTACTTGATTGAGTCTAATCATGACATTGAGATTCTACGCGCAGGCTCATACCCTTGGAAAACCAAGCAGCGCATCCTTTCAGACAAGGGTCACCTCTGTAATGAAGACGGAGCGGGAGCTATGATCCGTACCATCGGAAACAAGACCAAGAAGATTTATCTGGGGCACTTGAGTAAGGAAAACAATATCAAGGAACTGGCTCACATGACTATGGAAAATCAGCTGGCGCAGGCAGACTTTGGTGTGGGAAGAGATTTCAAGGTTTACGATACGTCACCAGATACCGCGACACCGCTGACCATTATTTAAATATGTAGAAACTTTGAGGCTCTTTGTCAACTGTAGTGGGTTGACTAAATAATTAAGCACGAGAGAGAATCAAATTGGTTCTCTCTTTTGTTGCGTTCAAAGCAAGAAGAATCCGCTTTTTGAAGTTTTCAAAGTTTCTAAATCCAAAAGCATTTCTCTTAATAACCT
>NZ_JAFBEH010000063.1 GCF_016908645.1 Streptococcus loxodontisalivarius
GCTTTAGCTGCTGCAACGAGCTCTCCGATTGGTCAACTCAAAAAGTGGATTTAGGACTTTGAAAATTGTTTCCGAGGATTACTTGACACAAACAGAATGATTATTTTCTTTTTCAAACTATCTAAAAATTGTTATAATGGTAGAAAAATAAAGACGAGGTATTTTCATGGCTATTATTATCATCATTGCTATCATCGCGGTTCTGGCTATCTGGCTCATTGTCAGCTACAACGGCTTGGTTAAGAGTCGCATGCAGACCAAGGAATCTTGGAGTCAGATTGACGTTCAGTTGAAGCGTCGTAACGACCTGCTTCCTAACCTGATTGAAACGGTTAAGGGCTATGCCTCTTACGAGGAGAAGACTTTTGAGAAAATTGCAGAGCTTCGAGCTCAGGTTGCGCAAGCACAGACGCCTGCCCAAGCGATGCAGGCTTCAGAAGCTCTTACCAAGCAGGTTTCAGGTATCTTTGCAGTGGCGGAAAATTATCCTGACCTAAAAGCTAACGCTAGCTTTGTCAAACTTCAGGACGAATTGACCAATACAGAGAACAAAATCTCATACTCACGCCAGCTCTACAACACAACAACATCAAACTACAATGTCAAATTAGAAACCTTCCCAAGCAATATTGTTGCTAAGATTTTCGGCTTTAAAGCCAGCGAATTTTTGGAAACGCCAGCAGAAGAAAAGGAAGTTCCAAAAGTTTCCTTTGATTTTTAAGGAGTAGACTATGCTCTATCAACAAATTGCGAGTAATAAACGACGAACGCAGGTCTTGATTGTCCTCTTTTTCGCCCTCTTATCAGCAATCGGTGCAACAGTAGGTTATCTTTTTGTCGGCAATCTGACCTTTGGCGTAGCTATTGCCCTCATTATTGGAGCCATCTATGCCTTTTCTATGATTTTCCAGTCTACCAATGTGGTCATGTCTATGAACAATGCCCGTGAAGTGACTGCCGAAGAAGCGCCCCAACTCTACCATATTGTTGAAGATATGGCTATGGTTGCCCAGATTCCTATGCCTCGTGTCTTTATCGTGGAAGATAAGAGTCTTAACGCCTTTGCGACAGGCTCTAGTCCGGAAAATGCTGCTGTCGCTGCTACTACAGGTCTTCTTGAGGTTATGAATCGTGAAGAGCTTGAAGGTGTTATTGGACATGAGGTCAGTCATATCAGAAACTATGATATCCGCATTTCGACCATAGCTGTCGCTCTCGCATCAGCCATTACCCTAATTTCAAGTATCGGTGGACGAATGATGTGGTTCAGCGGCGGGCGCAGACGTTCTAATGATCGTGAGGATAACGGTCTTGGAATTCTTATGTTGCTTTTTTCAATCCTAGCCATCGTGCTAGCTCCTTTGGCAGCAACTTTGGTTCAGCTAGCGATTTCTCGTCAGCGTGAGTATTTGGCAGATGCGAGCTCGGTTGAATTGACTAGAAATCCTCAAGGAATGATAAATGCCCTTCAAAAATTAGAAACTTCTAGTCCAATGTCTCATCATGTTGATGAGGCAAGTGCAGCTCTCTATATCAATGATCCCATGAAAAAAGAAGGATTCAAGTCCCTCTTTTACACCCATCCACCTATTGCAGATCGTATTCAGAGATTAAAAGAAATGTAGACAGTTCATAAAATTTCTGCTATAATTAGTTTATCTGATTATTTTCAAAAATCTATTATTTAATAATCATAAGTTAAGACCAGTTAGAGGGATCTAACTGGTTGTTTTGGATTAAGTATATGAGCTTTAGGATGACATTTGCGTCAGTTTATCCAATGTTTATGTATTTAATAGGAAGAAAGTTAAGGAGAGGTAAGGTTTGTTTCATCTTTTAGATATCAAAAAGCATGATGACGGTATCTCTTTTGACCAGACAGTTGATGTTAAGGCACAGCTTTTGGCAAGAGATCCCGACATTATCGATGTGGACTCTGTTCATGTGGTAGGAAATATCTCATTTGATTCAGGGCTCTATTTATTGAATTACGATTTGACCTATCGCTTAGTGCTTCCTTCGAGTCGATCGATGGAGCCGGTAGCGTTTGATAATCAATTATTTATCAGCGAGGTTTTTATTGAGGAGCAGGATGTTGCTTCTAAGAAAGAATTGGTCGAAGATGACTTGGTTCTTATCTTGGAGGGTGACTCTGTTAATCTTGAAGATAGCGTTGTCGATAATATTTTGTTGAATATTCCTCTAAGAGTTTTAACAGAAGCTGAATTAGAAAATGAGGATTTACCATCAGGAGAGTCATGGTCAGTCCTTACTGAAGATCAGTATCAAGCCTTGCAGGAAGAGAAAAAGGTAGAAAATAATCCATTTTCAGCCCTAAATGGACTATTTGAAGATTAAAAAAATAGATTTTTAGTATACAATTCTAAGCCTTTTAATTTGATTATGCAAATTAAAAATAGTATACTTTAAAAGGTAAGTATCTTTTGTGAGAAATGAATATAGAAGAAAAGGGTTTCTAGAAGAGTTTCTATAGGATTTCTAACGTATTTACAGATAAAAACAAAAATAGAAAAAATAATCCTTGAAGATTATTATGGTGGTAGTTATGTCAAAACGTATTCTTATTATCGAAGATGAGAAGAATCTGGCTCGTTTTGTCTCATTGGAACTTCAACATGAAGGTTATGAAGTTACTGTTGAACACAACGGTAGGTCAGGTCTTGAAACAGCTCTTGAAAAAGACTTTGATTTGATCCTTTTGGATCTTATGTTGCCAGAAATGGATGGGTTTGAAGTGACTCGTCGTCTGCAACAAGAAAAAACAACACACATTATTATGATGACAGCACGTGATTCTGTTATGGATATCGTTGCTGGTCTTGACCGTGGTGCTGATGGTTATATCATCAAACCATTTGCCATTGAAGAATTGCTTGCGCGTGTCCGCTCAGTATTCCGTCGTCAAGACATCTTTGAAAACAAAGTGACATCAACAAAAGGTGATGTTACCTATCGCGATTTGAAGTTGGATGCCCAAAACCGTTCTGTACTCCGTGGCGATACTCTTATCCCATTGACAAAACGTGAGTATGACTTGTTGAGCACACTGATGAACAATATGAACCGTGTAATGACTCGCGAAGAGCTTCTTGCACAAGTCTGGAAATACGATGAAGCAGTTGAGACCAACGTTGTCGATGTTTACATCCGTTATCTCCGTGGTAAAATTGATATTTCTGGAAGAGAGTCATACATCCAAACCGTTCGTGGAATGGGTTACGTAATCCGTGAATCATGATCAAACGTATAGGTAAAAATTCTATTTTAAAAATGCCTATTAGAAAAAAAATGACCCTTGTAACATCAGGGCTTTTTTTTCTAATATTGTTGCTATTTTCGATTGTCATGTTGGTATCAGCCAATTTCCTTCTCTTAGATCATGAGAGGAGTGCTGTAACAACAACTATTAAGAACGTCAGCAAGCGTTTCAAGGGATTGGACAGTGAGGTTACAGCGGAGTCTATCTTGCAGTACCTCTATGCACCAGAAAGTGTAACGGCAACGGTTACCAACAATCTTCTTTATGAGAAGAATATTTCGGGGAGCCGCATTGCCATTTCCAGCCTGCTCTATTCTAACCAGATTGTCTATATTTATGATAATAGCAATCATCTGGTCTTTACAACGGCTTCGTCTGTTAATGAGGATGGAGAGTCTCACGATAAGATTGCGACTAAGACTGGTGTTGTGACCATGTCTGAAAATCAGGGAAAACGAGGCTACTATTATAGTCTTGTCTTGAAAGATGCCTCTGGTAAAAAGAAAATTGGTTATATCCAGATTTTCCACAATCTCGAGTTTTACTACACGATTAAAGATAGGCTCTTTTATCTCCTCATAATCTTGGTTATCGGGACGGTCCTTTTGGTCTTTTTGGTAACGACAAGGACTATCAAACTCTTCTTGAATCCAATGCAGGATCTGCATGAAGCCATGACCATGATTGCTGAGAACCCTATGGAATTGAATGTTCGTTCCAAGGTTGAGAGTGGTGATGAGATTGAAGAACTCTCGCTTATCTTCAATGATATGTTGGATAAGCTTGAGCGTCAGAGCAAGTTGCAGAATCAATTTGTCAGTGATGTCAGTCATGAATTGAGGACACCTATTGCTGTTATTAAGGGACACTTAGACCTCTTGCAGCGCTGGGGTAAAAATGATCCTGAGATTCTTGATGAAAGTTTGGAAGCTTCAAGTTATGAAGCTAATCGTATGAACCTTATGATTAGTGAAATGCTGGATATGATCCGAATTCAAGGAAGTTTTGAAAGCCACCAAAACGAAGTGTCAGATATCAAAGAGTCTGCTCACAAGGTTTTGGGAAATTTCAAGGTCCTTCACAGCGAATTTATCTTCACCTGCGAAGCGTCACCAAATGCTGGTTACACACCTGCTAAAATCTATACTCCACACCTAGAACAGGCCATGACTATTTTGATTGATAATGCGGTCAAGTATTCACCAGTCAATAAGGAAATTACCATTGGTCTAGAGGAGTTAGAAGAGGTTTATCGCCTCAGTATTCGAGACAAGGGAGAAGGGATTGCCAAGGAAGACTTGCAGCATATCTTTGAACGTTTCTACCGCACAGATAAGTCTCGTAATCGCACAAGCACAAAATCAGGTTTGGGAATCGGTTTGTCCATTCTTCAGCAGATTATTCAAGCCTATCATTGTCGACTTGAAGTGACTAGTGAGGTTGATAAGGGGTCAGTCTTTACCTTGATAATTCCTAAGGTAGTTGACGAGCCTTACACTAACTAAAAAAATCTGAGGCTGGGACAAAAGTCCTAGCCTCAGATTTTTTATAATCTAGTTTGCAAGGCGCAGGGGTTGAGTGGTCTCTAATTCGTTGATAAATCAACTCTTACAGCCCTACTTTGATATCAAGCTTCGCTTGATTTTATCTGTAACCTCAAAAGGTTCCCCGAACCTTTTGAGCTATGCGGAGGTGGGAGTGAAACAGTCTGGGAATAGACTGTTTCAGGTCAGCAACCAAAAATAAAGATTTGCTGACAAAATCGAATTCCTTCATACTAAATGCTAAAACTATCTCCCAGATAGTTTTACTGTCCCACTCTCTTTTTCGTGTCTCAGCTCTGCCATTATCCTTAGTCAGAGACCAAGTTTACTATCAATCGCTTTTGTTATGGGATAAATTGTGATAGAATAAGATGTTAAATTAAAATGGTAGAATTGGGGTGTTTTCATGCGTTGTCCAAAATGTGGTTATACAAAGTCAAGTGTTATTGATAGTCGTCAAGCTGAAGAGGGGACTACTATTCGAAGACGCCGTGAATGTGATAACTGTCAAAATCGTTTCACAACTTTTGAACGTATCGAGGAGTTGCCACTCTTGGTTGTTAAAAAAGATGGAACTCGTGAGCAGTTTTCACGTGATAAGATTCAACATGGTATTATTCAGAGTGCGCAAAAACGCCCAGTTTCTAGTGACGATATTGAAAAATCTATCTCACGTATTGAGCAAAAGGTTCGTTCTGAGTATGAAAATGAGGTGCCAAGTACAGTCATCGGAAATCTAGTCATGGATGAGTTGGCTGATTTGGATGAAATTACTTATGTGCGTTTTGCCTCTGTCTACAAGAGTTTCAAAGATGTTGATGAGATTGAGGAACTCTTGCAGCAGATTACCAAGCGTGTCCGCAGTAAGAAAAAGAGTAGTGTAGATGAGACCGATTGATAGCTTTTCTTTTCTTAAGGCTAATCTTGTGACGACAGATAGTCGTGATTTGATGCGATATTACTATCCAATTATCGGTGCAGATGGGTTGGTGGTCTATCAGTATCTGGTAAGTTTTTGGGATAATGGTGCAAAAAAACACCAGTTCGCAGAGATTCTTAACCACACTCTCTTTGGCATGCAACGTTTTGAAGAAGCGCTAGCAATTCTGACTGGAATGGACTTGGTGCGTTTTTATCAGCAACAGCAGGATTATTTGATTGAGTTGCTGCCGCCTCTATCTGGTGCAGACTTTCTAGCAAATGCCGTCTATACAGGACTTTTAGAACAGAAAATTGGTCATTTGGCTCTGGAAGAAATGCGCAGCTATTTGCCTGAAAATGTTCAAAACTTGTCCAAGAAGTTTTCTGAAGTTTTTGATGCGACTGGTCAGGTTGCCCTGCAATCTGCTAAAACCAAGACTAATTTTGATTTAGAATCTTTCAAGAAATTGATGGTTCGTGATGGTCTCTCTTTTGAAAAAGAGGCTAGCGATGTCGTGGCTCTCAATCATTTTGCAGAGCGTTATGAATTGACCTGGTATGATACCTACCTCTTGGCGCGTGAGACAGCTGTTAATTTCAAGATTTCACTTTCTCGTATGCAGGCTAAAAAAGAGCAGAAGCCACTTGAAAAATCGAACTCGGATACTTTTAGTCCACAAGAGGAAGTTATTATCCGTGAGGCAAAGGCTGATAAGGCTGATGTCTTTCTAGCAAAGATTAAAAAGGCTAGACAGGCGACTATTACCGCAGATGAACGTAAGATTTTATCGGATTTGGCAGCGATGTCCTTCTTGGATGAAGTTATCAATATCATGATTCTCTACACCATCAATAAGACCAAGTCTGCCAATGTTAACAAGCGCTACTTGATGAAGATTGCCAATGATTTTTCTTATCAGAAGGTGATGACGGCAGAAGATGCTGTGCTTAAGATGCGTGATTTCACAGAACGTAAGAAACAGGTTTCGACCAAGTCAAGTCAGGAAAGCAATTCCAATATTCCAAGTTGGAGTAATCCAGATTACAAAAACGAAACAAGTCAAGAAGAACAGGCGAAATTGGATCAGATGAAGCAAGCAATGCTTGATAAGCTGAGAAAGGATTAGCCTAGAAGAATAGGAAGGAGTGACGATATGGAAAAAGTCGGTCAGACCCTGAATAAATCTCAAAATGCAGGGCGAGTTACACCAGAAGCCCTGACTCAGGCTATTCTAGCGGATCCCGATGTGGCTGCTTTTATCAGCCAGCACAGCTTGTCCCAAGATGAAATTAAACGTAGTCTGCCTAAGTTTAACCAATTCAGAAATGAGCGTGCCAAGTTCCTCTCAGGGGATAGCTCTTATATTGCCAAGGGTTACCAACCTATATTGACCATGAACGAGGGTTATGCTGATGTTACCTATCTGGAAACGCGTGAACTCAAAGAGGCTCAAGAGAAACAGGCTATTGAAAATCGCATTCATCTCATGAGTCTGCCTAAGTCTTACAAGCACATCTCTTTTGACGATGTCTTGTTGGATGATAGTCGTCGCTTGGTCAGCTTTGGTAATCTGGTTGATTTTGTCAATGATTATCCTGATCAAGGTCAAAAAGGACTCTATCTTTATGGAGATATGGGTGTCGGTAAGTCTTATCTGCTGGCTGCCATGGCTCATGAATTGTCTGAGAAAAAGGGTGTGACGACAACCATGTTGCACTATCCATCCTTTACAATTGATGTTAAAAATGCTATCAATGAAGGTCGTGTCAAGGAAGAAATTGATGCGGTCAAGGCAGCACCTGTTCTTATCCTTGATGATATCGGTGCTGAGCAATTTTCATCATGGGTCCGTGATGAGGTCCTTCAAGTTATCTTACAGTATCGCATGCTTGAAGAACTACCAACCTTCTTCACCTCTAACTACTCTATGGCCAATCTAGAAGCTAAGCTGGCTGATGGGCGTAAGGGAGACGAATCTTGGCAGGCAAAACGTGTTATGGAACGTGTGCGTTTCCTAGCTCAAGAAATTCATCTAGAAGGTGAAAACCGTCGTTAAAATTAATGAAATAATCACAAGTTAACTGTGACTTACAGCAAAAAATATAGAAAGG
Source organism: Streptococcus loxodontisalivarius (assembly GCF_016908645.1). Lineage (GTDB taxonomy): Bacteria > Bacillota > Bacilli > Lactobacillales > Streptococcaceae > Streptococcus > Streptococcus loxodontisalivarius. The sequence goes on from NZ_JAFBEH010000063.1 coordinate 7,858, forward strand.
CTGATTGGTATAGTAGATTGAGAAAGGAATAGGACTAGGCAAGGATCTGAAGATAGAACTGACGTTCATCGAAGCGACTTGAACTCCGTCCTAACCTTTATTTAATCCACTATAACAACCAATCTGAAAAGACTATGTCATTACCTACAGTTGCTATTGTCGGGCGTCCTAATGTTGGAAAATCGACACTCTTTAACCGTGTAGCTGGTGAACGTATCTCTATCGTCGAAGACGTTGAGGGAGTAACACGTGACCGTATCTACACAACTGCCGAATGGCTCAACCGCAAGTTCTCTATCATCGATACAGGAGGTATCGACGATGTGGACGCACCATTTATGGAGCAAATCAAGCACCAAGCTGATATTGCCATGACTGAAGCTGATGTTATCGTCTTTGTCGTTTCTGGTAAAGAAGGTGTGACAGATGCGGACGAGTATGTGGCTCGTATCCTTTATAAGACTAATAAACCTGTTATCCTTGCGGTCAATAAGGTTGATAATCCTGAGATGCGTAACGATATCTATGATTTCTACTCACTTGGTTTGGGTGATCCTATGCCTGTATCATCTGTTCACGGGATTGGTACAGGGGATGTTTTAGATGCTATTGTTGAAAACCTTCCTCAAGAAGTAGAAGATGAAAATCCAGACATCATCAAGTTTAGCCTTATTGGTCGTCCTAATGTTGGTAAATCAAGTCTTATCAATGCTATTTTGGGCGAAGACCGTGTGATTGCTAGTCCGATTGCAGGAACGACTCGTGATGCTATTGATACTAACTTCACTGATAGTGAAGGGCAAGAGTACACTATGATTGATACGGCAGGTATGCGTAAGTCTGGTAAGGTTTATGAAAATACTGAGAAGTACTCTGTCATGCGTTCTATGCGTGCCATTGACCGCTCGGATGTTGTTCTTATGGTCATTAATGCTGAAGAGGGGATTCGTGAGTACGACAAGCGTATCGCAGGTTTTGCCCATGAAGCAGGTAAGGGTATTATCATCGTCGTTAACAAGTGGGACACGCTTGAAAAAGACAATCACACGGTTGCTCAGTGGGAAGCTGATATTCGCGATAACTTCCAATTCTTGAGCTATGCACCGATTGTCTTTGTTTCTGCAGTGACAAAACAACGCTTGCATAAGTTGCCAGAACTGATCAAACGTATCAGTGAAAGCCAAAATAAACGTATCCCTTCAGCTGTCCTTAATGATGTGATTATGGATGCTATCGCTATCAATCCAACACCGACAGACAAGGGTAAACGTCTTAAAATTTTCTACGCGACACAGGTTGCGGTTAAGCCACCGACATTTGTCATCTTTGTCAACGAAGAAGAGCTCATGCACTTCTCATATCTTCGTTTCTTGGAAAATCAAATTCGTGAAGCCTTTACCTTTGAAGGGACTCCGATTCATCTGATTGCTCGTAAACGTAAATAGACTATGAAAGAGAATTTGGAAAGTCATTTTCCAAGTTCTCTTTTTTACGGCTCTTTGTCAACTGTAGTGGGTTGACTAATAATTAAGTACGAGAGAGAATCGGCTCTTTGTCAACTGTAGTGGGTTGACTAAATAATTAAGC
>NZ_JAFBEH010000064.1 GCF_016908645.1 Streptococcus loxodontisalivarius
TATAATTATAAACCATGACATTGGAAAACGAGCATCTCCGACTGCGGAAGTGCTCGTTTTTTTCTATTCTGAAGCTAGTTTTTGCCCAGCCTCTTGATGAAAGCTGTGCTTTCTCTATTCCCCACCTAAAACAGTCTCCCAGACTGTTTTGATGAAAGCTGTGCTTTCTCTATTCCCTACCTAAAACAGTCTCCCAGACTGTTTTAGCACTCCGCTCGCAGAAATCGGTCATTTATTTTAAGTAAGCAGAGCTTTTATTTTAAATTTTGTTGTAAACTAGGTTTGTCTACATTCTGAAATCTGGATTTAATCCAGATTTTTTATTTTTCTTGAAATAAGAAAATAGCCTAAGAGATTAATCTTAGGCTACTGTCGGAATAGAAATTTCAATCAAGTTTGCTGTATGCAAGGTTTTGATTTGATCTTGGACGATAGTGTCATTATCAATTTTACGTTTTAGGAAAAATTCACGAATGGCATCGAGTTCATCATCTTTGATAGCACGGTGCTTGTTTGAAATCAAGATTTCATAATGCTTTGGTGCTTGTGTAAAGATAACATCAGTATTTCCAGCAGAGTAGACTTCAACTAGAGTTGCATCAGTATTGCGGAGTTGGTTGCGAACCATTTCAGAATGGCTACTTGTTGTGTTAATGAGTCTCATAAATTCCTCCTGCTTATTCTTATCTTTATTATATCACTAATTGGTTCAATCGGCGGGGCAATTTTATTTTAGTGATGATTTTTTTGCCATTCTTGGATTCCCCACTTATGGCTGCCACGTTTTAGTTTGTCAATGGCTGTGCTGATATCAAACCAGGCAAGATTATTAAAGTCTTCCAAGGGTTTGTCAACCTCCTCAAAACTAGTAACCTCATAGATATAGGCTGGGTTGTAGTAGTGGGTATCACGGTGGCTTGAATAGAAGTATTCATCAGCCTGACCGTAGTAGCTACCGACTTGTGCAGTAAAACCAAGTTCCTCAATCAATTCACGTTTAAGAGCTTCCATATGGTCTTCACCAGCTTCAATTTCACCGCCAGGCAGGAACCAGGCACCATTTGGAGCCTGAACTAGAATGATTTTATCCTTAGTTGGATTGGGAATAACAGCATAGACACCGTAGCGACTTTGATAATCAACGCCTTCTTGCTTGTCACCGAATGTTGGGTTTGTCATAGAGTTCTCCTTGTTAGAGGTTGGGACAAAAGTACTAACTCTCTTAATTTTTATAGTATGATTTACAAGACGCAGTGGTTGAGTGGTCTCTAATTCGCTGATAAATCAACTCTTATAGCCCTATTCAACTGTGCGGAGGTGGAACGACAAAATCGAATTCCTTCATTGGATTGCTAAAACTATCTTCCAGATAGTTTTACTGTTCCACTCTCTTTTTCTTAATAATTGAGCCATTCATACAGCTTGTTTCCTAATATTATACTAAAAAGTGGCTAAAAATCCTACTCAAAATCTTTAGAAAATTCAGAGAAAATCCCTTCTAAATTTTAGAAAAAGAAAACCGCCCCAATTGTTAGACAGAGTCATTAACAGTTGAGGACGGTTCATTTTATTTTATTTTATTTATTCTAGAAAGGCTAGCTTATTCTGGAATGTTTTCTTGTGTCGTTTCTTCTTGGAGAGTTTCTTCGTCAGCTTTGTGGGCTGATTTGATGTGAATGTTGCCACTTGGAGTCATGACAGCTTTGAGTTCTTTTTCGGTAGGATTTTCCAAATAGAAATCTGTAATGGCATCTTCGATATGGTCTTGGATGGTACGACGGAGTGGACGGGCACCCATTTTTGGATCGTAACCAAGGTCAACCAATTTTTCTTTAACTTTTTCAGTTACAGAAAGGTGGATACCGTTTGTTGCAAGGCGTTCATTGACATTATCAAGCATAAGGTCAACGATTGAGAGGAGATTTTCCTTGCTGAGAGCTTGGAATTCGATAATACCATCGAAACGGTTCATGAACTCAGGACTGAAGAAATCACCAAGTTGTCCAAGAACAGAGTTAGTACGACCTTCACGGGCTGCTCCGAAACCAACAGAGGCTTCGACTTTGCCTGTACCTGCGTTTGAAGTCATGATAATGATGGTATCTTTAAAGCTGACTGTGCGACCTTGTCCATCTGTCAAACGTCCATCGTCCAAGACTTGGAGGAACATGTGCATGACATCTGGGTGAGCCTTTTCAACCTCATCGAGGAGGATGAGTGAGTATGGATTGCGGCGAACTTGCTCGGTCAATTGACCAGCTTCTTCATAGCCGACATAACCTGGAGGCGCACCGACCAACTTAGCTACTGCATGTTTTTCCATATACTCAGACATGTCGAAGCGAATCATGCTATCAGCTGAACCGAAGAGCTCGATTGCTAGTTGCTTAGAAAGTTCAGTCTTACCGACACCAGTTGGACCAACGAAGAGGAAACTTCCGATTGGGCGGTTTGGCGCACCCAAACCAACACGGTTACGACGGATAGCTTTAGCAATTTTTTCAACGGCATCATCTTGTCCGATAACGTGTGTCTTAAGGTCGTCAGCAAGATTAATCAATTGAGATTGCTCTTTTTCTTTGAGGTCACCAACAGGAATATTTGTTTTCTGTTCGATGATGGCCTCGATGTGTTTCTCAGTGATGACTGGCATGTCTTGGTCAGTGATTTCCTGACTTTGCATTTCCTTGTATTTGGCGATTTGGTCACGGAAGAAGGCAGCTTTTTCAAAGTCTTCATCACGTGTTGCTTGGGCTTTGAGGTTTTCAGCCTCGATCAAACGTTTGTCCAATTCTTTAGGATCAACAAAGTTGAGGGTCAAGTTCATCTTAGAACCAGCTTCATCCAAGAGGTCGATAGCCTTATCAGGCAAGAAGCGGTCTTGAATGTAGCGGTTTGACAATTCAGCAGCAGCTTTGATGGCTTCATCTGTGTATTTGACATGGTGGTAGTCTTGGTATTTTGGCTGAATACCGCGAAGAATAGTGATAGTTTCTTCGACACTTGGCTCATCTACCTTGACTGGTTGCATACGGCGTTCAAGCGCAGCATCTTTTTCAATGATACGGTATTCATTGAGAGTTGTTGCACCGACCAGTTGCAATTCACCACGGGCTAGGGCAGGTTTGAGGATGTTACCAGCATCCATGTTGCCATCACCAGCATTCCCAGCACCGACAATTTCATGGATTTCATCAATGAAGAGAATAACGTCCTGACGTTGACGAATTTCTTCCATGAGTTTTTGCATACGTTCTTCGAATTGCCCACGGATACCAGTTCCTTGAACCAGACTAACAACGTCTAGGCGAATGACTTCCTTGCCCTGCAATTTTTGAGGGACATTACCATCAACAATTTTTTGAGCTAGTCCTTCAACAACAGCTGTTTTACCAACACCAGGTTCACCAATGAGAACAGGATTGTTCTTGGTACGACGGTTGAGGATTTCGATGACACGGATGATTTCCTCATCACGTCCGATGACAGGGTCAATGTCACCTTTACGAGCAATGTCTGTCACATTGATACCGAATTCTTCAAGGAGACCTTGAGGTTTTTGTTGTTGAGGTCTTGTAGCTTGTGGTCCACGGTTAGTGTTACCAGCACCGCCATTGTTTCCACCGTTGCCGCCAGACTGAGTCTTAGGGGTATTTGGAAGGTCACCACTAAAGGCACGGAAGTTGTTCAAGTCACCAAAGAAATCATCGAAAAGGTTTGATGATTGGTTGGAGATGCTGCCAATAGCAGAGCTAGGATCAGTTTTCATAATTTGATAGCAGTTTTGGCAGAGATCAATCTGCTTTTGTTGCCCATTAACATTAGTATAGAGATGAATACTAGATTCATTGAGATTACAATTTTGACATAACATAGGAAGTTACCTTTTCCTTTCAGAAAGATGAAAGTCTGACAGTTTTGATTAAAGGTCAAATTTGGTCAAAACTTTATGCCTTTATTATAGCACTCTGAAATGACAATGCAAGCAAAAAGTATGTGATTTTAGCAGTCCTTAAGATAGAGTGCTAAAATATGGAAGAAAATGAATAAAGATAAATAAAATCAAAAAAACGTTGACAAAAATGTATAAATATACTAAAATTATTTTAAATTATTATTTTGATGCAAAGAGGTAGAGATATGACAAAGGCACTTTCATTTTTAAAAGAAATTGATTTTAGTAAGCAGGACTTGATGGATTTGATTGATTTATCCATCAAATTTAAGGAATTGAAGAAGAAGAGAATTGCTCATAAGTATTTGGATGGTTTGAATATTGCTCTGATTTTTGAAAAATCATCAACTAGAACACGTTCAGCCTTTACCGTGGCTGGTCAAGATTTGGGGATGAATGTGACCTATCTTGGAGCAGGAGAGATTCAGCTTGGGAAGAAAGAGTCTGTTATTGATACAGCCAAGGTTTTGGGCTCAATGTTTGATGGGATTGAGTACCGTGGCTTTAAGCAGGAAGATGTAGAGGCACTTGCTGAGCATTCTGGTGTTCCTGTTTGGAATGGTTTGACGGACACTTGGCATCCGACGCAGATGATTGCTGACTTTATGACACTCAAGGAGCATTTTGGAAGTCTAGAAGGGCTCAGCATCGCCTATATCGGTGATGGTAGAAATAATATGGCGAATTCTCTCCTTGTGACTTCAGCTATTCTAGGTGTCAATGTGACCATTATTGCCCCTAAGACGCTCCAGCCTGAGGAGGAGATTATCGCCCTTGCTCATGCCCACAATACTGGTGCGACCTTGACCATTACAGATGATGTTAATGCTGTCTCAGGAGTGGACATGCTCTATACGGATGTTTGGGTTTCTATGGGAGAAGAAGTAGACTTTAAAGAGAGAATCGATTTTCTTCTTCCTTATCAGATTAACAGTGACTTGATTGCTAAGACAGGCAACGACAAGGTCATCGTCATGCATTGTCTACCAGCCTTTCATGATCTCAATACAGAAACTGGTCAGGAGATTTATGACCAATATGGTTTGGCTGAACTGGAAATCACAGATGAGGTCTTCCAAAAGCACAGTGCAACCATTTTCCAAGAGGCTGAAAATCGTATGCACTCCATCAAGGCAATCATGTACCAATCTTTAAAAAATATCTAGGAAATAAGGGTTTGCCTTGTTTGTTTATAAGGTTTTATGTTAAAATAGGTCTAACGAATAAACAAATAGGAGAATCTATTCATGGAATCACATTTGGTGAGAATCATTAACCGTCTTGAATTGATGGCTACTGATGATAGTAATTTAAAACGTAATTTTGAGCGCGAGGGTGTTGTTGTAGCAGAAGTATCATTCAGCAACGATCCTGAGAATGGTCCAGTTTTCACATTGCGTGATGTTGAAGCGCGTGAGTCTTACTCATTTGATAGCATCGACTTGATTGCAATGGAAATCTACGATCTTTTGTACTAATAAAAATGAGAGAGGCTGATTAGTCAGCCTCTTCTTTTTTGTATAAATACTGTATAAAAGCAAATAATACATGAATATTACATGAAAGTGTTTTTATCTATTCTTGTTTATTGTATGATTATGCGTTTTGTGTTATAATTTTGTTTATATGAATTTTGTAAATAGGAGTATCTAATGGATTTTTCATTCTTGCCTAAGTACTGGGCGTATTTCAACTATGGTGTCATGGTTACCATTATGATTTCGGTCTGTGTTGTCTTTTTCGGGACAATTATCGGTATCTTGGTTGCCCTAGCTAAACGCTCTAATATTAAGATTCTTGAGTGGTTGGTCAGTCTTTATGTTTGGATTTTTAGGGGAACACCGATGGTGGTTCAGATCATGATTGCCTTCACTTGGATGCAATTTAGTGGTCTACCAACGATTAGCTTTGGTGTTTTGGACATTGACTTGACCCGTGTCGTACCTGGTATTATCATCATTTCGCTTAATAGCGGAGCTTATATTTCTGAAATCGTTCGTGCGGGTATCGAAGCTGTGCCAAAAGGTCAAATGGAAGCTGCTTACTCGCTAGGTATCAAGCCTATTAATACTATGCGCTATGTTATCTTGCCACAGGCGATTAAAAACATCCTGCCAGCTTTGGGGAATGAATTTATCACCATTATCAAAGATAGCTCCCTTCTTCAAACAATTGGGGTTATGGAGCTCTGGAATGGTGCCCAGTCAGTTGCGACAGCGACTTATATCCCTGTTGAGCCTCTCTTGTTCGCAGCCTTCTACTACCTCATGGTAACAAGTGCTATGTCAGGACTTTTGAAACTGCTTGAAGGAAGAATGTCAAACGGAGGTAAAGCCTAATGTCAAAAGCAATTATTTCAATTAAAAACCTTCACAAATACTTTGGAAGAAATGAGGTTCTAAAAGGTGTCAATCTGGATATCCAAGCCGGAGAAGTTGTGGTTATCATTGGACCATCAGGTTCTGGTAAATCAACCTTCTTGCGTTCATTGAACCTGCTTGAAGTACCTACCAAGGGAACAGTTACCTTTGAAGGTGTTGATATTACAGACAAGAAAAATGATGTTTTCAAGATGCGTGAAAAGATGGGGATGGTTTTCCAACAGTTCAACCTTTTCCCAAACATGACTGTCTTGGATAACATTACTTTATCACCAATCAAGACCAAAGGGATTTCAAAGGCTGAGGCGGAAAAAACAGCCTACGAACTTCTTGAGAAGGTTGGTCTTAAGGAGAAAGCCTTAGCCTTTCCACCGAGTCTCTCAGGTGGTCAGCAACAACGTATTGCTATTGCTCGTGGACTGGCTATGGATCCTGATGTTCTCCTCTTTGATGAGCCAACGTCAGCTCTTGACCCAGAGATGGTCGGTGAAGTTCTTGCTGTTATGCAGGATCTTGCTAAGTCAGGAATGACCATGGTTATCGTGACGCATGAGATGGGATTTGCGCGTGAAGTAGCAGATCGTGTTATCTTCATGGATGGTGGTGTCGTTGTCGAAGACGGAACACCAGAAGAAGTCTTTGGAAATACCAAAGAAGAACGTACAAAAGATTTTTTGTCAAAAGTTTTGTAAAATAGTCACTAAGAAAACGATATCATTTGGTATCGTTTTTTGATATAATAATTTAAAAATTGTTTTGTTTCGAGGAGAAGATTATGGCTCAAATTATTGATGGTAAGGCTTTGGCTGTCAAGATGCAGGAGCGTCTGGCTGAAAAAGTTATTAAACTAAAAGAAAAAGAGTGGGTAATTCCTGGTTTGGTTGTTATCTTGGTTGGTGACAATCCAGCTAGTCAAGTCTATGTCCGTAATAAGGAGCGTTCTGCTATTAAGGCTGGCTTCAAGAGTGAAACCGTTTGCTTATCTGATAGCATCAGTGAGGAGGAGTTGATTGAAGTTATTGAAAAGTACAATCAAGATGACCTCTTCCATGGTATCTTGGTTCAGTTGCCTCTACCTAAACATATCAATGAGATGAAAATTCTCCTAGCCATCGATCCTAAGAAGGATGTTGATGGTTTCCACCCTATGAATACAGGAAATCTCTGGAATGGTCGTCCACAAATGGTACCATGTACGCCAGCTGGTATTATGGAAATGCTGCATGAGTATCAAGTTGAGCTTGAAGGAAAAACCGCAGTTATCATCGGTCGTTCTAATATCGTCGGAAAACCGATGGCTCAGCTTCTTTTGGATAAGAATGCGACAGTAACCTTGACCCACTCACGCACACCTAACCTTGCCCAAGTCTGCAAACAAGCTGATGTCCTTATCGTGGCGATTGGTCGTGCAAACTTTGTCACTGCTGACTATGTTAAAGAAGGTGCAGTGGTTATCGACGTTGGTATCAACCGTGACCAAGATGGCAAATTAGTTGGTGACGTTGACTTTGACCAAGTTGAGCCGCTTGCAGGCATGATTACGCCAGTACCAGGTGGTGTAGGGCCGATGACAATCACAATGCTTCTTGAACAGACTTATCAGGCAGCCCTTAGAAGTGCCAAGGCAGATAACTAATGCTGGATTTTCAACTGATTAAATCTGTCATTAAACCGCGTCAAACAGACAGTCATAAAGGAACTTACGGTCGTGTACTTCTGATTGGTGGGCTCTATCCCTACGGAGGTGCCATCATCATGTCAGCTCTAGCCTGTGTCAATAGCGGTGCTGGCCTTGTGACAGTTGCGACAGACTCAGCTAACATCGCAGCCCTCCATAGCCACCTGCCAGAGGCCATGGCTTTTGATATGGCAGATAGCGATTTGCTGACTGAGAACCTTGCTAAGGCTGACGTTGTCTTGATTGGTCCTGGTTTGTCTGAAAATAGCAGAGCTCAGGCTACCTTTGATTTTGTCTTAGATCATCTGGAGACTTCTTGTCGATTGATTATCGATGGCTCCGCTCTCAACCTATTAGCTAAGCGAAAAGAAAGTTTACATCTGACGAATCAGCTAGTCCTGACACCTCATCAAAAAGAGTGGGAGAGACTATCGGGTCTTTCCATGTCCGAGCAGACAGACGCTGCTAGTCAAGTAGCGCTCTGCCATTTTCCAAAAGAAACCATCCTAGTGGCCAAAAGTCAGGCGACCAAAGTTTTAACGAAAGATAGGTCAGCTGCTATCGAAGCTGGAGGTCCCTATCAGGCGACTGGAGGCATGGGAGACACGCTCTGCGGTATGATAGCGGGCTTTTTAGCTCAGTTTGGGCAGACGGATGCCTTTGATGTGGTTTTGATCGCGTCCTGGCTTCACTCAGCTATTGCAGACCACTTAGCTAAAGACGCTTATGTGGTCTTACCGACCCAGATCAGCCAAGAAATTCCAAGATGGATGAAATCACTCTCTCAGGGAAAACTAATCGATTAAAGAGAGAGTGTGGGACAGTAAAACTATCTGAGAGATAGTTTTAGCAATCCGATGAAGTAATTCGATTTTGTCAGCAAGTTTTGATTGTCAGTAGCTGACCTGAAACAGTCTATCCCCAGGACTGTTTTTGACACTCACTTCGTAAGCTTTATCTCCCACTTGAAAAAGTCCACTGGACTTTTTCAACCCACCTCTGCATAACTCAAAAGGTTTGGGGAACCTTTTGAGGTTGTAAATAAAATCAAGCATAGCTTGATATCAAAGTAGGGCTGTAAGAGTTAATTTATTGACGCTCAAAAGGTCCAGTGGACTGTTTGAGGTAGGGAAATAAGGAAAGTGTAGCTTTCATCCTCTCCACTCAGCAGTGGTTCATTGGTGCTAAAGCACTTAATGAACTGTGCAAGGGACTTTCTAAGCTGGCAAAGCCAGCAAGAAAGGCTCCCAGCCACTGCGTCTCGTAAATCATACTATAAAAACATACTAAGATTAGTAGTGAGGAAATCTCCGACGGGAGAGAGTACTCACTACTTTTTCTTTATGCTAAAGTAGAGGTGTCTTGTT
>NZ_JAFBEH010000065.1 GCF_016908645.1 Streptococcus loxodontisalivarius
CTTCTAGGTTACTTTTTTTGCATTTCCTAGGATATAGGACTTTTTTCGTTTTGAAAACCTGTAAACGATTTACCGAGTATTATTTTACACTAACATCCTAAAAATCAACCAACTTAAAGAAAATGTCATACTAGAAAAAAGGCTGGAATACTTCCAACCTTTCGTTCTAGTTTTTAAAGCTGTGTACTGGTGCTGGGATTTGTCCACCACGCGCAATGAAGTCTGCTGATGAAGCATTATTGACCTTCATAACTGGGGCATATCCCAAGAGACCACCCAGTTCTAGCATATCACCAACTTGACCGTAAGGGATGATACGCACAGCTGTTGTTTTTTGATTGATAACACCGATGGCAGCTTCGTCTGCAATCATGGCAGCGATAGTTGTATCAGGTGTATCAGCTGGAATGGCAATCATGTCCAAACCAACAGAACAGATAGCCGTCATGGCTTCCAATTTTTCAAGATTGATGTGACCAGATTGAACTGCCGCAATCATTCCCTCGTCTTCTGATACAGGAATGAAGGCACCTGACAAGCCACCAACTTGGTTACATGCCATGATACCACCTTTTTTGACAGCATCATTGAGAAGAGCAAGCGCAGCTGTTGTTCCATGAGTACCAACAACTTCAAGACCCATAGCTTCCAAGACACGAGCAACAGAGTCCCCTACTGCTGGAGTTGGTGCCAATGAAAGGTCAACAATACCAAATTCAACACCCAAACGTTCTGACGCCATCTGACCAACCAATTGACCAACACGAGTGATCTTGAAAGCTGTTTTCTTAACGGTTTCAGCCAAGACATCAAAGCTCTGACCAGCTACTTTTTCAACCGCACGCTGAACCACACCTGGCCCAGAGACGCCGACATTGATAACCACATCAGCTTCACCGACACCGTGGAAGGCACCTGCCATGAAAGGATTGTCCTCAACCGCATTCGCAAAGACAACCAATTTCCCTGGTCCCATAGGATCAAGTTCAGATGCTTCTTTGATGATGCGACCCATGTCACGGACTGCAGTCATATTGATACCAGTCTTGGTTGAACCGATATTAACAGAAGAGCAGACAAAATCAGTTTCAGCCAAGGCTTGTGGAATAGAATTGATAAGAATGTCATCCCCTTTTTGGTAACCCTTTTGTACCAAGGCAGAAAAACCACCGATAAAGTTGACACCGATTTCCTTAGCAGCACGGTCAAGTGCTTTGGCAAGAGGAACATAGTTGTCAGCGTCAGTCGCTGCACCGATAATGGCAATCGGCGTTACAGACACACGTTTGTTAACGATAGGAATACCCAGCTCAGCCGAGATTTCCTCACCGACCGCAACCAAGTTACGACCCTTTTCAACGATTTTATTGTAGACCTTCTCAGCCGCACGATCGATGTCTGGATCGATACAGTCCAGAAGAGAAATCCCCATCGTAATGGTACGCACATCGAAGTTTTGCTCCTCGATCATGGCAATGGTTTCAGTTACTTGTCTAATATCCATCAAGACTTCTCCTCTTACAAGTTGTGCATAGCGTCAAAAATAGCAGAGCTTTGAATGTTGATTTTAACATTCAAGGTTTGACCGAAAGCCTCTAGATCTGAACGAAGAGCTGTGAAATCCTTCTTCTCATCACTAGACACAACTGCCATCATGGTAAAAAACTCATCCAAAACAGTCTGTGAAATATCATCAATATTGAGTCCCAACTCAGCAATCTTAGCAGAAACGCCTGCTACGATACCTGTTCTATCCTTACCAACTACTGTAATAATCGCTTTCATGAGAAGCCTCCATTGTTTATAATTTCCATTATTCTATCATAAAAATACAGAAAATTCTATACAAAACTGGATAAAAGGTTCGTTTTTTCTCGGAAATAGCAGAGCAATTTTGAAAATATCTTACCATAAACGAATTAAAGACAGACAAAAGAGAGTTGATTTCACATCCACTCTCACATCATTTTAGATAAATAAGTCTCCCAGTAGGCAACTCTGTCTGCTACTGAATCCATAGACTGTCCAGACAGGAGTGAGGCGATAACTTCTAACTGCGTCAGCCAACCTGCCATATCTTTCTTGGCATCTGAGTAGTCTGACTGGTAGTCGCAGGGAATGACTTCTTTAAAGCGCAAGCCATTTTCCAAAAGCTCAAAAGTCAAAACTGCCTGATCCCAAGCTATCTGTAGAAACTCCTGATCCCTTTTCTCTATGGCAGAAAAGACAAGTTCTCGTTCAGGCATGGTAAAGAGCCAGCCCTGGTCCGTCCAAGATAGCTGCGGAAACCAGCTCGCTAGTCCCTGACTAGTTGTTAAAAGATCCCAGATTTGCTCTTTTGAAGCTGACAAGATTTTAACAGCATCTAGCTGCCAATTGCCTGATGATTGCGTCAGTCTGATATCCATGACTTAGTTTTCCAAGAAGAAGGACACTACCGCAACCACGATAACTGCGCCAGCGATTGACGGCAAAAGCGCCATTCCAGCTAAACTAGGTCCCCAAGACCCAAAGAGAGATTGACCAACCGCTGAACCAATAAGCCCAGCTAAAATATTTGTTAAACAACCCATTTTATAACCACGATTAGTGATGGAACCTGCAATCATACCAATCAAGGCACCGATAATAAGTGACCAGAGCATAAGAACCTCCTATAATGTTACATGTGTAACCATTCTACCACAAAAGCCTCAAATAAACCTCAGCTTACTTGAAAAAGCGTTCCAGTGGAGCAATTTCAAATTTCTTCATCTGATAGTAAGCAGCCTGCAATTCTTTCAGACCTTAAGCTACCACTAATTGACTAGCCAAACTACTAACTATAGTACCCATCATAATATGACTACCCATAAAAGACAAGAAAGATGACTTGGAGGGAAAAAAAGAAAACCCAAATGGGTGTTCCATAAATCGTATAATCTTTTGATTAACGTTTTGAGAATTGTGAAGCTTTACGAGCTTTTTTAAGACCTGGTTTGAACAACTTTTGTTTGACTAAATTTCAAAAACCTTTAATATCAGGCATTTCCACGCTTTTTTGAAAGCGCTATTTCAATCGATTTCAACTAATTTCATCTGAATGGTGTGAATTTTCCCCTAAAAATCACTGAATTGAGCTAAATTATACCAAAAAGTTCACACCACTATTTTTCCAACTGTCACTCATAGTGGCTACGACTGATGAACATGATACAATAGATTGTGATATAATAGAATATAATGAAACAAAAGGAGGATTACCATGACTCTTGAAGTAAATAAAGAAAAATTAACCATTCTAGGTGTTCCCTTTGATAACTTTTCTGATTTCGATACTGTTTGGTATGCTATCGGTTCCTCAATGATTGAAAATTATGAACCGACTGTCCAAGATATAATTGATTTAAAAGCCTATGTTATCAATAAACGAAAGGAATTGAATATTGGTTAAAAAGCAGTATGAAAATTATAAGTATATTGACCCAGAAAATCAATATACTTACCCAAATTCCCCTGTTTTAATCAACAAGCAAAATATTACAAATCCTGAAAAAGCATATCGAAATGAGCATTTATTAGTTACTAGGCGACTTGCTGATTTGCGCTTAAAACCAATTGACATTCATTCTATTCGTGATATTTTATCTATCCACAAATATCTTTTTCAAGATGTCTATATTTGGGCAGGACAATATCGTAAGGTTAATATCTCAAAAAGTGAGAATGCCTTTATGCCAATACAATCTTTTGATACGGCAGAAACTTATATAAATCACCTCATTCATTCTTATTACCAAATAGATAATTCAAAAGATAACATAATTAAATCTCTAGCAAAAATACTTGATAACCTTAATTATTTTCACCCTTTCCGTGAAGGAAACGGTCGAACCCAAAGGGAAGTTATTCGCTCACTAGCACTTGCAAAAGGCTATTCTGCACAAATACGAGTGGAACAAGATGATGAAGTTTACAACCTTTATATGGATGGAACAGTCTATGGAGATTTAGGAAAATTAGAAGAATTATTTGATAAAATATTAAAAGAATTGTAGAGCATAATATTTAATAATTATCAAAGTGAAGCAGACATTCAATACACGTCAGTTAATCGGATATAGAAAAAGGAACTTCATCTCGAAGCTCCTTTTTATGTGCACTCATTTGTATCAGGAATTCCTTCCTATTGTTTATAGAAGAAACCTGATGGGTCACTAAAGACTTCATTTTGACCTGACCACATACGGTCTTTAGTGGTATCAGAAGCATCCGTAGCATCCACTGAAACCCCTGCTGGAATCATATAAATCAGATAACCAGATGCTGGAGTAGCAACATTGATACGGACTGCTCCATTTGCCAGCTTAGTAGGCGTCAAAGTAACACCTTCTACTGCTAAACCATTTACATCAAAAGTCATGCTATAATCTGCTCTTGACCATGTACCTGCAACACTTGAGTAATCACCTGAAACGATAGCATCCACGTCCATTCTCTTTGTTTCAGTTTTAGCTGAGGTAGTAGAACTAGATGGCTGTGTTAAACTTGTCCACGTCCACGTTTTGAGGTCAAGAGCTGGACTTGCTTCAAATTTTGCTTGATACTCATCTTTCGAATAAACTTGTCCTGTCTTCTCATCTGTATAGCCTTCAGAAACGGAAAAATCATAAGAAACCTCTGCTGTTTTTTCCAAAGATGCTCCATCTTTCGCAAAAGTATAGATAGCATTTCCGCCTGTATTAGCTCCCCCACTTCCATGATAGAAGAACGTACCGTCTTCACGTGGTGTTAGTGTCATTCGCTCACCAATCATATTCAGTTTATTCTCAGCATTGGTTAAACGAACCAATTTATTTTCAGAATTGATTGTATAGATGTCAAAAATAGAAATCGCACCATAACTATTTGATGCAATAACCAACTCATTGACACCATTTTTATCAAAATCATAAGTCGCTGAAACCATACCACTGCCATAAGAAGCAATCAAACTATTGACACTCTCACTAGTCGCCTTGTTGGCAATAGCAGAGCGGTAAGTTTCAAGAACTGTTTCATATTGCGTTTCGTCAGTCTTCACTTTTTCCGTTGTTGTAGTCGTCTCTGTCGTCTGTGAGGTCTGTGACGATTTTTCTTCGCTCTTTTTGGACTGACCACAAGCAACCAATAGACTTGCAGATAATGTCAACGATAACACTGTCATCAGTTTCTTCTTCATTCTTATTTCTCCTAAGATAATTATTTCCTGTAATTATTATACAATAAAATCCAATAATCCGTCTTTTTTCAAATGAACCCCACAAACTTCTAGCCTGTGGGGTCTGTTCTTATCTACGAATTGTTGCACGGACGCCATAGCGTTCCATATTCCCAAGTTTTTCATTAACTTTTGCTGTCTGTGCATTAGCACGAGCAGCTGCATCTTGAGTCGCTGCTTGCCCCCTTTGGAGACGTTGGGCTTGGTCACGAAGTTGGGCGATTTGTGCATTGCTTTGTTGCAATTGTTGTGCCATTTTCTTCTGTTGCTGAGAGACAGCTTGTTGATGTTGTTCTGTACGCCAGAGATTTGCTGCTTCTTGGAAATTAGTTGCACGGAAATCATGTAAAAGAACAAGCATACCTGAGAAATCGGTCAGATTGGCAAAATTTTGTGGAATTAAGCTTATATAATAACTAAACAAGCTATCCGAATTCAATTCTCTCTGAGCTTGTTTAAGACGATTGATATCACCTTGTTGTTTAATTTCATCATTTATCTGTTGATTTAGAGTAATTTTTTCCGACTCTTTCAAATCACTGAACCCAAAAAACCAAAGCACTAGATTAAATAGACCCCAAGATACAACCCAAGAAAAAACGAAAACTTCAAATCGCACACCTATACTAACAAAAAAATCAGTAGTAGGATATATATCAATAAACATAAAAAACAATCCAACTACAACAGCAAGTCTCTTTGCGATTTTAGAGCGTTTAGAACGCTTATCCTTTAACGCTTCAGCTGTACGGCTTTGTCTATAACTATTCTCCGCTGATTGAATTTGCGAAGAAAGTGAAACGCTCTCACTTCCTTGCACATAGAGATATTTCAAAATATCAATCAGTTCTTCACGGTTGTAATCGTTAATAGTTTGTTTATCAGTCATTATTATCCTCTTCTACGTTTTCCTCTATAACCTAGTCCCATCATACCAAACACTGCATAACCAAAGAGGGCAAGCAGGCTTTCTTGCGAGCCTGTCTCTGGGAGACTTTGGGCTCTTGCTACTCGGCTGTATGTCACTGGTTTTAGGTTTGTACCTACGGTCTGATTGCCGTCAATGTAGCCGACAATATTCCCTGCCTCGTCTGTGATGGCTACTGGTGTTCCACCTGCTGCAAGGATAGCTTTCTTCTGTTCAGCTAATTGTGCCTGCTCATAAGCCGCTTTAACCACATTATACTGAGCCTTAGCGTCTTTTTGGTCTTTGAGCAGAGCGTTGAGTTTGGCTACTTCTGCATCTAGGACTGCCTTGGCTTCGTCATGAGCCTTGATAGATGCTGCGAGGGTTGCTTTGGCATCTGCTAGGGCTTGGTCTGCGTTTTGAAGTTTAGACAAGGTTGCCTTTTGGGCTTCAAGTTGTGCCTTGAGTGATGTGAGGCTTGCTGCAATCTTAGCTTCTTCAGCTTTGAGAGCATCAACTTTGGCTTGAGCTTCTTTGAGAGTGGCTTCATCAGTTGCCTTTTGAGCTTGCAAGTCTGCCAAGGTGTCTTGCTCTGCACGAAGTTGTGCTTGTGCTTGGGCAAGAGCTGCTTGTTTCGTTGCAACATCAGCAGTCAAGCTATCAACTGCTTTTTGGGCTGCGGTCAAGCGTGTTTCTGCTGCTTGACGTGTAGCTGTGGCTTGAGCGAGAGCTGTTTGAGCAGCAGGTGTCAAGTCGCCTGATTGAAGAGCTGTCAACTTAGCTTGTGTATCAGCAACTGCAGCTTGTGCTTTTGAGGCAGCTTGTTGTGCTGATGTGAGAGCTGTTTGAGCTTGTGTTGCAGCTGCTTGAGCTGTTGCAAGGGTTGCTTTGGCTTGAGCTAGTTTGGTTAAAAGGTCAGTTGATTCGTATGGGTTGGTGATTGTATGACCTGATACACGTTGGTCTAGGAAGTGAATCATGTGCATACGAACTGTTCCACCAGATGTTACACTAAGTGTTAATGCAGCACTCTTCATAAATTGACCTGTTGTGCTACTTACAGCTGGGGCAACTTTACCATATTCATTTGTAAGGTGAGCATAGTCTTGGTTGTAGTCACTATCAAACATTCCAAGAGCTGAGTTGAAAATATTTTGATAGAGTGCAGTCATTGTTGTTGATTTACTGTTAAGGAAACCAATGTTTTCAGTATTCCATGATACATTATCGTTTCCATCATTGTTCAAGGCTGTACGACTGTGGTTACCAGTATTGTTGTTTTCTGAAGCATAGTTAGCAGCGATTGTACGAATTGCTGAAACTGCGTCTGTTGTCAAAACATAGTTAGGTGTGTTTTCACCCCAGATTTGTTTACGGATTGCATTTGTAACATACAAGTAGTATTGAGACAAGGCAATTGTTTGAGCTTCAGTCAAACTAGATGCGTTAACAACTGTATTATCGACAGGAGTTACAATTGTTCCTGAGTTAGATGTATCATTTACATAAGCGTCCAAAAGGTCATCTTTTGCTTCATCATAAGCTGTTGTACCTTTAGTTGTTGATACAAATGCTTTATACGCATCAATAACTGCTTGAGACAATGTTGGTACACTGAGTGTAGTGTTCGTTTGTGCCTCGAGGGCTGAGACTGTGTTGGCTGCTGCTGTTTGAGTGGCTGTTGCTTGTTGAGTTGCCAAGGTGTCAGTTAGCGTCTTGATAGTTGCGGCTTTGTTAGCGTCTGACGCTTGGGCTTCTTTGAGAGCTGTTTGAGCTGCGACTTCATCAGCTTGTGCTTTTGTGAGAGATGTTTGTGCGTCATCACGTTCAGCGATGATTTGGGCGCTACCTGTGCCGTTAAGGGCTGCTTGCGCATTAGCTACCGCTGTGTTAGCGTTTGTCAATTCTGTTGAAGCTGTTTTGGCTGCAATTTCTGCCGCTGTCAAGTCGCTTGCTGTTTGGTTAGCAACTTCTTGTTTAGCATCAGCTTCTTTTTGAGCTTCTTCAAGGGTTGCTTGATTAGCTGCATCAGCTTCTTGAGCCTCTTTGAGAGCCGTTTGAGCTTGGTTTTCTGCTGATTGGGCAGCTGTCAAGGCTGTTTGTGCAGCGTCACGCTCTGCAATAACTGAAGCGCTATTTGTACCGTCAAGAGTAGATTGTGCTTCATCAACAGTCGTTTGAGCTTCGTTAACTTTAGCTTGTTGGCTTTCAATTGCAGCATTATCCTTATCAACCACTCCTTGAGCAGTAGCACTTTCAGCTTCTGCTGCACTTGTGGCTTGAGACGCTGCGCTAGCAGCTGCTTCTTGACTCGCAATTTCTGAACTTGTACCATCAACAGCAGCTTGTGCTGCTGCAATGTTTTCATCAGTTGCTTGGTCTTTGGTAGCTTGTGCTTCATCAACTGCAGTTTGAGCTTGATTAACGGTGTCTTGAGCAGCACCTTCTGCTTGAGTGGCGCTAGCCACTACACCAGTTTGGTCAGTCACAGCTTGGTCAGCCGCAGTCTTAATCTCTGCTGCTTGATTAACCGTCTCTTCAGACGGTGTCTCCGTCACAATCGCAGTCCCATCAACCACCGTAACACCCTGAACCGTCTGGATGTTTGTTGTGCTTACTGTAGCTGTCTGAGTGCTTGTGCTAGAGGTTGTAAGCTCTGTACTTGTCGTTTCTTCTGCTTGAACACCACTTGCTACCGCAAAGGTGCTTAGAGCTGCCACACCGAGAGCTGTCCCCTTAACCAACTTCTTCGTTGCCATATTATTCTCCTTTTTTTACCATTTAGGAAAGGCTTGGCTGGTAAGTCAAGCCTTGTTATAGGTAGTATAACAAGCGATTTGTCAAGTTTTTTCGCCCTTTAGGGCGATTTTTTTGAGCTTGTTTCTACTAGCTAAATTTCAAGTGCAAGTTAGCCATTTAGTAAAACATCTTTAGGAGATTTATAGCCTAGTATTTTCTTAGGATAATTGTTTATCCAGTTTTC
>NZ_JAFBEH010000066.1 GCF_016908645.1 Streptococcus loxodontisalivarius
TTTCATTATAAGTCATGTGGGACTTTTTTTCTACATTCAAAAAGCCCTACAATCTCCTTGGTGGATTTACCCACTACAGAAATTATAGAGCCTTTTTTACTAGAAAAAGCTTAAAAGATAAGTTTTGGTAAGATAAATTATCAGAATTTTGCTATAATAAAGAGATAAGATTTACAGGTGGAGAGGCTGTTTTCGAAAAGAGAAATCAGCTTTTGATCTCCTGATATGACAGCAAGAAATTGCAGCTTTCATCATAAAGGTAGGAAAATATGGCAAAACTTATTCCAGGACGAATTCGTAATCAAGGAATTGATTTGTACGATGCAGGTAAGATTAAGATTATCAGTGAAGATAGCGGGACCATCGATGCAGAAGTTGATGGCACTGCTATTCGTTTTGCCTTGGATGATCATTTGGTTTCATGTGCCTGTGACCTGTTTCAGCGCAAGCATTATTGCCAGCATTTAGCTGCTATCGAGCACTATTTGAAAAATGATAGTGAGGGTAAGGAGCTTGCTGACCGCATTGAGCATAAGGAGGCTGAGACTAAGGAGGTCAAGGAGAGACATTCTTTTGGCAGTCTTTTCCTAGATTCTTTGGCTATGGTTGAAGATGACAGTCTCAAGTATCAGCTGTCGGCTTCCTGCCAGCAGAGCCCTTATTCCATGGACTTGTGGTGGACCTTACGAATCAGACGTTTGCCTGACGAGCGCAGCTATATTGTCCGTGATATCAAGGGCTTCTTGTCTGTCGTAAAAAAAGAGGGCTTCTATCAAATTGGGAAAAACTATTATGAGAAGCTGTCGCTTTTGAATTTTGACTGGGAGAGTCAGGAATTGATTGAGTTTCTCTGGCGTCTTATTCCTGATTCGGAGCGTTTTGACAGCGACTTTGTTCTTCCTAATCATGGGCGTAATCTCATGCTGCCTAGTGGTTTCTTTGAAGAGGGTGTTAGCCTGATGAATCGTCTCTGGCAGTTTGACTTTGAATTCATGCACAGCCATTATCCATCAGTGATTTTTAGACATTTGGATGGAGAAGACGGCATCTATCAGTTCAAGGTTGAGGTGCATCAGCAGGCGATTGAGCTGTCTATTTCTGACAAAAATAGCTATGGCTTCTTTGATAATCAGTACCTTTTTCATAATGGTACCTTTTACTATCTAGACCTCAAACAGCAGAAGCTAGCTAATGCTATCAAGAGTTTGCCCTTATCTGATGACCTTTCTCGTCATATCTTCTTTGATATGGATGAACAGGCTAAACTGGCTGATAGCCTCTTGGAGTTTAAGCAATTGGGGCGTGTCGAGGCTCCCAAAACATTTGATATCCACGACTTTAAGGCAATTTTTGACTTTGATATCGCAGAAAATCGTGAAATTACGCTTTCCATGACCTTTGATTTTGGAAAAGACCAAGTCAAGAGTCAGGAAGAACTTGCTAATCTTCCTTTTGCTAGCAATTATAAGAAAGAGTCACGTATTTTGAGCTTGGCTGAGGCAGAAGGATTTACACCAGGTTTGCAAGCTAAACATGAACCACTGACAGCCCAAACCATCTATGACTTCTTTAATAGGACCCTCATTCGTTTTGAGAGACTGGGTAAGGTCAGAGTTTCAGAGGATCTGGAAAATCTGCGCAGCATTGAAAATCCAAATGTTTCAATCCGAAAAAATGGTGGTCTTTTGGATATTTCCTTTGATTTTGCTCAGGTTCAAGAGGATGATATTGACCAAGCCCTGGAGGCTCTCTTTACTAACGAGCCTTACTTCATCAGTAAGACAGGGCAGTTGGTGGTCTTTGATGAGGAGACCCAAAAAGTCAGTCAAGCCCTTCAAAACCTGAGAGCCAAGCAGTTGTCCAATGGGCACTTGGAGCTTGATACTATAGCTGCCTATCAGCTCTCTGAAGCCTTTAAAGGCATGTCCAGCGTCTCATTCAGTCAGGAATTTGAGAGTCTTGCCTATGATTTGGTGCATCCAGAGGATTTTGTGCCAGCTGAGATTAAGGTTGATGCTGACTTGAGGGATTATCAGATGACTGGTGTCAAATGGCTGAGCATGCTTGATTATTACGGTTTTGGCGGTATTTTAGCCGATGATATGGGACTTGGTAAGACGCTGCAAACCATTAGTTTTTTGACCTCTCGTCTGACCAAGGAATCAAAAGTGTTGATTCTTTCTCCATCAAGTCTCATCTACAACTGGAAGGATGAGTTTAGCAAGTTTGCGCCTGATCTTGATGTGGCGGTCTCTTATGGCTTGAAACCTGTACGAGACCAGTTGATTGCTGAAAATCATCAGGTAGTTATTACCAGCTATACTTCATTCAGACAGGATTTTGACCAGTATAGCAAGGAGCAGTATGATTATCTGATTCTGGACGAGGCTCAGGTCATGAAAAATGCTCAGACCAAGATTGCTAAGAGTCTACGTGAGTTTGATGTCAAGAATTGCTTTGCCTTATCAGGGACACCAATTGAAAATCGTTTAACAGAGATTTGGTCAATCTTCCAAATCGTCCTACCAGGTCTCTTGCCTGGTCAGAAGGCCTTTGCCAAGATGGACGCCAAGCAGGTTGCTCGCTATATCAAGCCTTTTGTCATGAGACGTAAGAAGGAAGATGTTCTTCCTGAGTTGCCAGACTTGATTGAAATCAATTATCCAAATGAGCTGGCTGAGAGTCAAAAGGCGATTTATCTGGCTCAACTACGTCAGATGCAGGAGAGCATTCTTGGACATTCTGATTCTGAAATCAATCGTCAGAAGATTGAGATTCTCTCTGGGATTACAAGGCTGCGCCAAATCTGTGATACTCCGTCGCTCTTTATGGACTATGATGGTGACAGTGGAAAATTGGACAGTCTGCGTCAGCTATTGACCCAAATCAAGGAAAACGGTCACCGTGCGCTGATTTTCTCTCAGTTCCGTGGCATGCTAGATATTGCAGAAGCAGAACTTGAAAATCTTGGGCTTTCGACCTACAAGATTACGGGCTCAACGCCTGCCGACCAGCGTCAGGAGATGACGCGTGCCTTCAACAGTGGCTCTAAGGATGCCTTCTTGATTTCCCTTAAGGCAGGGGGTGTCGGTCTTAACCTGACAGGTGCAGATACGGTTGTTCTGATTGACCTTTGGTGGAATCCAGCTGTGGAGATGCAGGCAATTAGCCGTGCCCACCGTATCGGTCAGCAGGAGAATGTTGAAGTCTATCGCCTGATTACCAGAGGAACAATCGAAGAGAAAATTTTGGAGCTGCAAGAGAGCAAGAAACATCTGGTTAATACAGTCCTTGATGGTAATGAGAGTCGTGGCAGCATGACCATTGATGATATTAAAGAAATTTTAGGGATTTCCCAATAAGATAGTTTTGAAAAATCGAGGGATTTAGTTTATAATAGGAACGTTGTAGAATACTTCACATGATGGTCTGATAGAACACAAAGACTGATGCGATTGTGTCAGCGAAATTGAGGATTTGGAACCTTTGATGAAAGTTTCACTTTCTTCATTTCCTAGCTCAGACTGTTTTACAGACAGTTTGAGTATATTTCACTTTGTGTTCTTTGGGCTTTGTATCATGTATTTGAACACGGGCTACAAGCTGTGCAAAAAAGATAAACATTTCCTAGACGCTGTGCGTCTTCGTCAAGTTTTCTATTTTTGCTTTGCTTGTTTAACGCCCTTTGTATCATTTATTTGAACACGCCCTGAACACTGTGCGAAAAAGATGAATTTCCTTGTGTGCTTGCACACGTCGTTAATTCCCTATTTTCACTTTGTGTTCTTCGGGCTTTGTATCATTTTGAAAGGATGGTGATGTCCATGGATAAGATGAGGAGACCTTTTCCTCTGGTAACTGATGATGAACCGATTGTTAGTCAGGCTCGTCAGATGCAGCTTTATGAGAATGAAGATTTAATCAATAATATTCGTGGTCATTACCAAGATAAGACCTACTCGGATAGATCTATTGATGAATCGCAGAGCGCTAGCTTTGGGGTGACTTCTGCTAGTGAGAGGTCTGAGTCTACCTATCAAGAAGGTGAGAATTATGCCAAGCTTGCCCGTGAGACAGCTCGTGAAGATGTCAAACGTAAGCGTCAACTTTACTTGAAGAATGAAGTGACTAATGCTAGTCAAAAACGCAAGTCAAGCTCTGCTATTTTCAAACGTCCAAGTCTGGATGAGAAGTCTGATAGTCCTGAGCCTGTACTTGAAACAGTAGCTCAGGAGCTAGTTGCTGAGAAGCCTAAAAAGGCTACTAAGATGGGCTGGACACGCTTTACAGACAAGCTTCACCAAGATGACTATATCCTGGTAGAGTTGCCTCAGACCTACCAACACCCACAAAATCCATCAAGAAAAGAACCTAAGAAAAATTCTTATGACTTTTTAAAACGCAGTCAAATTTACAATCAAAAAGAGCGTCAAGAAAACAAGGAACGCCGAGTGGCTCAAGAGCTTAACTTGACTCGATTTGAAGCTGACGAATAAAGGAGAAAACATGTCAAAAACCTATCATTTTATTGGAATTAAAGGATCAGGGATGAGTGCTCTTGCTCTCATGCTTCATCAAATGGGTCACAAGGTACAAGGCTCAGACGTTGACAAATACTACTTTACACAACGTGGTCTTGAACAGGCTGGGATTGCCATCCTTCCTTTTGACGAAAAAAACATCACAGAAGATGTTGAGTTGATTGCAGGGAATGCCTTCCGTGAGGATAATAATGTGGAAGTTGCTTACGCTATTCAAAATGGTTATACTTTCAAACGTTACCACGAATTCCTTGGTGATTTCATGCGCCAATTCACAAGTCTTGGTGTAGCAGGTGCCCACGGTAAGACATCAACAACAGGTCTCTTGTCACATGTCATGAAGAATATCACTGACACCTCTTACTTGATCGGTGATGGTACTGGACGTGGTTCAGCAAATGCTCAATACTTCGTCTTTGAATCAGACGAGTATGAGCGTCACTTTATGCCTTATTACCCAGAGTACTCAATCATTACTAATATTGACTTTGACCACCCTGACTACTTTACAAGCATTGATGATGTCTTTGACGCCTTCAATGACTATGCAAAACAAGTGCAAAAAGGTCTCTTTATCTACGGAGAAGACGCTTATCTTCGTCGTATTACAGCTAATGCACCAATCTACTACTATGGTTTTGATGAAGAAAATGACTTCATTGCTTGCGATATCACTCGTACGACATCAGGTTCAGACTTTAAAGTCAAACATGATGGACAAATCATCGGTAGCTTCCATGTCCCAGCTTTCGGACGTCACAATATCTTGAATGCGACAGCCGTTGTTGCTAACCTCTTTGTCGCAGGTTTTGACATGAATTTGGTTGCTGAGCACTTGAAGACTTTCTCAGGTGTTAAACGTCGCTTTACTGAAAAAGTGGTTAACGGTACCATCATCATCGATGACTTTGCCCACCACCCAACAGAAATCATTGCGACGCTTGACGCTGCTCGTCAAAAATACCCTTCAAAAGAGATCGTTGCTATCTTCCAACCACATACCTTTACACGTACCATTGCCCTTTTGGATGAATTTGCTGGCGCTTTGAATGAAGCAGATGCTGTTTATCTAGCACAAATTTATGGATCAGCACGTGAGGTTGACCATGGTGATGTTAAGGTTGAAGACTTGGCAGAGAAGATTGTCAAACCAGCACAAGTTGTAACGGTAGAAAATGTGTCACCGCTCCTCAATCACGAAGACGCAGTCTATGTCTTTATGGGTGCTGGAGATATCCAACTCTACGAACGTTCATTTGAAGAACTTTTGTCAAACATCGTAAAAAATAATCAATAATGACTAATTAAGAGTTGGGATGGCAATACTGTCCCAGCTCTTTGCCATATTAAGGAGGGCACTATGCTAATTAGACATGCTAAGTTAGAAGACTGGGATCAGGTTGCAGCGATTGAGCTAGAAAACTTTGCTCCTGAGGAAGCTGCGACACCTGAGGACATGAAGAATCGTTTGACCTATATAGCAGATACTTTTTTAGTTGCAGAAATTAATCAGCAGGTAGCTGGCTATATCGTTGGTCCAGCGGTCAATAAGCGTTATCTGACAGATGACCTCTTTCATGAAGTCGTTCCAAATCCAGCTCAGGGAGGCTTTATCGCTATTACTAGCCTCTCTGTCAATCCAGACTTTAAAGGACAGGGTGTTGGGACTGCCTTGATAGCAGCGCTCAAGGACCTTGCTGTTTCTCAAAACCGTCAGGGACTCAATCTGACCTGTCATGACTATCTCATTCCTTATTATGAGATGAACGGTTTCACTGATGAGGGAATTTCAGAATCAACACACGGTGGTGCGACCTGGTATAATATGGTCTGGGAAGTTCCTAAGAATGGCTAATTTCAGGTTGGTCAAAGCCTAGTAAGACAATATTACGATACGGTAACAAAAGGGAATTAGATTTGATTTTGCCTACTTTTTAAGATATAATGGCGTTTGATAAATATTGAGGAGGATAAGCTTTGACTGACTTTAAGGATGATGAAAAAGCATCTCAAAAAGAGCCGAGCTTTAAAGATAAAATCTTGGCTGAGCTTGAAGAAGCGAACCGCTTGAGACAGCAACGTGAAGAAGAGTTGTACCGTCGAGAGCAGGAAGCTAAGCGAGCAGCTCAAGAAGAGGCGGCTTTAGAAGCAAAACGTGTGGAAGAAGCCCGTCTAGAAGAAGAAAGATTAATAGAATTGAAGCGCCAAGAGGCAGAGCGTCTAGCTGCAGCCCAAGCCTTAATTGCTGAACAAAAGGCTGAAGAAGAGCGTCTTTTGAGAGAACGCCAGGAAGCCCAGGCTCGTGCTTTGAAAGAGGCAGAAGAAGCCAAGCGTTTAGAGGCTGAACAAAAGGCTCGTGAGGAGCAAGAAGCAATCAATGCAGCAATTGCTGCAGAGAGTGCTCGTCTTTTGATGGAAAGAGATGCTGCGCGTGCTGCACAAGAACAGGCTCAAGAAGTTCCTGAGCAGATTCAAGAAGTAGAAGAGACTGTTATTGAGCCTGAGCAGGCAGAAACACAAATCGCTTCAGAAGAGTCTCCTGTAACTGAGGAAGTCCTTCAAGTATCAGATGATCTTGAAGAGACTGAAGAAGTAGTTGAGAACCTTAAGCCGACAAGTAAGCGCCAGCGTAAGAATCGTATCGCAGCAAAAATTTCAGCGATTTTGATTAGTGTTATTGTTCTAGTAGCGTGTTTAGCAGCCTTCTTCGGTTACCGCTATGTTGATTCAGCTTTAGGAGCTGCAGATTCATCAGCTACTGAATACGTGACAGTGGATATTCCATCTGGTTCTGGTAACAAGTATATCGGACAGATTCTTGAACAAAATGGAATCATCAAGGATGCGACTATTTTTAACTACTACACGAAGTTTAAGAATATTTCTGACCTTCAAAGTGGTTATTATAACCTGAAAGCTAGCATGACAGTTGATGAAATCATCAAGGCCTTGCAGGCAGGAGGAACTTCACAACCTGAAGAACCTGTAGCTGGTAAGATTTTGGTGACGGAAGGTTATACGATTCAGCAGATTTCAGAGGCTATTACTAAGAATGTTAATACATCTGATTCGTCTACGACACCATTTTCATCAGAGGATTTCTTGAAGTTGATGAAGGATGAAACCTTCATTGCCAAGATGGTTGCTAAGTATCCAGACCTCTTGTCAAATCTTCCAAGCGCATCAGAAGCAACTTATCAGTTAGAGGGTTACCTTTTCCCTGCTACCTATAATTACTACGATGATACGACACTTGAAGGACTTGTAGAAGAAATGATTTCAACAATGGATTCATACATGTCTAGCTACTATAGCACAATCAAGTCAAGTGGCTACAATGTTAACCAAATTCTGACCCTTGCCTCACTTGTTGAGAAGGAAGGATCAACAGATGATGACCGTCGTAACATTGCCAGCGTCTTCTATAATCGTTTGAATGCCAATATGCCACTTCAAAGTAACATTGCTATCCTTTATGCAATGGGCAAACTTGGTGAAGAGACAACCCTAAAAGAAGATACAACTATTGACACATCCATTGATTCGCCTTACAATATTTATACCAATACAGGCCTAATGCCTGGTCCAGTTGATAGTCCGAGTCTTTCAGCTATCGAAGCAACTGTCAATCCAGCTTCAACAAATTATCTCTACTTTGTTGCTGATGTGACGACTGGTAAGGTTTACTATTCAGAAGACTATGACACGCATTTGCAAAATGTTGAGAAATATATCAACAGTCAAGTCTCTGATAGCAGTAGTTAATAGACAAAAGAAGTGGGACGAAAACTCCCCCTTCTTGATTTTAAAGAAAAAATAGAAAAGAGAATATCATGGCAGAAAAAACTTATGTAATGACCCAAGCGGAAAAAGAACAACTTGAACAAGAATTGGAAGAGTACAAACTCGTCCGTCGTC
The DNA here is from genome assembly GCF_016908645.1 of Streptococcus loxodontisalivarius. Classification (GTDB taxonomy): domain Bacteria; phylum Bacillota; class Bacilli; order Lactobacillales; family Streptococcaceae; genus Streptococcus; species Streptococcus loxodontisalivarius. The sequence goes on from NZ_JAFBEH010000066.1 coordinate 8,460, forward strand.
CAGAAGTTGTTGAACGTATCAAAATCGCTCGTTCATACGGTGACCTTTCAGAAAACTCAGAGTATGAAGCAGCCAAAGACGAGCAAGCTTTTGTTGAAGGTCAAATCCAAATCCTTGAAACAAAAATTCGTTATGCAGAAATCGTTGATAGCGATGCAGTAGCCCAAGATGAAGTGGCTATCGGTAAAACAGTTGTCGTTCAAGAAGTTGGTACAAATGACAAAGACACTTACCACATCGTTGGTGCAGCTGGTGCAGATATCTTCTCAGGTAAGATTTCAAACGAAAGCCCAATTGCTCAAGCCCTTATCGGTAAGAAAACAGGTGACAAGGCAACTATCGAGTCTCCAGCAGGAAGCTACGAAGTTGAAATCATCAGTGTAGAAAAAACAGCCTAATCAGTAAGCTCCTAGTTGAACAACTAGGAGCTCTTTTGATATCAAGGCTCTTTGTCAACTGTAGTGGGTTGACTAAATAATTAAGCACGAGAGAGAATCAAATTGGTTCTCTCTTTTGTTGCGTTCAAAGCGAGAAGA
>NZ_JAFBEH010000067.1 GCF_016908645.1 Streptococcus loxodontisalivarius
TGTCAAGAATTACATCACATTTTATAATAAAACTAGAGTTCAACAGAGATTAAACGACCAGTCTCCTGTAGATTACAGAAAACTGACCGCTTAAAAGTTTTTTCTTCTGTCCCAATTTTGGGGTGCAGTGCCTTAACCTAGTAAATTTTTTCTTTTTTCAGAATTTTCTAGATGATTATGCTATAATATAAATTATAGACATTATAAAAAGGAGAGCAGACTATGCCATTTGTTAAAATTGATTTGTTTGAAGGACGTACTGAAGAACAAAAAGTTGAGCTTGCACGTGAAGTTACTGAAGTTGTATCTCGTATCGCAAAAGCTCCTAAAGAAGCGATTCATGTTTTTATCAATGACATGCCTGAAGGAACTTACTATCCACAAGGCGAAATGAAGAAAAAAAACTAAGTCGAGCTACTATTCCTATCTGGAGAAAACCTCCAGATTCTTTTTTCAAGTTTGTTTGAGCATATTTATTGACATTTGTCCAAAAACTTGAAATTGGCTTGACAAAATTTTCAGAAAACGTTATCATTATAACCGTAGACTAATGTTGGAGGTGACTTTTGTTAGAATCCCATAGCACCAAAATGATGGGGACAACCATTGATATCTCAGTTAACTCTGGGAATCCACTTAAGCATATTCATGAAGTCTGCAATCTGCTAGAAATCTATCGTAATCGATTCAGCGCAAATGATGCTGATTCGGAGCTGATGGCTATCAACGATAATGCTGGGATTAAACCTATACAGGTTCATCCAGATTTGTTTGATTTGATTAGTCTTGGAAAAGAGCACAGCCTTGCCACACCTAGTAATCTCAATATTGCAATAGGTCCTTTGGTTCAAAGCTGGCGCATCGGATTTGATGATGCTATTGTTCCTTCTCCTGAGCTTATTAAGGAAAGACTTATCTTGACGGATCCCAATCAAATAATCCTTGATAAAGATCAAAAGAGCGTTTTTCTAACAAAGGAAGGCATGAAGATTGACTTAGGTGCCCTCGCCAAAGGTTATATAGCTGACAAGGTGATTGCCTATCTTGCTCAAGAAAAGGTGCATTCTGCACTGATAAACCTTGGTGGAAATGTTCTTGTCTATGGTTTGAATGATAATCGTCCAGACGGTTCTTGGCATATTGGCATTCAAAAACCAGATGAGAAACGTGGCCGAAATATCGGCGTCCTAAAAATTCACAATAAGTCTGTTGTCACATCAGGTATCTACGAAAGACATCTGACAGTTGGCGATAAAGACTATCACCACATTTTTGACAAGGAGACTGGTTATCCTATTGAGACAGATATGGCTAGTCTTACAATCGTGGCAGATAAGTCTGTTGACTGTGAAATCTGGACAACAAGGTTATTTGGTCTTCCTATTATAGAAGCCATGGTGACCATCAATGAGACGGCTCATATCGAGGGAATTGTTATCACAAATGACAATCGCCTAGTTGTCTCAGAAAATTTAAAACAAGATTTCCAAATTTATTATTGATTATGACGAAAGAGGTATTTTCATGAAACTTATTGGACTAGTTGGAACAAATTCAGCTAAATCTACTAACCGTGTATTGCTACAATACATCTCAAAACACTTTGCTGACAAAGCAGAAATCGAATTGATCGAAATCAAAGATTTCCCAGTTTTCAACAAACCTGCTGATAAAAGTGTTCCAGACATCGTTCTTGATGTAGCAGCAAAAATTGAAGAGGCTGATGGTGTTATCATCGGAACTCCTGAGTATGACCACTCAATTCCTGCCGTATTGATGAATGCTTTGGCATGGTTGTCATACGGAATCTTCCCACTTTTGAATAAACCAGTTATGATCACTGGTGCTTCATACGGAACACTCGGTTCATCACGTGCTCAATTGCAATTGCGTCAAATCTTGAATGCACCTGAGTTGAAATCAAACGTTCTTCCAGATGAATTTCTTCTTTCACACTCACTTCAAGCTTTCAACGCTGAAGGTGATTTGATTGATTTGGATACTATTCAAAAACTTGATGCTATCTTTGATGACTTCCGCATCTTTGTTACAATGACTGAGAAAATGTCAAATGCGAAAGCTCTTCTTCAAAAAGAAGCAGAAAACTTTGATTGGGAAAAATTGTAATCGTTAGTAAGGAGAAAAAATCATGAAATTTGTAGGTATTGTCGGTTCTAATGCGGATCAATCATATAACCGCATGTTGTTGGAGTTCATCCGTCGTCACTTTAAAGTAAAATTTGAACTTGAAGTTTTGGAAATCAAAGATGTTCCAATGTTCAACCAAGATGATGATCAGTCAGATTCATTCCCAGTTCAATATCTTTACAACAAAATCAACCGTGCTGACGGTGTTATCATCGCAACTCCAGAGCACAACCACACAACTACTCCTGCTCTTAAGAGCACACTTGAATGGTTGTCATTTAACTTGCACCCATTTGAAGACAAACCAGTTATGATTGTTGGTGCTTCATACTATGACCAAGGTACATCTCGTGCCCAAGTTCACTTGCGTAAAATTCTTGATGCACCAGGTGTAAATGCTTATACTCTTCCTGGTAACGAATTCCTTCTTGGTAAAGCTAAAGAAGCATTCGATGAAAATGGAAATATCAAAAATGAAGGTACTGTTGCCTTCCTAGGTCAGTGTCTTGATAACTTCATCAAATACGTAGGAGTTGTATCACAATTGAAAAAACCAAAACCAATTGCTCCAGAAGATCTTGACTGTAACAAACCAATTGCAACAACTATCACTGAAGTTGATCCAGATGATCCAGACTGGTTGGAAAAAGCTGCTAAAGTTGTTAACGCTGTTGAAGGCGACACTTATGTTAAACTTGACCAAGGTCTCTTGACTGTTAACCAATTGAATATGTTCTTGAACGCTATGCCATTTGAATTGACATATGCTGACGATAACAACCAATTCTTGTACTACAACAATGCACACCAAGACCCTGAAACAATGTTGGCAAAACGTGTTCCATCACAAACAGGTAACCGTATGTCAACTGTTCACGCATCACTTCCTGCTGGACGTATGAAAAATGTTGAATGGGTAATCGGTACACTTCGTAATGGAGACCAAGAGTACGTTCGTACTATTGTTCCTGGTTCACCAGCAGAAGTCATCAATACCCACAACTACCAAGCTATGTACTATCCAGATGGTTCATACGCAGGTATCAACGAAATCGTGTTTAACTTCAAACCATGGTTGGATTGGTATCTTCAAACAACTGGACAACGTCTTGTAGGTGGCTCTGCTCCTGCAGCTGGTGGTCACGGTAGCGGTGCAGATGCATCATCAGGTGCTTCTGATTCTGGTCACGGCGGTGGCGAAGCTGCTCCTGCAGCTGCTTCAGATGCTGATTCAGGTGCATCATCACACTAAAATTTAGAAGGTTAGGATGAAAATCCTAACCTTTTTGTGTTCATAGAATTTTCACTTGGTTTTAGAAATTGCAAAGCTCTATTTCTGTTTACTTAGGTCATTTTGATAAAAAGAAAAACATTCCAAGAATAGCATTCTTGGAATGTTTTTTGAATTTGTCTAGTATCTGCGATAGACTTGTGGTCGGTAGTTTTTACCAGATACTTTCAAAGCTGCATAAGCATCTTGAAGTGTTTGATAAGCTTGGTCGATATCATCTTGACTGGATTCACTATCATTTAAGACAAGATCCGCTTCTCTCAGTGCTAACAAGAACTGTCTTTTACTGAACTGATTTGCTTGACGGTAGGTCTTGGTATTGAGTGCATAATAACCAGATAGTACAAGCTCTTCCAATTGACCAGTTTGGTTTTCCTTACCTGATAGAGAGTTGTAGGCTGTTTGTAGAGCTGATTTAGCTTCATCTACTTGTGCTTGTGTTAGTCCTTCTGTGTTGGCAAGGAGAGTTTGTGCAGCGATAAGGGCTTCAAGGTAGGCTGTTTGTTCCTTACTGCTTGCATTTTTAAAGCGAAGGCTGGCTTGGATTTGACTAGCTTCATTAAGAGCACTTGTAAGAAGAGTAGTGTCAGTTGCTTGACCGTTAAGAGCTTCTTCTGCAGCTTTTAGCGCTTTAACAGCAGCATCAATAACTGCTTGAGAAGATTTGGCTGCAAGCACTGCCTCTGCATCCGCTTTAGCAGTTTGATAGTTTTCTTGGCTAGACTGATCTGCATTGTAGTAACGTGCAGCATTTTCAAGACTTGCTAGGGCAGCGATTTCTTCTTTCAAGCTTGATTTATTAACCAGTGTAAATGTTTTTTCATTCACAGTATTTTCTAGGATTTCAAAATCGAGATCTTCAAGGACTTCGTAGCCATCAGCAAGCTCAACCTTGATAGTATAAGTTCCGACGCGGAGCATATATTCAAAGGTATTCTTATCATAAATAGCACCTGGAAGCTCAGTTGCATTACCATCTGAATCGACAGCATAAACTTTTGTAGCTTGTCCTAAATCTTGGTCAAATGTAACTACAGCTGTTGCTTTGACTGTTGCCTGGTAGTCAAAGTAGAGATATTTAACACTCTCTTCAGCATTGATCAAGACTTTCAAGGTCTTGTCGCCGACCAAGACGCCTCTTTCATCATCAAATGATTGAAGTACAATTGTATAGCTGCCAAATGGTAATTCAAGGAAGTTTGTTTGATTTTGATAGAAGCTTGGAGCTACAACTTCTGCACCTGTTGAATCGTAGACTTTATAAGCAATTAAAGCGTTTGCGACAGAACCATCTGTTACATTGCGAATGAAGACACCGACAACCCCATAATTATTTTCAAGCTCTGCCATTGTACTGATACGTTGAAGAGCCTTGTTTCCTGCAAAGTCAGTTACAAGGAAGTAAGCATCATCCAATGAAATTCCTGTTGGAATCGTATAGCTGCCGTCTTCGTTTTGTGCAAGGGTTACACGATTGTCAGATAGGACAATTTTACCTGTTTCAGTATCAATACCGATATTTGTATAAGTTCCGTTACTTCCTTTGACTAGATAGAAGACTTCCTGGCTATAGATTCCTGAGCCGTTTTCATAGACCGCATTTGGTTTGAAGTCAGTTGAGCCGTCGGCATTTTTTAGGATAGTTGCTGTTGTGATAACAGGGTCCTGTGTATCAATTGTGATATCAAATGACATGCTCTGCTTATCTGCACCAGGAACTTGTGAATAGTAGCTTACAACATACTCGTAGTCGCCGTCAGCAAGTAGGTAACCATTGCTATCTTGACCATTCCACTGGGTATTGTAGACAATGCTTGATGTTGAACCGCTACCTTGTTCGTAGGCATCTTTACCACCGTCACCGATATAAGATGTCCAAAGTGGGTTGCTGTGACTAGTGTCATCTTTAGCATAAACGGCTACTTGCATATCCTTGTAGTTTCTGAGGAAGACACCCTTGAAGGTTAGGCTATCTTGGTTACTATCTCCGTTTGGTGAAATAGCCAGATGAGCTTGGCCTGAACCATCTTGATAAAGTTGGAAAGTACCATCTTCGTTTTGGAAGCTTCCGAGGACTTTACTTACTGTAGCTGTCTTCATACCTTGTGAAATGATATCATCTGTTGATTCAGTCAATAGAGATGTGACATCGGCATCAACACTGATTTTTTGGTCCGCTGATCCTGTGTAGTAAACGCCATTTTTACCTTCTTTGGTTAATTGATAGACATTTTCTTCAACAACTGCTAGGTTTTCAAAATCACCTCTAAAGCCAACATAAGGAATTGAAATCACTTCAAGTGAGTCTGTTGGATCAAGGAAACGAACGAAACCTTCCAAATAGTAACCGTTTGGCATTGCTGCTTGCAGAGCACTTGCGTAGCCAGAAGCATCGACTGTGATACGCACTGTTTGGCTTGAATTTGCTTTGACTGTAATGGTTTGACCTACTTGAGTTTCCAAACCAAGCGGTGATAGGGTAATCTTACCATCACTTGTTGCATCAGTTTGTAATTGGGTTACATAGCTGAGCGTTTTATCTTCATTACCAATATTATGGACAGTCACTTCAAAGCTGAATTTATCTTCGACATCACCTAGTGTAATACTTCCGTAGTTATCTTGACCAGTCACATAGAGATCTGTTGTTACAGCAGCTGCTACATCAATCAAACCTGCACCCTGTTGACGTGGTGACGTGTAAGCCTTGCTCTCACTATCGTAGTGAGCTTTGGCAGTACTCATCAAGAGGTTTTTAATTGTTGATGAAAGCTCTTCACCTTCAAGTTCAGGGTGTTCCTTGCTGAGATACTCCTTAACAAGGGCGATGGCACCAGCGACATGAGGGCTTGCCATACTTGTACCGCTATTGAGGTTATAAGTATTATCATTACCAGCTGCGTAAATGCTACCGCCAGGTGCTGTCAAGTCAGGTTTCAAGAAACCGTCACTTGAAAGACCCCAACTAGAGAAATCAGACATCTGATCAGCAGTCTCATTGTTAATTTTGTTCATGCCCTCTTTGAAGCTTACCTTGTAGTTCCCTGATTTAAGGACTTCGCCTGCTTCCTGTGTAATGAAAACAGATGGGACATCAAGATTGTCATCTCCGACACTCATGCCTCCGCTGAGAATGCCGACTGTATTGTTAAAGACAATAACACCGATAGCACCAGCAGCTTTTGCGTTTTGAATTTTTTCTGCAAAAGTAATTGAGCCACGTTGGATCAGTGCAACTTTACCAGTCAGATCAGTTGAGCCGATATCATCTGTAGTACCTAGTCCGACATAAGTGTACTCATAAGAAGTATTGCTATCGAAGGTTACAGCATCTGTTGTAGCCACTGATGGGAAGTTTTGATTTTCTTCACCTTCAATAGTGATTGCTGTCGAATAGTAGGTTGAATTATTGAAGGAAGCGACTGAGATAACATCTTTCGTTGTTGAAGGGTCACCAACAGTTGCATAGTCAGGATTTTCAGCCGATACTGGACTAGCTCCATAACCAAAGTTACCTGAGTTACCTGCTGAAATAGCTACCGCTACACCTGCATCACGAGCAGTTTGAATGGCGTTTTTTAGAACGTCAGAACTATAAATTGTTGAACCCGATGTCGCACCAAGACTGAGGTTGATACTATCCGCACCCAGTTTGACAGCGTCAAGAATGGCACGAGCGTAGATAGCTTGGTCTGTCGTTTTTTGACGATCTGAGAAGACACGCATAAACATAACCTGAGCCTCAGGTGCTACACCTTTAACAATCTCATTTGTACTTGGATCAGCTACTTGGGCATTACCAGTTGCAATTGAGCTAACGTGCATACCGTGTGAATGTGTGCTATCCTCTTTGATATCATCACTTGAATCAAAATAATTGTAGGCATAGATAACCTTGTTGTTATACCATTTTCCGTAGGTAATTCCAGCTGCTGCCATGGCTTCCTGCATAGCTTGTTCAGTCTGGTATTTTGCCTTACTAATATCTGTTAGAGCCATGGTATCGTGGTCGACATCAATACCAGAATCGATGATGGCAACAACTGTTCCTTCACCCTTGTAGCCATAATCCCAAGCTTGAGGTGCAGAAATCAAATCATTACTTGAGCTATCATTTGGTTGGGCAGCTGCCAATGTTGTAGTAGGATTCTCAGTTGCAGCTAGCGCATTGCTAGAAACTTGAGCAGAAGCTTGGCTCGCAGTTTGTGTTGTTTCTACTGTTGCACTTGTTACTGCTTGTTCAGTTTGGCTAGTCTGACTTTCTGAAGTCACCTCTGTACTAGTTTGTGCTGCTTCACTAGTTGCAGTAGTTTCTTGACTCTGACTAGCTTCTTCACTACTTGTGCTTTCAGTTTGGACAGCTTCCGCTTCGAGGGTAGTAGTTGTTTCTGCAACCTCTACAAGCCTTTCTTGAGTTTGACTTGTTTCACTTTCTTGGCTCGTTTCGCTGGTCAATGCTGGCGCTTGAACAGTTTGTGCCACCTCTGTTGTTGAAACATCTTCAGCTAAAACGCTGTTAGCTGAGACCAAAAAAACTGCACCCAAAAGAACGGATACAGTCCCAATTTTTAATTTACGAATGGAAAATTTTTGCTTACTATTCATCCTAAGCCTCCTCTTTTTCACACAATCTATTGTGTCTGATTTCATTTTAATATATATTGTCAGAATATTCAAGTAGTTCCAGTGAAACATTTACATTTTTGTAAAACAAACTAAAAAGCTAAATTTCAAGTGCAAGTTAGCCATTCAGTAAAACATCATTAGGAGATTTATAGCTCAGTATTTTCTTAGGATAATTGTTTATCCAGTTTTCA
>NZ_JAFBEH010000068.1 GCF_016908645.1 Streptococcus loxodontisalivarius
GAGTGCAAAAATCAGATAGTAATCTCAAAATATCTACTGTCTAAAAATTATTTTCTCTTTAAAGCATTGAAATACTTGACAATTGGTAGAAAATATAAGCTAGTTCATCTTCTGAAAGCAGAATTGACTTCAAAGATGGGAGATTACGGAGAAAGTCTCTGCTTAGAGTAAAAACATCAGAATAATGAGCTTTTAAATCGTCCAACAAAGGATTTTCAAGATGAATACCGTTTTTGATACGTTCAACTAGAACCTCTAAATGTTTTGATAATCCCTCTACTAACGTCAAATCGTTACTAAAAGAATACAAATCACTTTGTTCCAATAGAGACAAGGAAGCCATAATATCCTGTCTTAGATTTACTCCGTGTTCATCAGAACCCGAATCGTGAGTTGCCTTGGAAATCAAGTGTAATGCTATATAATTTGCTTCTTCTTCTGGGAAGTCAATTTGTGTAATAAAGCGAACTCGTCTTAAGATATTCTGAGCAATAGCTATTTCTAATTGAACCTTATCCTCTGATAAAATTATCGGAGCTAGATCAAATCCATCCCTCATTCTCTTAATAGCTAAGGCTATATGTATAACTAAATTTTGAATAACGAAATCAGATAAACCTAAATTTCCATTGCGACACTCATCTACAACAATGATCGTCAATTCTTCAAAACTTATGGGTAAATCAAGAACGTCCTCACTCATGTAATGATGGATATTTTTTAAAAATTGACCACTGAAAAAATAATCCATGATAAAATGTCTTTTATCCTGTTCCCTACCCGATACAAATACACCTCGGTTCGGTTTACTTTCTACCAGTAGATTGTATTTTTCTAAAATCTCACGTATCTTTTTAAAATCGGATGATAAGGTTGACCGACTCACAAAGAGCTCCTCAGACAGATCATCAAAGAGCAGACAATCTTGTTCAAAAATCAGCTTATTCAAAATGTAATTATGACGGTCAGTAATTTCAATATTTTCTAAGCCAAAATAAATATTATTCTTCGACAGAAATTGAAAATAAAGAGTTTCATCTTCAATAATCAACTGATACCCCGATCCTTGTTTAGAAAGTATTCTTAAACCACTTTCCGCATCCAAGTACTCAGATAATCGCTTCATATAGGTTCTTGCAGTCCTGTCAGAACAAGACATATAGTTAGCTAAATCTTTTCCAGTTAAAAAAGTTGATTTGTGCTTCAATAAATATTGGATCAACTTCTTCTCTTTTATATCTAACATGATGTCCTCTCCCTAACATACACAAGAAATCTACAATAGATTTACTTAAAGATTTTCAACGATTAAATTAGCCAGCTTTTCAATTCCCATAGGAATCGGAATATAAGCTTGTGGTGGAATATTTGCTATCGTCTGACCTGTGGCATCAGTTGCAACTTTTAGAGCATTGAACTACATTTTCGCCTGTGGGCTAACCAGGTAGAGATCAAATTCCTTATTTTCAATCACTTTCTTTGCCTCATTAGCATTTATTGCATCTACCTGAATATCTTTTCCCTGTTTTTCAAAGTATTCAGTTGTTTTTTTTGCCATTAGTGATGATGACATACCTGCTACACAAATAATTAATGCTTTAGCCATAATAGCTACCTCCAAATTTTCTATGGTTTTATTATATCAACTATGTAATCGTTTTCAATTTCACTTATTTCCTTATCAATATGGAAAATAATAAAAAAAACCGAGGAGGAGAATCCTTCTCAGTCAAAATAAGTTCCTTTATAAAGGTAAGCCAGCATAAAGCCTTGATTGTACTGTGACATGATTTGAATCAATATTGTAGGTTTCAATGATCATTTGTTTTAATCGACTATCACTAATACGACTAGATACAACATATCCTTGTTGATCTTCAGACAGAATGTTAATATATGACATCAACTTACGATTTTCAGTGAGATTTTGCTTCTCAGAGGTAGTCTTAAATCTGATGATATAAACTGTCTCCTCTATTTGATTAGCTTTTCTCTGAAAAAATCGAAGAAAAATTGTAACAATAAATAGCATGACAAAGCACACCAGTAATACTGAAACTTTCGTATTCATCAAAATCTCCTTTTCGTCACTTATTTATATTTTAACTTATAGCATAGAATTGTACCAGACAAAATAAAAGAAACACTATTGGCTAATATTAATGCCAAATCATCTATGATGATTCCATGAAGCAACCATAGTCCAATACCAACCACCTGCATACTGTACATTCCTAAAGAAATGGATTCTGTATCCTTACTCTTGATAGTTTTAATTACCTGTGGTAAAAAGGCAAAAGTCGTTAAAAATGCTGCGATAAATCCCATAAGATACTCCTAAAAAATAGTTGTTAATAAGGTTATCAGTCCAGATAAGCCAATCGTAAAATAAGTTAATTTTTCCAATATATGACGATTACAGCAGTTCCTTAATTTATTTCCTACAAAAACACCCAAAAGAATCGCTCCTATTCCAAATAAAGCAGAGCCCAGTAAGTTTATTGTCAATATTCCTTGGAAAATACGGAAAAAGAAACCGTACAAACCTGCGATCATAAATGTTATTTGTAAATTACCCATATAGTCTTCTAGTGTTGGAAAAATTGATAAATAGAGGATAACCAAGAGAGGACCTCCTATACCAAAAAATCCATCACATAAACCTGAAATGATCCCAGTTAAAATAAGGATTCCTAAACTATCCTTCAATCTTATCTCTTCAGACTTCATCAAGAAGAATATCGATAAGATGATCAAAAAGATGGCAAAGACTAGTTTTAAAAAGAAGAGAGAAAGGGTTGTCGATAAACGAATTGCCCAGCTAGAAGCCAAAATGTAACAAATTGTTGGTAAAACAATCTTAGAAAAGCTAACATACTGTCTGTATCTAAAACTGAGTTGAATAACCATTATCAAACAGATTAAACTTGAAAGTGCAGCTGCCTGAGGAAGAGGATATATAACTGGTAGTACCAACATGATGACGATACCTGCTCCAAACCCCGTAACACTCTGCAAAATTCCAGCTAGAAAAGCAGCTATACAAATTACAAAATAGATCATCTGGATTCCTCCCTATGACAAAACCACTACAGGTAACATCCTACCTGAAGTGGTCTACCAAATTTATAGATTCTCACCATTTGAAGCAATAACTTCCTTATACCAGTTAAAGGAGATTTTCGGAGAGCGTTTGTAGCTGCCTTGTCCGTCATCATCCTTATCAACATAAATAAAACCGTAACGTTTACGCATCTCACCTGTTCCAGCTGATACAAGGTCGATACAGCCCCATGGTGTATAACCCATTAAATCGACACCATCCTCATCCACGGCCTTAATCATTTCCTTAATGTGGGCACCCAGATAATCAATACGATAATCATCATGGACCATACCATCATCTTCTAGCTGATCTATAGCTCCAAATCCATTCTCAACAATGAAAAGTGGCAAGTGATACATATCCGTAAACCAGTTCAAGGCATAACGAAGTCCCTCAGGATCAATCTGCCAGTCCCAATCAGAAGCCTTGACATAGTTATTTTTAACCAAGTCTTCTGTCTCAAGATAATCATAATGTGGATTATTTGGGCGATGAGAATCAATCGCAAAACTCATGTAGTAAGAGAAACCAATATAATCAACAGTACCTGCTAGCAGATCTTCTTTATCTTCATCAGTAAAGTCAACATCAATACCCTTACGTTCCCAATACTTAAGAATATGTTCTGGATAGAAACCATGAACATGGACATCTGTAAAGTAATAACGCTTTTGCATTGCCTTTTGCGCCATTAAAACATCCGAAGGTTTGCAAGTAGCTGGATAAACAGGACACATGGCTATCATACAACCAATTTGAAGATCTGGATTGATTTCATGACCAATCTTAACTGCTCTGGCAGAAGCTACTAGCTCATAGTGAGCAGCTTGGTACATGATGGCTTCCCTATCATCGCCTTCTTGATAAACAATCCCTGAATTCGTAAAAGGTGCAAAATCTTCCTGATAGTTGGCTTGATTGTTGATTTCGTTGAAAGTCATCCAATACTTAACCTTATCCTTATAACGACGGAAGCAAGTTTCAGCAAATCGTACAAAGAAATCAATAACCTTGCGATTTGTAAAACCACCGTACTCTGTTACCAAATGATAAGGTAATTCAAAGTGAGACAGGGTAACAACAGGTTCAATACCATACTTCAAGCATTCATCAAAAAGATCATCGTAGAACTGAAGTCCCGCTTCATTAGGCTCCAATTCATCACCCTTTGGAAAAATACGTGTCCAAGCAATTGAAGTACGGAAACATTTGAAGCCCATCTCAGCAAATAAAGCAATATCCTCTTTATAGTGATGATAAAAGTCGATTGCTTCATGGTTAGGGTAGTATTTTCCCTCCAAAACACCTGCTGTAATCTCACGAGCAACTCCATGACGACCAGCTGTCATCACATCAGCAACTGAAATCCCTTTACCGCCTTCTTGCCATCCTCCTTCAAGCTGATGAGCAGCAACTGCACCACCCCATAAAAAATTATCTGGTAACTTAGACATAATAAGCCTCCTTGAATTTGATACTATCAGTATATCATGTAAGCGTTTTATTTAAATAGCAATATTTTCCTTAATAGTACGGAAATCCAACAAAAAAAGGAGCTTCGAAAGCTCCTTTCTTTATTCTTATTTCACCACAATATTAACCAGTTTGTTTGGTACTGCGATGACTTTGATGATGTCTTTGCCTGCGATTTCGGCTTGGACTTTTTCGTTAGCAAGGGCAAGATCTTGCAATTCTTCGCGTGAAAGGTCTTTAGCAACGACGAGTTTAGCTTTGACCTTACCTTTGATTTGGACAACGATTTCAATTTCGTTTTCAACCAATTTGCTTTCGTCGTAGCTTGGCCATGGCACGTAAGAGATTGACTCACCTGAGGCTGTCAAGACTTGCCAGAGTTCCTCACCCAAGTGTGGTGCGAATGGTGCAATCAATTGAACAAAGCCTTTGGCATAGTCGCTAAAGAGTTTGTCTTCCTTGTTGGCTGCATTGACAAAGACCATGAGCTGAGCGATAGCTGTGTTGAATTTCATTTGGTCAACTTGCTCAGTAACAGCCTTAACGGTTTCGTTGTAAACCTTGTCAAGGGCTCCGCTATTTTCCTCAGTAATCTCTTTAGTCGTGATCAAACGGTAAACACGGTCCAAGAACTTACGTGAGCCTTCAAGACCTTCTTCTGACCAAGCGATTGAAGCATCCAGTGGTCCCATGAACATCTCGTAAACACGAAGGGTGTCAGCACCGTACTGCTCAACAACATCATCTGGATTGACAACGTTCTTAAGTGATTTAGACATCTTAGCTGGTGCTTGTTCAAGCTCTTCACCAGTTTCCACATGGAAGAAGCTACCATCACGTTTTTCAACCTTGTCAGTTGCCACAAGTGCACCACGGCTGTCGCGGTAGCTTGTTCCCAAAATCATCCCTTGGTTAAAGAGTTTTTGGAATGGCTCTTTAGTTGGTACGACACCGAGATCGTAAAGAACCTTGTGCCAGAAGCGAGCGTAGAGAAGGTGAAGCACGGCATGTTCTGCACCACCAACATAGATATCAACTGGCAACCATTGTTTGAGGAGTTCCTCGTCAGCCAATTTTTCCGTGTTGTGTGGATCGATGTAGCGAAGATAGTACCAGCTTGAACCTGCCCATTGTGGCATGGTGTTAGTCTCACGACGACCTTTAACTCCATCTTCACGAGTCACTTCCAACCAGTCTGTCAAGTTAGCAAGTGGGCTCTCACCAGTACCTGAAGGACGGATATCCTTGGTTACTGGAAGAACCAGTGGCAATTCACTCTCAGGAACCGCTGTTGATGTACCATCTTCCCAGTGGATGATTGGGATTGGCTCACCCCAGTAACGTTGACGGCTGAAGAGCCAGTCGCGGAGACGGTAAGTGACTTTCTCATTACCAACACCTTCTGCTTCAAGCCATTCGACCATTTTGGCAATAGCTGACGCTTTATCGAGACCATCTAGGAAGTCTGAGTTGATGTGAAGACCGTCTTCTGTAAAGGCAGCCTCTTCAACATTACCACCTTCAAGAACTGGAATGATGTCTAGGTTGAATTGTTTTGCGAATTCCCAGTCACGTTCATCGTGGGCTGGAACAGCCATGATAGCACCTGTACCGTAGCTGGCAAGGACATAGTCCGCAATCCAAACTGGAATTTCTTTACCATTAACTGGGTTAATGGCATAGGCACCTGTCCAGACACCTGTTTTTTCTTTGGCAAGGTCTGTACGAGCGAGGTCTGATTTGAGACTTGCTTGACGTTTGTATTCGGCAACGGCTTCTGCTTGGTCAGCCGTTGTAATAGCATCAACCAAGGCATGCTCAGGAGCAAGAACTGCGTAAGTCGCACCAAAAAGGGTGTCAGGGCGTGTTGTAAAGACAGTGAAGTCCTTATCTGTATCCTTAACCTTGAAGGTTACATTAGCACCAGTTGATTTACCGATCCAGTTGCGCTGCATGTCCTTGATTGACTCTGGCCAATCAACTTCTTCTAAGTCTTCTAGCAAGCGCTCTGCATAGGCAGTGATTTTGAGCATCCATTGGCGCATTGGTTTTCTGACAACTGGGTAGCCACCACGTTCTGATGTACCATCTGGAAGAACCTCTTCGTTGGCGATGGCTGTTCCCAATTCTTCAACCCAGTTAACTGGAACTTCTGCTTCGTAGGCTAGGCCTTTTTCATAAAGCTTAGTAAAGATCCACTGTGTCCACTTGTAGTAGTTAGGGTCAGTTGTATTGACTTCGCGATCCCAGTCGTATGAGAATCCGAGAGCATTAATCTGGCGCTTGAAGTTGGCAATGTTTTCAGCTGTAAACTCGGCTGGGTCATTACCAGTATCCATAGCGTACTGCTCAGCAGGAAGTCCAAAAGCATCCCAACCCATTGGATGGAGGACATTGTGACCTTGGGCACGTTTGAAACGGCTGAGAATATCCGTTGCTGTATAGCCTTCTGGGTGACCAACGTGGAGACCAGCTCCTGATGGGTATGGGAACATATCTAGGGCATAAAACTTAGGTTTTGATGCGTCTGTTCCTGTTTTAAAGGTGTGATTATCTGCCCAAAAGGCTTGCCATTTGGGTTCGATTTCTTTGTGGTTGTAGAAAGTCATCTTTAAGATACCAAGACTGATAGAGAGCCTTAGGCTCTTATCAAGGTTCTTCCCTTCTTCTAAAAATATTTAATCCCTTTTATTATAGCATGAAATAAGGGGCAAAAAAAGCAAAATTTGGCTACTTAAAGCCATAAAAAGAGAGCTAGGTCAGAAATCTTTCCTCTTAAACAAGGTGACTCCTGCTTCTGCTCTCTTTCGATTACAATTCTGCGATTTGGTAAAGTTCTACTTCTGCCTGTGTTTCTGAACCAAACATGTTGATCATGATCTTCACTTTGTTGTTTTCAATCTCAACAACACGACCTTCTTGACCCATGAAGGCACCATCAATAATTTGAACCACATCACCTTCTTTGATGTTAGTGTCAAAGACATCTACAGTTTGACCCATTGACAAGAGGATTGCACGGATTTCTTCTTCAAGAAGTGGTGTTGGTTTTGAACGGTTACCGTGTGATCCAACGAAACCAGTAACGTTTGGCGTGTTACGAACAACGAACCAAGCCTCATCAGTCATAACCATCTCAACCAAGACATAACCTGGGAAGCGGTTTTCTTCAACCTCTTTAGTCTTACCGTTTTTCTCAACGTTTACTGTTTGTGTTGGGATTTCCACGCGCAAGATATTATCAAGCATGTTGTAAGTTTGGGCACGTTGCAAGAGATTTTCCTTGACCTTGTTCTCGTAGCCAGAGTAAGTTTGAAGGACGAACCAACCTTTATCAAATGAATCTAACATATTTTTATCCTTTCTGAAATAGCAGAGCTTCTGTTGTCAGAAGACTGAACCATTACCAAGCGACAATAAAAAAGCCCGCAGGCCTTTTCTTGCTTGATTTCGTAACCTTATTATAGGAAAAATCAGTCACAAAGTCAATGAATTCCCTTAGAAGATAGCAAAAAAGCCCAGGATCTTAGCCCCAGGCTTTATCGCTTAAAAGCGACTCAATAATTCGGCTCTATAATTTCTGTAGTGGGTAAATCCACCAAGGAGATTGTAGGGCTTTTTGAATGTAGAAAAAAAGTCCCACATGACTTATAATGAAA
>NZ_JAFBEH010000069.1 GCF_016908645.1 Streptococcus loxodontisalivarius
TCTTCTCGCTTTGAACGCAACAAAAGAGAGAACCAATTTGATTCTCTCTCGTGCTTAATTATTTAGTCAACCCACTACAGTTGACAAAGAGCCGAACAATTTTAGATCAAACAAAAAAAGAACTCCTAAGAGTCCTTTTAACGATTTCGTACGAATTAGTCTTCGTTTACGAATGGCATAAGAGCCATAACACGAGCACGTTTGATAGCTGTTGTTACTTTACGTTGGTTTTTAGCTGAAGTTCCAGTAACACGACGTGGCAAGATTTTACCACGTTCTGAAACGAAACGGCTAAGAAGCTCAGTATCTTTGTAATCAACATATTCAATTTTGTTAGCTGCGATGTAATCAACTTTTTTACGGCGTTTGAATCCGCCACGACGTTGTTGAGCCATGTTTAATTCTCCTTTATAGTTTTAATTCGTTCATTCCTAGAATGGAAGATCGTCATCTGAGATGTCCATAGGATTCGAATTTCCAAATGGGCTTTCATCTCGAGAAAAGTTTGGTGTTTGACTAGGCTGAGAAGGTTGTGATGAAAAACCACCAGCAGATGATGCACCACCGAATGAATTATCAAATCCACCAGCATTGTATGAACCAGCTGAGCCACCTTCACGTGTAGCACGACTTTCCAAGATTTGGAAGTTGTCTGCAATGACTTCTGTCACATAAACACGTTGGCCTTGTTGATTTTCATAATTACGAGTCTGAATACGACCTGTAATACCAATCAATGTACCTTTTTTAGCCCAGTTAGCCAAGTTCTCAGCTTGCTGACGCCAGATAACACAGTTGATGAAATCAGCCTCACGTTCACCATTCTGATTTTTGAAGTTACGGTTAACAGCAAGGCTGAAAGTTGCAACTGCTTGATTAGATGGTGTGTAACGAAGTTCTGCATCGCGGGTCATACGACCAACAAGTACTACATTATTAATCATAAACTACCTTCTTAAGCGTCTACTTTAACGATCATGTGACGAAGAATGTCACCGTTGATTTTTGAAAGACGGTCAAACTCGTTAAGAGCTGCATCGTCGTTTGCTTCAACGTTAACGATGTGGTAAAGTCCTTCGCGGAAATCTTGGATTTCGTATGCAAGACGACGTTTTTCCCAGTCTTTTGATTCAACAACAGTTGCACCGTTGTCAGTCAAGATAGAGTCGAAACGTGCTACCAAAGCGTTTTTTGCTTCTTCTTCAATGTTTGGACGAATGATATAAAGAATTTCGTATTTAGCCATTGATATTTTCCTCCTTTTGGTCTAATGACTCATGGTCTTTGCCACGAGTAAGTGAGGTATTCTCACAAGATATTATTCTATCAGTTTTTTGAGGGAATGGCAAGTAAAAACTTTTAGATGGACAATTTTATCCTATAATCTTGGATAACATTTTGTAAAACAAAAAACTCGACCCTGCACGTATCGGTCGAGTTCTAGGTTTTCGATTCTTCTATCACTGGCATCATTCCCTTCTAGATGTCATAAGGAGTCTTAAAAGACTAAATCTCCATTTTTATAACGGGATAGGTTCATTTTTAACATGGTAAACCTCCTCATTTCAAGTTAGTGAGAAAAACATCTGTTTACATTGGATTCACCCCTTTAGCTATTGTATAGTCTAAGGTTTGTGTCTCCATTTTTATAACGAGCAATATTCAGCTTAAGCATTCTGTAACCTCCCTAAATAAAGATATACAATTTACTTTTTGGTGGTATCACTCCCTTGTAGCTATTCTAGTCAATACTCTGTTATTTAAAATCTCCGTTTTTATAACGGCCCACATCAAACATCAACATAGACAGTTCCTCCTGCTACTTTGTGACAAGATTTATGGCTTACTTTGAAACGTTTATTTAATACTGCTAGTAACCTATTCCATTTAGGAATAATTAATTTTGTAAAGTGGTTTTGCCTACCGTTTGTCTAGAGATATTTAATCTCCGTTTTTATACCGTGCGACATGTGGTTTCATCATAAGAATTCCTCCTTATTTTCTGTTACTTTTGTCTTATCCTTCTTTCTGTCTTTATTATAATGTAAGCGATTGCAAAAGTCAAGAGTTTTTATTCTCTTTTTATGATATACTTGAAAAAAAGGAGTTCTTATATGAAAAAAGTTCAGTTTAGACTAGGAAGTTTTATCACGCGCCTTTTGGGCTACTGGTTGCTCTATGCAATCTTTTGGGAAGTGATTTTCAACGGTTTAAGCGATTTAATAACTGAGCTGGGCAGTGGTGTCTCTCTTCTACTCAGTCTCTTTACGGTTAGTATCCAACTGTATTATAAGCAGAGCCAATACATCCAACTGCTTCATCAAGAGACCAATCGACTAGCCAATGATATTGACTTAACACGTCAGCATTTACAAAAGTTAAAAAGAGATTTTCAACCTGACGAGAAGGAAAATCAAGTGGCGCTTGTCAGTCATATCCATCAATATGAGGACCAATTAACGCAGACAAAATTCGCCTATAACGAGGCTGTCAAGGACTACAACGAAGGAATCCATCTCTTCCCTTATCAACAAATTGCAAAACCTAAAGAGAAAGAATACTTTTCAGACTTTTATATCTAACAGCCTTTTTCTCTTCTGTGTTACAATAGGTCTATGTTAGATTTAAATGATTACGGTATTGAGATGTGGGATGCTGCTAAGATTGCCGATTTTAGGCGGACGCTTCTGAACTGGTATGATAGGGAAAAGCGTGATTTGCCTTGGCGTCGTAGTAAGAATCCCTACCATATCTGGGTGTCTGAGATTATGTTGCAGCAGACGCAGGTGGTGACTGTCATTCCCTACTATGAACGCTTTTTGGACTGGTTTCCAACCATAGAAGACCTGGCAAAGGCTCCTGAGGAAAAGTTGCTTAAAGCTTGGGAAGGTCTCGGCTACTACTCTCGTGTGAGAAATATGCAGGCTGCTGCCCAGCAGGTTATGACTGAGTTTTCAGGGCAATTTCCCCAGACACATGAGGGCATTTCATCTCTTAAAGGGATTGGTCCTTATACGGCTGGTGCTATTTCATCCATCGCCTTTAATCTTCCTGAGCCTGCTGTGGATGGCAATGTCATGCGGGTCATGGCTAGACTTTTTGAGGTCAATTATGATGTCGGTGATCCTAAGAATCGTAAGATTTTCCAAGCAATCATGGAAGTTCTTATTGATCCAGAGCGTCCCGGTGATTTTAATCAGGCTCTGATGGATCTGGGCACCGATATCGAATCAGCTAAAAATCCTAGACCTGAAGAATCTCCTGTTCGCTCCTTCTGCGCAGCCTATTTACATGGAACCTATGATAAATACCCGATCAAGGAACCCAAGAAAAAGCCACGTCCGTTGCAGATTCAGGCCTTTGTTATCCGCAATGAAAGGGGGGAAATTCTGCTTGAAAAGAATACCAAGGAGCGGCTTTTAGGTGGTTTTTGGTCTTTTCCTATCATGGAGACCAACTTTGTCGCCCAGCAGCTGGACTTGTTTGAAAAAGAGGACGCTGTCCTAGAGACCTTATCACAAAAGCAGGTCTTTGAAGAAGATTACAAACTCAAACCTCAGTGGACGGACCGTCAGTTTGCTACTGTCAAGCACACCTTTAGCCATCAGAAATGGACGGTTGAAATCCTAGAAGGGCTTGTGAAAAAGGCAGAGCTGACTAGCTCACATCAACTGGCTTGGGTAGAAGTGTCAGACCTAGCCAACTATCCTCTGGCAACGCCCCAGAAAAAGATGATGGCAGCATATTTTGAAACCAAATAATTTGCATAAACGTTTAAAAGTATTGTATAAATGATAATCTTTTAGGCGTTTTTTCTTGTTCTCAATTTTTTGCCACACTTTTGCCACGCTTATTTTGAGCATAAATATTGAGTTTTATTTCTTTCTTGATTATGATAGATACTTAATATTAATAATTAGTAAGGAATTTTTATGAAGAAATCATTTCCTGGAATACTTCTGATTATCGGTAGTATCCTGATAACGGCTATCGCCTGGGTAGCTAATCCTCAAACGACAATTTATGCTGGTGCTGGTATTGCATTGACGACTCTAGCTTTGACTTTTATGTTGGCTAGTCGCTCTGCTATTTTGGAAAAACTCTTCCACGGCATCGAAAATATGTACTTCTACCATAAGGTGTTGGCTGTTTTCTCTATTATTTTTCTGATTTTCCATCAGTATGCTATGGGGATTTCTGGTTCTAGTCTAGCTGGTATTATTGGTGAAGCTGCGATTATGCTCTTTTTGGCAGTAATTGCTGTCGCCTTCATCGGAAGCAAGCTCAAATATGAGACCTGGCGCTTTGTCCACCGTTTCGTTTATTTGGCTTATCTCTTGGGACTCGCTCACGCCTACATGCTGAGTCCAGTTAGCCTCTTTAGTCCTAGCCTCCTTTCATTGGTTGTTGGTCTTTATGCTATTTTGGGAATTGCCTCTGGCTTTTACATTATTTTCCTCTATCAGACCATCGGTTTCAAATACAAGGGACGTATCAAGAAAATCACTCATGTTAATGCTGATACGACAGAGCTTGAAATCCTGCTCAATAAGGATTTTGACTATGAATTTGGACAGTTTGCCTTTATCAAGATTCTGCAAGAAGGTTTTGAAAAAGCTCCGCATCCATTCTCAATTTCAGGTGGTCAAGGACGTACTATCTTCTTCACTATTAAGTCATCAGGTGACCATACTAGCCACATCTACAAGGATTTGAAAGAAGGCAGTAGTGTTAGTGTCGATCGTGCCTATGGTCACATGATTCTAAAAGAAGGTCAGGACAAGCAAATCTGGATCGCAGGCGGTATTGGAATCACACCATTTATCTCTTATATCCGTGAGACACCTGTTCTTGATAAGGAGGTTGATTTCTACTATGCCTATACTGGTCAAGAAAATGCTGTTTATCTGGATATGTTGCAAGCCTATGCTGCGCAAAATCCAAATCTAACCCTTCATCTGGTCGATAGTAAAGTCTCTGGTTTCCTAGATTTCTCAGACTATCCCCTCCAGTCCGACACAACAGTCTTTATGTGTGGACCACTTGGCATGATGAACAACTTTGCCAAATCCTTCCGAGAAAACAATCCAAAAGCCGATCTAGTCTATGAGGGCTTCTCCTTCAAATAAGAAAGGAACTGCTATGAAAAAACAAACTCAGAATTTTATCCTAGGTGGTACAGCTCTTACCGCCTTAGCTGCCAATGCTTATTTTCTATGGGCAGGACAAGGCCAAGCTCGAAGCAGCACAGCTATTGGCTCAAGTATCAGTCAGGCAAGTTCTGATACAACAAGTAGAGATGCTGCAGCAAGTTCGACAGACACTTCTAGTTTTGGTCTCAAAGATGGTTCCTACACTGGTGCTGTCACTTCAACTAATCGTGGCGACTATCAGGTACAGATCACAGTCGTTTCTGGTCAGATTACGGCTATTGATGTCTTAGAATATCCCAACGAAAACAGCCGTTCTCAACAGATTAATGGTGATGCGCTGCCTATTTACACAGAGGAAGCCTTGGCTAGTCAATCAGCTTCTATCAGTCAGATTTCTGGTGCTACCGAAGCCTACAAGGGCTTCACAGGCTCACTTCAAGACGCTATCAACCAAGCGCAGGTATAAAGATGGCTCTTATCACTGAAACGATTGAGGCTATGACCATTCCCTTCACTATCAGTCTAGTCAGTGATGATATTCCCTCTACTCGATTGCTAATGGCAGAGCTTCTTCCAAAAATCAAGGCTGAGTTACTAAGAATCGAAGAGAAATTTTCTGCCTTTCGCAAGGATTCTCTAGTCTCTCGCTTTCAAAGAGGTCAGAAAGAACCGATCTTCGACCCTGAATTTCAAGAAGTTTATGGGCAAGTCATCATTCTCAAACAGAGAAGTCAGGGCTACTTTGATCCCTACTACAAGGGTGTCTATGATCCGACAGGATTTGTAAAGGGGTGGTTGATTGAAAACATCTTTCATCATTTTATCGAGCCGCTCTATCAATATGATCATATTGAGGCTGCCACCTTTAATGGCGGGGGAGATATTCAAGCTAGTAGTCGTCAGGGAAGTGACTTTCGCTGGCAGATAGGAATTGAAAATCCTAAGGATCTCCAGCAGGTCCTAGCCATTTATCCTCTTAGTTGCGGAGCCATCGCAACATCTGGAACAAGTAAAAGAGGACAGCACTTAACTGTCCTCGGTCAGGATGATTTATTGCAGGTCACAGTCCTCTCAGACAGCCTAGCCTGGGCAGACAGTTGGGCTACCGCCCTCTTCTCAGCAGGCTTTAGTAAGGCTAAAGAACTTATTCAGAAAGAGCAACTTTCAGCTCTCCTAGTCAGTCAAACCAGCCTTTTCATTTTTCAAAATGGTCAACTGCATGATCAGAAAGCATTATAAAACCGATGAAGCTCAAAAGCTTCATCGGTTTTTTCTTAAAAGAGATCAAAAATCAATTTTAGATTCAAGATGGTCAGGACTGTTGCGACTAGGTAGCCTAGGATGGTATTCCATTTGGCATTGACATGGTCGCCCATGAGTTTTTTATTTGAAGTGAAATAGACCAGTGGAAAAATAGAGAATGGCAAAGCTAGGGACAAGAAAACCTGTGAGTAGACAATCAACTGATCCAGCACACCTTCTTGACTGCCATAAATAAAGGCAACGATGATAACAGGAACAAGTGCCAACAGTCTGGTTACCAGACGAATCAACCACTCAGGCAGTTTCATGTGAAGGAAGCCTTCCATGACAATCTGACCTGTCAGTGTTCCCGTAATGGTCGAATTTTGACCACTGGCTAAGAGGGCAATAGCAAAGAGGGTTGACAGACTGGCTGACGCGATACTACCAGCAATCTTAGAATCCTGCAGAGCATTGTACATCTGAGAAAAGGCACTGATATCGCTGGCATGTCCGTAGAATAGCGAAGCTCCTAAGATTAAAAGGAGAGAATTCACTACAAAGGCCAAGGTCAGCTGAATATTGGAATCCCAAGTCATAAAACGCACAGCCTGCTTGATGGAAGATTGATCTGTGTAATCAACCTTTCTGGTCTGCGATAGGGATGAATGCAGATAGAGATTATGCGGCATAACGGTAGCACCGATAATCCCAAGAGCCAGAGTCAACTGGCTGTTAGCTCCGCCATTTCCAAAAGAAAAAAGAGATAGGTGAGGCAGATAACCTGCTGCGATTCCAGACAGACTAGGACGAGATAGGACGGTCAGGTAGACGAAGATGAGCAGGATGGTCAAAATCAAGGTCGAAACGATGGCTTCTATCTTTTTGAAGCCCAGCTTCATCAGGGATAGAAGCAAAAAGACATCTAGGATGGTGATCAAAATCGATAGTAAAAGCGGCCAACCAAAAAGAAGGTGGAGGGCAATCCCTGAACCGATAACCTCAGCCAAGTCCGTCGCCATGAGGGCAAGTTCGATGATGACAAAGAGGAGGTAACGTAGCCCCTTGGGCAAATGCTGGGCTGTCGCCTGAGCTAGATCTCGTCTAGTCACGATACCAAGCTTTCCAGCCATCTGCTGCAGCTGCATGGCAATCAGAGAGGAAATCAGAACCACAAATAATAGAAGGTACTTGTAGGTCGCACCACCTACCACGCTGGTAATCCAGTTTCCTGGATCCATATAGCCCACTGCTACCAAAGCACCAGGACCTAAGAAGGCTCGCAAGGTTTTCCAAAAGGAAGCATTTTGTGGTACTTCAATACTCTGATTGATTTCTCCCATTGATTGTTTTTGCAGGTGCTGATTTCTAATAGACATATTCTAACCTCATGATTCTCGCTCAATATGTGTCTATTATAACACAAAAATTAAGCACACTTAATATTTTTGTACGACTTTCTTAAAAATAGCTGTGCAGATAAAAAAGAGGCTGGGCAAAAACGAGCTTCAACATAAAACCACACAATGATTTCCGTCTCGAAAACAATCAAGACGAAAGAATCACTGTGTGGTTTT
>NZ_JAFBEH010000070.1 GCF_016908645.1 Streptococcus loxodontisalivarius
ATGAGTGCAAAAATCAGATAGTAATCTCAAAATATCTACTGTCTAAAAATTATTTTCTCTTTAAAGCATTGAAATACTTGACAATTGGTAGAAAAATAAAGAGGTCCAGGAGTTTTTCCCAGCCTCTCATCATTTATTTAAGGTTAAAAGTTAATTGAAAGACGCTTCCTTTGGGGTCGTTATCGGTAACTTGAATGCTGATTCCAAGTTGATCAAGGATTTTGGCAGTCAAACTGAGTCCAATCCCGTAGCCCTCAACCTCCGAGTTACGACTTTGATCCACACGATAGAAAAGATCAAAAATGTGCTTTTTATCTTCTTTGCTGATACCAAATCCAGTATCAGCAATCGTCAGATTGACTCGGTCAGCTCTGCTAAACAAGCTGATTTCAACACGTCCATTCGTCACATTGTACTTGATGGCATTCTCGATCAGGTTGTAGAGCGCACGCGCCAAGAGTTGGTCATCAGTCTGAATCTCACAGTCCTCAAGCTCCAGAGACAGCTCTACCTGTTTTTGCTCTGCCATTTCCTCCAAATCAAAGCAAACCTCCTCCAAAAGCCCAGTCAAATCCACCCAAGCCAACTTGGGCTCCACCTGACGGCTGAAAAGAAGCACGCCCTCAACCAGCTGAGTCAGGCGATCGACCGACTTATCCATGGTCTGAAAAAGGGCTGCGCTAGCTTGAGGATCCTCAGAGCTCTGCTTCTGATAAAGATCCAACTTGCTGCGCATAATCGCCAAGGGCAGACGCAATTCATGAGCCACATCGTTGGAAAACTGGCGCTGATGTTCATAGGAAGAACTGATTTTGTCCAGACTCTTGTTAAAGGCGGTTGTCAGCTGCTCCATCTCCATGGAGCGCCCCGTCATAGCCAATTCCTGCTGGTGCTGGCTGATCGTGTCGATATTGATAGCCTCCACCTTGTTTGCCAAGTCACGAAAAGGCTTCATGATTTTTCGAATGAGCAGGTATAAAATCGCAGAGCCCACAATCAAAGTCAGCACTAAAACGGATAGAGAGAAAAGACGAAACTCCCACATAGAACGAATGCTAGAATCATCTACGAAGACTGTCTGAGCATCAACAGCCTCCACACTCTCCATCAGCTGATGCGTTAAATAGGTTTGGTACCAGTTGATGGCCATATTTGACAAGACTGTCATCACTGTAAAAACCGATAGGATTGCCAAAGATAGCTGACCGATGATTGACCTCGTCCATTTAAAGCTTTTCTTCAATGATGTAGCCCTTTCCAATCACATTCTGAATGATATTATGCCCCAGCTCAGCCTTGAGTTTCTTACGAAGGCTGGCAATATGAACCCGAACCGTCCCTGAAAAGCTATTGCTGTCAGCCTCCCAGACATGCTCAATCAGCTCCTCGCTACTGATATGACGCCCCATATTAAGGAGAAGGTATTCGAGAATGCCTAATTCCTTGCGGGTCAAAGTCAGTTGCTGCCCATTAACCAAGACTTGGCGACTACTTGTATCAAATGTCAAAGCTCCGCAGGACAATTGACTATCCTGCTGGACAGATTTTCGGCGAAGCAAAGAACGGATACGAGCCTCCAATTCCTGAAAATAGAAGGGTTTGAGCAGATAGTCATTTGCACCCATGTCTAAAGCAGAAACCCTATCCTCCACATCAGACCGAGCTGTCAGCATGATAATATTGACCTCCTTGTTATAGGAACGTACTTCCTCCAAAACAGACAAACCGCTGCGCTTGGGCAGATTGATATCAAGCACCACCAAATCATAGGTCTCTTCATAAATCATCTGCTCTGCCATTTCCCCATCAGTCGCCTGATCGACAACATATCCCGACAAACGCAAGTCCTCAACCAAGGACTCCAGCAAATCCAACTCGTCCTCAACCACCAAAATCTTCATCATAACCTCCCAACTAAACTGTCCTTATTATACTAGAAGAATGGCAGATGTGCAAAATGGGGAAGATGTTTATAATTACTATCTTAAAGACATAATTATTTTTTGAAAGATAACATTGTTTTTGAAAAAAGTATGTAAATATATTTTTTAGTTTCTAAATGAAGATTTATATACAATAACTAGAAATACCACCAAAAATACTCTCAATATTCTCTGAAATGTCTTCTCTTATATCAGTTATATAGATCACATACAGATTTTTTATTGCTCTAGAACAAGCAACATAAAGCAAATTACGAACTTCATTAAATCGTTCATCATCGTCAGTTCGATTATCGAAATTTTCAAAAAAATATTTACAATAATTCTTTTTCGTAGCAAAATTATCCTGTAACACAACAACTACATTATCAAATTCTAAGCCTTTTGAACCATGTAATGTATAGTAGCTAATTCCCTCATCTTTAAGGTCATCAAAAATATATTTATACCACTTGATAAATTGAGAAACATCTAGCTTAAAAAATTCTTCAATAACTGACAGTTCACTTTCGGAGTCCTCCTCCAAATCTCGGGCATAGTAAAAATAACTATACGCTTTATTTTTAATAGTCAATGTGTCTTTAAAAATTATGGCAAAATAATTATAAATTCTATACTTTATTTTCTTTCTTTTTAACAAGCAGTGAAACTACCTCATCATGATGTGTCTGTGGGAGTAAAAAGGTTCAGTAGACCTTTTTAGCGACTTGCTTAGAAATAAGAAAGCAAGTCAGACCATTAATCTGCAGTTTTGACCAAAAGACTCACAGCTTCGGAGGTTCGCTGTCTCCGTTCTGACTTCGTGCTAACACTTGTCAATCACGGACAGCTATCGCATGGGCGGAAGTAAATACTAATCTTCATTGCTTTGCTCCTTGACTAGCAAACTAACCGCCTCAACATGATGTGTCTGCGGAAATAAATCTACTGGTTGAACCTTAGTCAATTTATAGCCCAATTCCTGGTAGAGGGCGATGTCACGCGCCATGGTTGCTGGGTTGCATGAGACGTAGGTGATTTTGGCTGGTGCCATTGCTGCGCTGGCTTTGATGAAGCTCTCTGTCAAGCCCTTGCGTGGTGGGTCAACTAGGATAACATCTGGCTTGATACCAGCCTTGCTCCATTCTGCCATGGCATTTTCTGCGCTGTCAGCGACATAGCTGGCATTTTCAATTCCGTTGAGCGCAGCATTTTTCTTGGCATCCTCGACCGCCGCTTCGATAACTTCCACTCCGTAGACCTGCTTAACCTGCTTTGCAAATGACAAACCGATAGTTCCGATACCAGAGTAGGCATCAATCACGGTGTCCTCAGGCGACAAGTCTGAAAAGTCGATAGCCGTCTGGTAAAGTTTCTCAGCCATGATCGTATTGACTTGATAGAAGGACTGAGCAGAAATCTCATAGTCATTGCCCAGCATGCTGTCCTTAATGGTGTCGCTACCGTAAAGGGTCTTGAACTCCCGTCCAAGAATGGCATTGGTGTTCTGGTCGTTGATGTTCTGAATGATAGAGGTAACAGCTGGAAAGGCTTCGACAATCTTCTCAATCATCTGCTCGATGCGGAAAACTTTCGGACGAGTGGTCACAAGAACCAGCATGATTTGTCCAGAATAATGGCCTCGGCGGACCATGATGTTACGGATGAGACCTGTTTGCTCTTTTTCATCGTAAGGTTTGATGTCAAATCGGCGGAGCAAATCACGGACAAAGACCACAAGACGGTCAATTTCCTTGTCCTGAATGAGAAAGTCTTCAATTGGCATCAAGTCATGAGATCCCTTGCGGAAAAAACCTGTTTCCAAGAGTCCGTTGACACGGCGAACGGGCACCGCAGCCTTATTACGGTAAGCATAAGGTGTCTCCATACCAAGCGTTTCAGTAATTTCAACATCCGAGATTTTAGCTGTTTTATAGAGATTATCGACAACCTGCTTACGCTTGAATTTAAGCTGTTCGCTATAAGCTAAGTGACCTAAATCTGCAATTCCAGAACGGAGGTAGTCGCTATCCAAGTCCTCATTGCGGAATTCAGATTTCTTAACATAAGATTCAACTTTTCCGTAGCCAATATTTTTCTTGACTTTAAGAATACGCATATTGATGATTTCACCAGGAAGGGCATTGTCTACAAAGAAGACCAAGCCATTGATCTTAGCGACACCCTTTCCTTCGTGTGTTAAGTCCACAATGGACACATTGATAATATCGTTTTTTTCTAACATGATTTTTCCTTATTTTCTTAAACTTCTGCTATTTTTAGTGGGTTTACAAGACTAATTTCTACTTAAATTATTCCCATTGTTTGATTTTTTGATAGTCTCCTTAAGTGGTGGGGCTCCAACAGTCTGGGAGACTGTTGGAGGTGGGAAATAGAGAAAGCATAGCTTTCATCACTACAATCCAATGGATTGTTTTAGGTCGGCAACTGAAAATTAAGACTTGCCGAAAGTCCAGTGGACTGTTTGAGGGTGACGACAAGAAATCAGAGATTATCGTAAGACATCGTCAAGTCGGTTGTTCTCATCGGACACAACCTAAACGATGCACTAACTCAGTAGCGATTTATTATCGAAATCGCTACTGAGTGTCGCAAACCTTCGGTTTCATTACTAAAGGAAAAGCCTAGGGTCTTTTCTCTTCGCTTTCCAATTTCAAGGTTCAGACCTGAAACAGTCCACTGGACTGTTTCACTCCCAAGCGACTTTGTCGCTCTTAGCACCACGGCGGAGACTATCGGAGGCGACGTACTTCGTACGCTTGTGTCTGTTATTTCTATACAAAACTCCCATACTTATACGGTAAAACTCTTATTTTACCATAGCGATTCTTCTTTTTATTAAGCAAATAGGTATAAATAACAGGAATAGTTCTCACTTACAAGACAAAAGAGAGACTTTAGTCTCTCCATTATACCATACTTATTTAATCAACTCATAGATGGCTTCTGCGTAGATGGCAGCGGCGCGGTAGAGATCTTCAACGTCCGCAAACTCATTGGCTTGGTGCATGGTGTTGGTATAGCCTGGGAACATGGCACCAAAGGCAACGCCACGTTTCAAAAGGCGTCCAAATGTTCCTCCACCGATGATTTGTTCGTGACCTTTGAGCCCTGTTTGACGCTCGTAAACAGCCAAGAGCGTTGACACTAACTCATCTTCCATAGGCACATAGTGAGGTGTGTGCTCATGCTCAGAAAGGCTGACCTTGCTTGGTCCTTGCAATTTATCAAGACCTGCTTTGAGCGTTTGAGCATCCGTTCCCTGCGGGTAGCGGAAGTTGAGGGCAATGGTGTTATCCTCAGAAGCCGCGTCAAAGGCAAAGACTCCTGCATTCATTGTAAGCTCACCCATTTTCTCGTCGACAATAGCCAAGCCCAAGTTCTTAGCGTAGAAATCTTCATGGAGAACTTCTCCTGCGATTCGGAGATAGTCCTTGGCTGCGCCGTCAAAATCAAATTGATTGAGGAACTTAGCTAGGAAGGTTGCCCCATTGATTCCTGCAAATGGTGACATCCCGTGAGCAGATTTTCCGTAAACGGTAAGGCTAAATTGTCCCTTATCATCTGAAAGCTCTGCTGTTACTGGTTCTTCTGCCACAAATGCATTCAGTTTTTCTTGCAAGTCTGCTAGATTACTATCTGATGTGAAGACTGCTGTCGCTGACTCAGGTACCATGTTCTCACGCAAACCACCAGTAAAGCTAAGCAATTTGAAAGCTCCGCTATTTTCCCCAGCAAAATGAAGATACTCAGTAATATTGCCTTTTTCGCCGTTGATGATTGGGAACTCAGCGTCTGGCGCAAAGCCGAAATCAGGATCCTTAAGACCGTTGTTAGCGAAGTAGTAATCCATATCGCCCCAACCTGACTCTTCGTCAGTCCCTACGATAAAGCGAACCTTCTTAGAAGTTGGAAGACCAAGTTCCTTGATGATTTTAAGGGCGTAGTAGGCAGCCATGGTTGGACCTTTGTCATCAGATGACCCACGCGCATAGAGTTTGCCGTCCTTAATTGTTGGCTCGTAAGGGTCAGTATCCCAACCGCTACCAGCTGGCACCACATCCAAGTGGGCAAAGATACCTAGAACTTCATCTCCTTGACCGAACTCGAAGTCACCAGCGTAATTATCGATATTACGAGTTTTGTAACCATCACGCTCTGCCATTGCCAAGAAATGCTCCAAGGCCTTAACAGGTCCAGGTCCAAAAGGATGTTCCTTGTCAGCCTTGCTATCATCACGTTCTGAATTGATACGGAGAAGACTAAAGAGGTCTTCCATCATGGCATCTTTGCGTTTATCAACTTCTGCTCTATAGTTAATTGTCATTTCTTTTCCTCACTATCTCATTTCAATAATATTATCGACTGGTAGGCGGTAGCTTGGTTCTGGCTTTTCATCGCTGTAACCAACAGTCACCAAGATTTCTGGTCTAAATCGACTGTCAATGTCCAAGATTTCATTAACCTTTGACTTGTCAAAACCTGCAATAATGTTAGAAGCAAAGCCTTGGTCAGTCAGCGCTAATGCTAGATTCATGGTCACAAGTCCAGTATTAAATGCTTGGAAAATAGAGGTATCTTCCTCAGAAAATGCTGCAAAACGTGGCGGCAAAGTCTCCATAAAGTAGCCAATCTGATCATCTGGTAGATCCTTGACGCCGATACGAGCAACCTTGCGTGCACGCTGGGCCAAATCTGAATCTGAGAAGATGGCAATCACATATTGGGCAGCCAAACCCTGATCCCTGTTAGTACTGTACATAAGATCAGCTAGCTGGTCCTTCTTCTCCTTGACAATCACAAACTTCCAAGGTTGGACATTGTTGGCACTAGGTGCCAAGCTAGCAATTTCAATAGCTGTGCGGATATCCTTAACGTCCACTTCCTTATCGTTAAAA
The DNA here is from genome assembly GCF_016908645.1 of Streptococcus loxodontisalivarius. Lineage (GTDB taxonomy): Bacteria > Bacillota > Bacilli > Lactobacillales > Streptococcaceae > Streptococcus > Streptococcus loxodontisalivarius. Next base: position 6,842 of record NZ_JAFBEH010000070.1, read on the forward strand.
CGACGATAGGCATGACGTTTTTTATTCAACTCTAAAAATTTCATAGACCTGCCTTCCTCTTTGCAAGATGACCTCGTCACCCAAATTAAAAAGATACCTCTATTCTACCATGATTTAGCAAAAGATGATAGGAAGGCCCTTGAAAATAAAGAAAAGAGAGTGGGACAGTAAAACTATCTGAGAGATAGTTTTAGCAATATGATGAAGGAATTCGATTTTGTCAGCAAGTCTTTCTTTTAAGTTGCTGACCTGAAACAGTCTATTCCCAGACTGTTTCACTCCCACCTCCGCATAGCTCAAAAGGTTTGGGGAACCTTTTGAGGTTGCAGATAAAATCAAGCGAAGCTTGATATCAAAGT
>NZ_JAFBEH010000071.1 GCF_016908645.1 Streptococcus loxodontisalivarius
AGAGTCCTTATAGTGTTTGTTGTGGTGACTACATTATATCTCTCTGAGATGTTTTTTTATACTTTCGACTGGCTAACTTCATTTTAGAACTTTCTCTTGTTTCTACTATTATAAATGATTTTATCACACCATTGTGTTGTTTACAACACTACAGTGCGATTTATCTGCGTAGTTTACTGTCCTTTTTAATGATAATTTTACAGTAGAGGAATTTATCATGACAGAAAAAGAAACATTAACTTACTATTTAATAAAACGACTACGAGCTATTCGAAAAGAACGGAACATCAGTCAAGAACAACTTTCAGAACTAGCTGGTGTAGAGTCTCGCTATATCAATAAATTGGAAAATGGAAAGCTGAACCCTACATTAAATACACTTGAAAAGATTATGCTTGCACTAGATATATCATATAGAGAACTTTTTGAGCTTTCTAGCCACGAGACAGATATTGAAAGTTTGTTAGTAGCTCTAGCTGAACTATCTCCCTCACAAAGAAAAGTAGCTATCAATGCCTTTATAGAACTATTATCACTAGAGAAATAGCTCTAATGACAAATCCCTACCGTCAAAAGATGGTAGGGATTTTTTTATTTAATCATTATCATTTAAGGGACGATTGAGAGCAATCTGCCCTATCTCTTTTATGTACCAGTTCGTTATAAAATCAGCTCTGGAATAAAGTTTAGAAATCATAGCATTCAAATAAACATAAGAACCTGTAACATCTTCTGTTCTTCTATCCCAGCGGTCAACATCTTCTAAAAAGTCATATAGGATTGTAACATCATCTTGAAATGCAACCTCCGTTGTTGTCTCGTATTTATACACAGATGGGTCATTTTGAATGTAACGATAATGGATAATTTCGAGAAGTTCACCCTCTTGCTCGTTGATAGGATAATCAACATTATACCTTTCTATATAAAGACAGTAGTAAGCTCTAACAGCATCAGCAAAGTTAGGAAAGCGACTGAGAGCGTAAGCAATGGAAAGCTGTTGGTATTTTTTATCTTGCTTATATTGATAAGTATGCTCATATCGTGCAGCTTGTAAAAACATCAGCTCATTATATAGTTTTGTCTGGTCTTCTGCCAAAAAATCAATTTCCATTCGCTTAATGATAAAACGGCTAAATTCTTCCAATTCCAACAATGCTTTGTATTCATAGAAATCAAGTACTGTTTTTTTAGCTCGCTCTGTTGAGGTAACTTGTTTAATCAGTTTATTCAGTTGGTTTCTATTATGACTAGCGTGGTCATGTTTAGCAAGGTCAAAACCTATTCCAAAAGTTTCTTCAATAAAGCTACGTAACATTCCTGATGAAATCTTGATGTCAGACAATGAAATTTCTTTACGATTAACTGTTCTTACCCACTCAGATATGTCATCATGATTATTTGGCGAGGGCATATTTATAGCACTAGCCACTAAATCAGATAGATTAAATGTTAGTTTCATAATCCGTCTCCTAAAAAAGTTAGTTTTGTTTTTCATAATAGCATGAAATCAAGGTTTTAACAACCTCATCCTATTTTGAAAAGTTAGAAAATAACAGCTAAAACCTCTAAAATATACTCATATCCTTTGCAAAGGGGGAAGTTACCTAGTCGTGCACATACTAAGGCTTTCCGTGTCCAACTCATGACACTAAACCGAGCTTATCAACTTTACTATTATCTCTTTAATTTAGAAAGGAATCACACAACTATGCGTGTTTTTCAACGACAATCAGGTTATAGCCCTGAAACAGCACTTAACTATGTTAAACCTAACTTACCATTTTATTCTCTTAGCTCAGAACTAACTCCTCAGCTTCGTTTTGAAAACAATCGTCCAACTGATGAAATCACTGCTTATAAGGCTTGGTTTGTTCAGGAAGGCGTAGAACCTTTTGAAGTGAAGTTTGAAAAGCAGATTACTCTTCCAGACTTCCTGACACCTATTACTTTTGATAACTTACAGGCATGTGAAGTTCGCAATAATGTGTACTTTAAAGCTGATAATCTATTGGAGGCATAAGCATAATGACAACGAACATGTTTAACACACATGCTCAGTCATCAAAGACTTTAGGGCGTAATCCTACGCCCAAGGTCTTTAATGACACAAATGAGCTGACAACATTTATTCAACGAAACCTTAATAACGCTCTTGATGTCAATGGAGAGACCAGTTATACCAACTCATTTATGATACGTATCACTGGGAATGACTTAGGTTTCCTATTCGTTCCAAATCTTCCTGTCTCTTACCCTCTTGACAGTCAACTTTACATGAAAATATATGCTATTTGTTCAGGTATCCTCTATCCGTACAAAACACTTTTACCTCAAACCAATGCCTATTTTACACCTTACGATAACGACAATCCAAATCTAGCTCGTGCCTTTTTCTTCCCTTGGGTAGATGGTATCCCAGAAAGATTGGTTATTGATAATCTTGACCAATTTATCCGCTCACAGGTCACAAATACAACTATCCCTATAATGGCAAACAATATCTCTCTAAATATGAATAAGGTAGTTCACATAGCCATCAGTGGCTCGTCAGGCTCAGGTAAATCTCAATTTACAGAGTATCTTATTCGCTGTTTGCACCACTCAGATAAGGCGATAAAGTTGGTTCTTGTTGACCCTAAACTCTCTAAAATTTACAAGCTCGGAAAAGAGTTAGGAATTGATGTATTATCCCCTAAATTTGGGTCAAATCTCAACAGTTTTATCACTGAAGTTAATGAACTTCTTGGCAAGGTCATCAATAAAATCTATGAACGCCAACAAACTCTCCTCACAAAACCTAATACTATTTTCCCTAAAATCTATATTGTCATTGATGAACTCTTAGCACTTGTGCAAGGAAGCTCTAAACAAGCCAGAGAAACCTTCGCTCAATTACTAGGGACTATCGCCCTCTTAGGGAGGGAAACCAATTGTAGCTTAATCTTGATTTCACAGAGATTTGATGCAGCTGCCTTTGGTGGTAATACTGCGGTTCGTGAGCAGATAAATTGTGCCTGTATTTTAGGCGAAATTAACGCTAACACTACGCAATTTTTACTCCCACATACAAACGTTGATAGTATTGTTGTTCCTGCTGGTATTGGAACAGGTATCATCAAATTTACAGATGATAACCACAACAACCGTATTATCCCCCTACTAACCCCTACATATTGATTAAAAGAAAGGAAAATTATCTATCATGAATATTTTCAAAACTTTTAAATGGTTTAATTACTATAATCTCTTTTGTTACAGCCTAATCACCGTGTTAATATTTTTTATATCACATTTTATCTTTAGTTCCCTAAACCATTTTCAATTTAGATTAGTATCTTTTATTATCACAAAAATGTTAACCGTGACATCTGTTTTTCTACTCTTTAGTGGAACTGTATGTATTCTATCCCTTATTATTCCTCTCTATGCTTCAAAGGGAAAATTGAAAATCTTCAAGTCACTATGGGTCACACATAAAATAAGATGCTTTTCTCGATTTGAAAAGGGAAAGACAAGCGAAACTAATATCTCAGTTAGCGCAACAGATGCTGAAAAAAATCTTGCAAATGCTGCGGTTAGAACATTGACCGTCAGCTATTATCAGGACAGAGCGATTGTCTCTATAAAATTGCCTGAAAATGACAACGCTCAAAAACTTCTGCTTGAGAAGTTGCCTAGACTAAGAGATAAGTTAAACGCACTTCAAAACGGCTATACTTTTAATGACCTAACCGCTGAAAACGATAGACTCTATTCAGCAGAAGGGGCTATCTCCTAGGGTGCTTTTTCGGCTTTGTCGGAACAGACAAAGAGCCGAAAAAAGCACCAATAATTGACGGCAAGAAAAGTTGAAAATGAGTTTTTCAACTTTGAAAGCTGTCCCTTGCGAAGCCGCCGAGCAACAAGGGCGGTTGCCATAGGCAATAGAGCATGGGCTGGGACTACGACCAGCCCATGCTCTCTATAATCACTAATCAAAAAAACTAATTAAAAACAGAAAGGATAATACTCTTATATGACAACACGGTCTAACAAATGGGCATTTTTAATCTATAAAGACAGTGCACCAGAAAATTATCTTGAAGTTCTCGAAAGTTTACAAGTTCCCTTTATCCTCTCCCCTTGGCATGATAAAGACATTAACTTTAAAACTGGTGAACTCAAGAAACCGCATAAACACGGTGCTCTCTTTTTTGACAGCCTAAAAAGCTACAAACAAGTATCAGAACTGGTCAATGAAAAATTAAATTCACCTAAACACATTGAACCTGTCATGTCACCTACTGGCATGTACCACTATTTCACCCACCAAGAGAACAAAGAAAAGGCTTCCTATGACCCTAGAGATATTGAAAGCGGTGCAGGGTTTGACCTTGATAGTTTTCTCTATACTCAAAACGCTAACAACTACCTGACTGAAATGATTGATACCATTGAAAAAGAAAATATTCAAGAATTTGGTGACCTCATCCTCTATGCAAGGGCTAATAACCAAGCCTTTCTCGAACTCATCACCGACAAAGCCTATTTTTTCTCAAGGTATATGGATTCAAGACGCTACAGTCACAAACGTATTGACCTACTCAATCAACTTTCTACTGATACACTTGACGAACAAACAGATAAACAACCAAAAGAACTGGAGACTAAAGACCATGCTTAACAATTATCTAAAGAGCCTAAACACACACGATTTTGCCGTCGCTTCTACTCTTGTCTATATGATATTGAAAGATATTGCCATAAAAGCTACTAGCGACAAGTCAAAAGACAGCACCAACGATAGCGACGTTATCAGTAAATGTCTAGAAGCCCTAGAAAATACTTATATTCCCTCAATTTTGAGAGAGCATCCTGTGGAAGAGTATAAAGCCGAAAGCAAGAAACTTTTTGAAAATGGAAAGGAGGATAACTAAATGGATACTGTTAAATTAGCTCGTATAGAGGAACTTCTAACTAGTATCATTCTCTTACTGCAAAATTCCAAAATAACAAAGATAGACAAGAGGTGAGAATATGCACGTTATTTTACCAGATGAACAGATTCATCAAATCCAGCTCTTGATTGCTGATTTAATCAAACAAGAAATTGAAAAACGACTAAACAACAGTAATCTTGACAGTCCATTTTTGAACAAGCAACAAGCCTGTAACTATCTAGGAATTTCCAACAATACGTTGGATTCTTGGATAAAAAAAGGAGTACCAGTGATTCGAGTTGGCAAAATAGTTCGATTTGATAAAAACGAACTCAATCGCTGGTTACAAAATCAGTAGCAATTTTACCGTGGTTTGTTATAATATAGCCACGGTATTTTTCTAGCTCAATTCAAAAGGAGAATACTATGTCTATTACAAAAACCAAAAACGGAACATATCGCTTACGTGTCTATATTCCAGAGGAAGCTAAATCTTCACTTGGAACGAATAAAAAAGTAATTGAAAAACGCTTTAAATTAAGGAGTGAGGCTAAAAAATACGAACTAGAATTACAGAATAAAATTGATAAAATTCTAAGTGGAGAAGGAACTTCACTAGAAACAAGTGGTTCAATCCTCTTCTCAGACTTTTATCACAATATTTGGTGGGAGTCCTACAAAGCAGGTCAAACAACATCTACTACCAAACCACCCTCACAAGCTACCATTGACGGTACAGAAATCGTCTTTAGGAAGCATATTTTACCTATGCTTGGGAACTATTCGATTGATTTTCTTAATCAAAACAAACCAGTCATATTGAACCTATTAACTGCAAAAGCTGAAGAATATGCCAACTTCAAAGTTGTTAGAAGTTACGTTAATTCTATCTTTGATTGGGCGGAGGAGTTGGAATATATCGAGACCAACCGTATTTCAAAAACTATCAGGCGTATCAAAGCAACTAAGAAAATTAGACTGCAAGAAGCCAAAAATGATGAGGACTTATACCTATCACAAGCAGAACTCCAAGCTTGGTTCTCAGCTTTTGAAGAGGATTTAGAAAATAACAAACTCTTATTTAAGGATTATGTACTCTTCTATACAACCTTTTTCTTAGGAGATAGAAAATCTGAAAGTTATGCTTTACAGTGGAAACACATCAACACTAAGAAACAAGAAATTCAATTAGTCCAAGCCTTGGATAAATACAAGAATCCTAAATCTACTAAGGGAAATAAGAAAACAACATTTCGAATTCCTACTGAACTTACTGACCTTCTCCAATCTTGGAAAAAACAGCAAAAAGCTGAACTAGCCAAATTTGGCATTATCCAGTCTGAGGAACAATATGTCTTTACCTATATTGACATGAAAGGCAACGTGAATAGTCCCTTACACGCTGATTATCTCAATAATAAGATGAAGTCTGTCAAGCGCCGTCACAAGGAGCTGACACATGCCACACCGCACAAACTACGCCATACTGGTGCAACTCTTGCTAAGCAAGCAGGAACATCACTAGAAGCTATTTCAGAAGCTCTTACACACAGCGATACCCTCACAACTAAAACTTATGTTAACACTTCAAATGTTGTACCCATGGCTGTTGGTGAAATCGCCTACCGAAGTCTTAAAAAGTAATGGTGTGAATTTGGGCTCTATAATTTCTGTAGTGGGTAAATCCACCAAGGAGATTGTAGGGCTTTTTGAATGTAGAAAAAAAGTCCCACATGACTTATAATGAAAAG
>NZ_JAFBEH010000072.1 GCF_016908645.1 Streptococcus loxodontisalivarius
CTTCTAGGTTACTTTTTTTGCATTTCCTAGGATATAGGACTTTTTTCGTTTTGAAAACCTGTAAACGATTTACCGAGTATTATTTTACACTAACGAAGGTACTTGTTGATGGTGGTACTTTTTATCTTGATACCTTCTAGTTTATAGCGAAATCTAGAAATACTTTCTTGTTCTAGCTATGATACGATATCTTTTGCATTATTTTTATTTTGTGATATAATACTACTAAAGTAATCAGAAAAAAGAGGAGGCGGAGTTAATTCTTCGCCTCTATATGTTTGCCGTAAGGTAGTTTTTCTGATGGAAGCTCAGCGATTTTTCAAAAGAAAGGTCACTGGCTAAGTAATCATAAAGGAGGGATCAGTCATCGCAAACGCAAATACAATTGTTGATTTGGTAACTGAACTTGTCACACCCTTAATCACAGAACCTTTTGAGTTGGTTGATGTGGAGTATGAAAAAATGGGTGGCGACTATGTCTTGTCAGTCTTGGTTGATAAGCCAGAAGGCATCACGGTTGAGGATACAGCGGAGTTGACCGATATTATCAGCCCAGCTCTTGATACCATCAAGCCAGATCCATTCCCTGAGCAATATTTCCTAGAAGTGTCTAGCCCAGGTTTGGAGCGTCCTTTGAAGACTGCTGAAAGTCTTGAAAATGCTGTTGGCAAGTATATCAATGTTAGTCTCTATAAGGCTATTGATAAAATCAAGGTTTTCCAAGGTGACTTGGTGTCCTTTGATGGTGAGACTTTGGTTATCGATTATTTGGATAAAACTCGTCATAAGACGGTTGAAATCCCTTATCAAACGGTTGCCAAAGCTCGTTTGGCTGTCAAGTTATAGTGAATTGAATAGAGGTTAGGACGGAGTACAAGTCGCTTTGATGAACAACAGTTCTATTCTAGCAACTCCTTGCCTAGTCCTATTCCTTTCTCAATCCACTATCATAACTTGCTGTAAGAAAAGTTCTGCAAAGGGTGGGCAGGAGATTTAATCTCTCAAATGCTGTTCCACTCCCCTTATTATCATGAAAGGAATCTTGCTTTTGCTGAAATAGCAAAGCATCACACACTATGAGCAAAGAAATGCTAGAAGCCTTCCGTATTTTGGAAGAGGAAAAACACATTAATAAAGAAGACATCATCGATGCTGTGACAGAGTCTTTGAAATCAGCTTACAAACGCCGTTATGGTCAAGCTGAGAGCTGTGTCATTGATTTCAATGAAAAGACAGGTGACTTCCAAGTCTTTACTGTTCGTGAAGTTGTGGAAGAAGTTTTTGACAGCCGTCTTGAAATCAGCCTTTCAGATGCGCTTAAAATCAGCTCTGCTTATGAACTTGGTGATAAAATTCGCTTCGAAGAGTCAGTGACTGAATTTGGTCGTGTGGCTGCGCAGTCAGCTAAACAAACCATCATGGAAAAAATGCGCAAACAAATGCGTGAAGTAACCTTCAACGAATATAAAGAACACGAAGGCGAAATCATGACAGGTACTGTTGAGCGTTTCGACCAACGTTTTATCTATGTTAACCTTGGTTCATTGGAAGCACAGCTATCACACCAAGACCAAATTCCTGGTGAAACATGGAAATCACATGACCGTATCGAAGTTTACGTTTATAAGGTTGAAAACAACCCACGTGGTGTTAATGTCTTCGTAAGCCGTAGTCATCCAGAATTTATCAAACGTATCATGGAACAAGAAATTCCTGAAGTTTTTGATGGAACAGTTGAAATCATGAGCGTTTCACGTGAAGCCGGTGACCGTACTAAGGTTGCTGTACGCAGTCACAATCCAAACGTTGATGCTATTGGTACTATCGTTGGTCGTGGCGGTTCAAATATCAAGAAAGTTATCAGCAAATTCCATCCAAAACGTTACGATGCTAAGACAGGAATTGAAATTCCAGTTGAAGAAAATATCGACGTTATCGAGTGGGTTGCAGATCCAGCTGAATTTATCTACAACGCTATCGCACCTGCAGAAGTTGACTATGTTCTTTTTGATGAAGAAAACAGCAAACGTGCGACAGTTGTTGTTCCAGATAACAAATTGTCACTCGCTATCGGTCGTCGTGGACAAAACGTTCGTTTGGCAGCTCACTTGACTGGCTACAAGATTGATATCAAATCAGCTAGTGAATATGAAGCACTTGAAGCAGAACGTGCTCTTCAAGCTGAAGAAGCAAGTCAAGAAGTGGCTGAGGAACTTGTTGAGGAAGTCGTACTTGCAACGGAAGAACTTGTTTCTGAAGAAGCAGTAGTTGAGCAAACGACTGAAGAACAAGACGCTTAAGAAAGCTAGGAAGAAAGGTATATGGCTACAAAGAGAAAAATACCTTTAAGAAAATCAGTTGTCTCAGGGGAAGTCATCGATAAACGTGATCTCTTGCGTATTGTCCGCAATAAGGAAGGTCAGGTCTTTATCGATCCAACTGGTAAGCAAAATGGCCGTGGTGCCTACATCAAGTTGGACAATGAAGAAGCTCAAATGGCTAAGAAAAAACAGGTTTTTAACCGTAGTTTTTCAATGGAAGTGCCAGAAGCTTTTTATGATGAACTCATTGCCTATGTAGATCATAAAGTCAAAAGAAGAGAGTTAGGTCTTGAATAATTTAAGTAAACTATCTAATTTATTAGGGCTAGCCCAGAGAGCTGGTCGTGTCATTTCAGGTGAAGATTTGGTGGTTAAGGCCATCCAAGCTGAACAGGTGCAACTTGTTTTTCTCGCTAATGATGCAGGTCCTAATTTGACTAAAAAGGTAACTGATAAAAGTAACTACTATAATATAGAAGTCTCCACAGTGTTTAATACACTGGAATTAAGCTCAGCTATTGGCAAGGCCAGAAAGGTCGTTGCTATCGCTGATGCTGGATTTTCAAAGAAAATGAGGACTCTTATGAATTAAAGAATAGGAGGACACTAATTGTCTAAGAAAAGATTGTATGAAATTGCTAAGGAAGTGGGTCTAGGAAGTAAGGAAGTTGTTGCCAGAGCGCAGGAACTAGGACTTGCTGTAAAGAGCCATTCTTCAAGCGTTGATGAAGCTGATGCCAAGCGCATCAAAGACAGTCTTGGTGCTCCATCAAAACCAGCAGCCAAACCACAAGTTCAAGCAACTCCAAAAGTCGCTAAGGATGAACCTGTTAAAGCTGCGCCTAAACCACAGGTTAAAGAGACGGCTTCAAAACCTCTTTCTGAGGAGAAAAAGCCTGCTCAAGCAACCCCTGTAAAACCTCAGAGCCGTAACTTTAAGGCGGAGCGTGAAGCTAAAGCTAAGGCTGAAGCAGAGCGACGTGCTCAATCTGGTAACCGTCAAAACAAACGTAATGATCGTCGTTCAAATGATCAAGGACGTAATCGTCAGCAGCAATCTGCTAACCAAAATGGTAATCGTGATCGTCAACAAAATAATCGTACTGATCGTCGTGACAACCGTCAAAATGACCGTCGCCAGCAACCTAATCGCCAACAAGCAGCTCCTAAAGTAGACTTCAAGGCACGTGCAGCAGCTCTTAAAGCTGAGCAAAATGCTGAATACTCACGTCAAAGTGAGACACGTTTCCGTGAAGCTCAGGAAGCCAAGCGTCAAGAACAAGCTTCGCAAGAGGCTGCACGTCAAAAACGTCAGGCTCAGGAAGCAGCGGCTAAGACAGAGGTTAAAAAGGCAGCGCCAGCTCCTCAAGTTAGCAGCAAACCAACAGTTACTGCATCAGCAGCACCTGCTAACCAAGACACACGTCGTAAGAAACAAGCTCGTCCAGAGAAATCACGCGATTTCGATCGTCAAAATGAAGATGGACCAAAGCAATCTAGAAATAATAAGTGGAACAATCAAAACCAAGTGAGAAATCAAAGAAATAGTAACTGGAATAAAAACAAAAATAAAAAAGGTAAAAATAACCGTAATGGTAATTCAGCTCCAAAACCAGTAACAGAGCGTAAATTCCATGAATTGCCAAAAGAATTTGAATACAGTGAAGGGATGACAGTTGCTGAAATCGCAAAACGTATCAAACGTGAGCCAGCAGAAATTGTTAAAAAACTCTTCATGATGGGTGTTATGGCTACTCAAAACCAATCTCTTGATGGAGAAACAATCGAACTCCTCATGGTTGATTATGGTATTGAAGCTAAAGCTAAGGTTGAAGTCGATACAGCTGATATCGAACGTTTCTTCGTGGATGAAGACTACCTTAAACCAGAAAATATGGTTGAACGTGCACCAGTTGTTACCATCATGGGACACGTTGACCATGGTAAAACAACCCTTCTTGATACCCTTCGTAACTCTCGTGTGGCAACAGGTGAGGCTGGTGGTATCACTCAGCACATCGGTGCCTACCAAATCGAAGAAAACGGTAAGAAGATTACCTTCCTTGATACACCAGGTCACGCGGCCTTTACATCAATGCGTGCGCGTGGTGCCTCAGTAACAGATATTACAATCCTTATCGTTGCTGCTGATGATGGTGTTATGCCACAGACTATCGAAGCTATCAACCACTCAAAAGCAGCTGGCGTTCCAATCATTGTTGCTATCAACAAGATTGATAAACCAGGTGCAAATCCAGAGCGTGTTATCGGTGAATTGGCTGAGCATGGCGTTATCTCAACTGCCTGGGGTGGTGAGTCTGAATTTGTTGAAATCTCAGCTAAATTCGGTCAAAATATCGAAGAATTGCTTGAAACAGTTCTCTTGGTAGCTGAAATGGAAGAGCTTAAGGCTGATCCAACTGTTCGTGCTATCGGTACTGTTATCGAAGCACGTCTTGATAAAGGTAAAGGTGCGGTTGCAACCCTTCTTGTTCAACAAGGAACACTTAACGTTCAAGACCCAATCGTTGTTGGTAACACATTCGGACGTGTCCGTGCTATGACTAATGACCTTGGTCGTCGTGTTAAATCAGCAGAGCCATCAACACCAGTATCAATTACAGGTTTGAACGAAGCTCCTATGGCTGGTGATCACTTTGCCGTTTATGAAGATGAAAAAGCTGCGCGTGCAGCTGGTGAAGAACGTGCAAAACGTGCGCTTCAAAAACAACGTCAAGCAACTCACCGTGTATCACTTGAAAATCTCTTTGATACCCTTAAAGCTGGTGAGGTGAAAACTGTTAATGTTATCATCAAGGCTGATGTTCAAGGTTCTGTAGAAGCTCTTGCTACATCACTTCTTAAGATTGATGTTGAGGGTGTTCGTGTCAATGTGGTTCACTCAGCTGTTGGTGCAATCAATGAATCAGATATTACACTTGCTGAAGCTTCAGATGCTGTTGTCATTGGTTTCAACGTTCGTCCGACACCACAAGCTCGTACTCAAGCTGACGCTGATGAAGTGGAAATTCGTCTCCACTCAATCATCTACAAGGTTATCGAAGAAATCGAAGATGCCATGAAAGGTATGCTTGACCCAGAATACGAAGAAAAAATTCTTGGTGAAGCCATCATCCGTGAAACCTTCAAAGTTTCTAAAGTCGGAACAATCGGTGGATTCATGGTTATTAACGGTAAGGTTACCCGTGATTCAAGCGTCCGCGTTATCCGTGACGGCGTTGTTATCTTTGACGGTAAACTTGCCAGCCTTAAACACTTCAAAGATGATGTTAAGGAAGTTGGTAATGCCCAAGAGGGTGGTTTGATGATTGAAAACTACAACGACCTTAAAGTGGACGATACTATCGAAGCCTACATTATGGAAGAGATCAAACGTAAATAAAAGAGGAAATTCCCATGGCAAATCATCGTATTGACCGTGTTGGTATGGAAATCAAGCGTGAGGTAAACGAGATTCTTCAAAAGAAAGTTCGTGACCCTCGTGTTCAAGATGTGACCATTACCGACGTTCAAATGCTTGGCGACTTGTCAGCAGCTAAGGTGTACTATACAATTCACTCTACGCTAGCGTCAGACAATCAGAAAGCACAGACTGGTCTTGAAAAAGCGACTGGTACTATCAAACGTGAGCTTGGTAAGAATTTGACCATGTACAAGATTCCAGATTTGACCTTTGTTAAGGATGAGTCTATCGAGTACGGTAACAAAATCGATCAAATGCTCCGCAATTTGAACAAAGACTAAAAAGAAGGCTCTTTGTCAACTGTAGTGGGTTGACTAAATAATTAAGCACGAGAGAGAATCAGATTGGTTCTCTCTTTTGTTGCGTTCAAAGCAAGAAGAATCCGCTT
>NZ_JAFBEH010000073.1 GCF_016908645.1 Streptococcus loxodontisalivarius
AAAAACCACACAGTGATTCTTTCGTCTTGATTGTTTTCGAGACGGAAATCATTGTGTGGTTTTATGTTGAAGCTCGTTTTTGCCCAGCCTCTTTTATTGTGGGGGAGAGAGAAGAAAATTCTCTCTTGATCCGTCTTATTTAACTTTTTTAGTAATAATTGATGAATCTTCTTCAGATACTGGTTTCCAACCTTTTTTGATGAGATCTTTGATGTACTCATTGTTATAAATAAAGGCAAAACCAACACTTACAGCCCAGCTTCCTCCACTTGCATTTAAGACAGTAAAGATAATCCCTACAAGTAGTGATGTTCCGAGCATAATACCGAACCACTTCCAGTCTGCTCTAAAGAGTGGAACGAAGAATCCGAAGAAGAAGGTTGTCCAGCTGAAGCCAACTTTGACAGATTTTGTTTGATTTGTTTCTGGGTTTTTAAGATTTACTTTCATTTTTTCTCCTAGTATTGTTTGTTAGTGAGAGTTGTAGTCTCACTTCGTTATTGAACTTGTTTACAGACAAATTCGGCTGCTTAAAACAAATTCTAATAAAAAACTATAATTTACCTTTGGGTATTTCGGAATTATTTTCACGCCAATTTAATAGTGTTCTCTGAACTTCAGGCTCCTTATCACTAACATAGCCACTGAATATAATTTCTCTAATATTATCTTTATTAAAATATGCAATTTTATCTGGCTCTAAACCAATTATCTGATTGACACCAGCATAGTCAAAGTAAACTATCTCACCATTCACATTGATAACTGGTTGTCGCATCACAATAAGAACTGGTACAGTTCCTGATTTTAGGTATACAACACTTCCTAGTGGTAACAATTCATTTTCCATATTTACCCTCACTTTCTTTCAGTTCAATTTCAAATTCTAAGTATCTTGACCTATCTCCAAATTGAATTTTTCTAAATAAGATGAACCAGTGCCATAGAGCAGGTGCAATAAAAAATAAGCGAAATTCAAAAAAATATGTGAATACGATAAATGGTAAGCTGGTTATCATAATTATTAAAGAGTAACCAAAGATAAAATAAAATAGTTGTTTCATCTTACCACCATCCTATTCCATTTTTTTGAATCATTAGCGGTGCTAAATTGCGAATGCTACCCACTCTTTCTACTATGATTCCTTCTTTTTTACAGTAATTTAAGAAAGAATATCTTCTATATAAAATGCCACAAATAATCCATACTCCTACAAACAAAACCATCTCACCTATATTCATCAAACCTTTACTAAAATAAGTTGGTATATTGACGTCGCCAAAGAAAATACTAAGAGGAAGAATCCTTCTAAGCAGGGCAGAAATAACAAGTGAAATTGATATCCCTAACCCTAAATTTCTTTTCTTTTGGTCTATAGTAGTATGTATAGCATTTTTAAAACTTTGGTTAGCCTTATAGAGTCGAAATTTTTTCTTCATTGTAATAGCAATGCTTCTTTCGACTAAGAACTCATCACCATCACTAGAAAGTACCAAATACCAACCAGCTAAAGCTTTATCACCTTTAATTGAAATATTATATGGCGTTCCAACAATTCTTTTTTTCATTTTTCCCTCTATGATCTGACGACACTAAAGATTTATTATTTTTTACAAAGAGTCCCTATCATTTGTCCTCTATCTCAGTTAGTTCAAAATCAACTATTCTTTGGTTATCTCTTACTTGAACACCTTTATAAACGACTTCTATGATAATGAAAATAATCAAAACAAGCATACCTCTGAATTCAATGAGATAAGCAGACAGAAGTAAAGGCAAGCAGAGTAAGACAAGCCCTAATATAGCAACAATTTTACTTATCATGCTACCAAAACTCCCTTCCTGTTGTCATGAACTGTAAAGGTCTGGTTGATTTTATCTTACCAAGATAAGTCATTTCGCCGCCATGCTTAGTCACAAAAGAATGGAGTTTTCTCTCTCGGTAAATACTAATTACTTTTAAGCAGACTAGTACCATGATAAGATCAAAAATAATATTTCCAAATCCTTGTGTTACAGAAAATGTACGATTAGCTTCTCCAAAAGCAATGTTAAAAGGTATCACTTTTTCTAATAATTTTGCTCCGATATTCCCTCCAACCAGAGTTGCAAAAAGTAAAAGTGGAGCCCTACGATTTTGTGGTTTAGCTGTCACTTTGTAGGAATGGAGAGGAATACTCGTTTTATAGCACTTCCTTTTCATATCCAAAATTCCTGAATAGTTTCGCAAAACAAGATACTCCTCACCCTGTGATTTGATAAAATACCAACCTCTTAAGATATGCTTACCATCTAAAGACAAATTATAAATCTTTCCTGAAAATTTTTTCATTCAAATCTCCATTTTAATCATTTCCATATAAATATGCTAAATAGTGTCCGTTTATCAAAGGAACATCTTTTTTAGTTTATATAAAACAAACATGCGTTGAATACATTGATATTGTGACATAAGATCTGTTGCAAGAAAAAATCCTACAGACATAAAGAGAAAAATAAAGAAATTTGTTTTTAGATAAAGAATAGCAAAAATAATTGTAATCAGTAAAAATACCATCAGAAATTTCATTAAGGCATTGTTTCGTTTAGTCATATCATTCAAAATCTCTTCAAGTGATGGACTATCAAATTGATATTCTTTTACTTCCAAAACCCTGTTCGGAAACTTCCTATAAGCCCATTTAACCGATAGGAAAACCAATAAAAAACCTAGAAGTAAAAGCAACAAGCTCGCTTGTAAATTTTTTGAATCAATAGCTCTAATCATGATAGTTACAACAAATGTCATACCTGCTGGAATTCTTACCTCTTTAGCTTCTGGATTGTCCTCCTCTCTAGATACATAGAAAGGGCCCTTTAAATCCTTATGAATAAGTACTCCTCGTTTTCCAATTGCTCCAACAACATGATAATCACCTACTCTTATTTTCATTCTTTCTCCTCTAATTAAATGCAGAGCCTAAGCTACCAAATCAATCACTTTCTTGCTCTCCGATTAATTCTCCACTCTGTATTTTCTATTTTTTCGTCATTTAAGCAGTACTACCAATCATCTTAAGGGGTGCATTTTTTTATAACTGATAAAATAGCAGAGCTAAAAATGACTGGTAATAAACTACAAACCATCAATTTCTGGTCATTCCCAAAAATTTCTTAGCTTCTTGCACATAAAATAATTCTGAATTTTCATCTGCTATGGAAACAAAGAGAGCCTGAGCTTTTTCGTTTTCATTATTTAGAATGGCATTCAAGGCACGATAATAGGTCACAATAATTTGTGTCAGGTGTGACTTGGGTCTAATTGTTTCGAAATAGTCATTAGATTGACCTGTAAGGATATCATAGATAGCATTCGCTACCTCTTTCTGGTAATCCACTCTTTCAAGCTCTGCAAGATATTCAGTTATCTTTTTAGTTTCACTACGATGGACAGAATTCATAAATCGTAAGAAAGAAATCATCTTTTTATGATTTTTTCGAAATCGAAAAGACATTTTATATTGGTCAATACTTAAAATCCTTTGCTCAGAAGTTCGAAAATCTCCTCTTAGAAAAAGGACTTGAGCTTCAGTTAGATAAAGTTCTTGTAAATTTGCTGATTTATTACGCCTATTAGAACGCTTATAGGCATAATCAAAATAATTATGGTATTTACTTAAATTGATATCTTCAAAAAGGATTAATCTGAGAACTTTACTAGTCACTCTTGGAAACCAAAAAAACAGATAGATAAGGACAATTGCCCCAATAAAAAAATAAAAATACACTATACTATTGTCCGGCAAGTTAGAGGTGCTGTGTAAAGTCTGTAAGAATACAAACATCAGGACTAATAGAGCAAACGTGATAATCATACCTCTATGAAGAAAGTCAAAAATATTTTCAGCCGATAATTTTCTTAGTTTATTTTTCATGTTACTCCTAATAATATCTATCTCCACATTATTCATATAACACCTCAGAAGATGTATCGGATTGGCATCAACTTTGAAAATAGCAGAGCTAAAAATGAAAATCCGATTATTTTATTACAACATAGTGGAAATATAGAAAAAGAGAGAAGAAAACTCTCTCTTGATCGTTAAACTATTTATAGTTTTCGTTATTGAGAAGTATCCATGTACTTTTCAGCATAGTCAGAATAATCTGGTGTTTCTGATTTATTCATTGCCAGAATCATACTTCCCTGTAATGGCTCATCTGTATCATCAATCTGAAGCATAATCGCTACATCATCATCACTGTCTGGAAAGATAATCGAATAGTAATTATCGTAATCTTTCGGTTTGATAACGTAGTAGTGAATACCGTTGACGATACCGATACCATTCTGAGTATATTCACTACTCTCACCATCAATTGAAATGCTAGTGTCTGTAATGACGACCTCTATATTATTTTCACTCGGATCTTGAGCCTTCCAAGTTCCTTGAATCTTTGCTGAACCCTTGCAAGCTACCAACATTAACAATGCTGTGAAGGCTAGCAAAGCAAAGCTTATCCTTTTTATCTTTTTCATAGTGCTCCTGATTATTTATACAACAAACATTACTGCTCCTTCAATCTCAAAATTTAAGTGTAAAATCTATTTTAACTTTTTAAATAGTTCCTTTAGGATATCCTGACTCTAATATTAATTTATCATAAATCTTTTCAAATTCTTGTTCCTCAGAATCATTGTAGCCTTCAAATAAAATTTGATCTATATTATCTTTATTAAAAAAATACAGTTCATTAGGATTAACCATTCCCTGAGGAATGACAACTCCAGAGTAATCGAAATAGACTACTCCATCACCTTTTTCAGTCAAAATTCCCCTAGAGATAATCATGAACTTATTTTGATTGTTATTAGCTAAGGTCACAACGGATCCAAGCGGTAAAATTTCAGACATCTTCTTCCTCCTTAAAAATCACTTTTCTTTTATCATACATATTAATCGCGTGAAACCATAGAAAAGGATTATTTTGAAAAATCAACGTATAACTAACTCCTGGCAATAAACCTGCTAGTAGGCTACCATAAATTTGAATATCAAATGGTTCTCTCATTGCAAATGAATGAAATATTGACGGTATTGCCGCATAAAAAGCTACAAAAGTTACGCCCAAAACCGATAATAAAATCACTATAAAAAGAATGTACTTCCAAAAAGATACCTGCTTTTTCGCAGCAGGATCCCACAGTTGATTACTAATCATAGCTTTAACATATGTCATCTCATCAGTTGGAATTGCCCTTTTGACATTTTTATAAAGAGCTCTTTCCATCATCCAAATAAAACCTAGTGCCACAAAAACATACTAAGATTAGTAGTGAGGAAATCTCCGACGGGAGAGAGTACTCACTACTTTTTCTTTATGCTAAAGTAGAGGTGTCTTGTTAAG
>NZ_JAFBEH010000074.1 GCF_016908645.1 Streptococcus loxodontisalivarius
TGAAAACTGGATAAACAATTATCCTAAGAAAATACTGAGCTATAAATCTCCTAATGATGTTTTACTGAATGGCTAACTTGCACTTGAAATTTAGCGTTTACCACAAAACAGTCATTTCCAGATGTTTCAAAGGCAAGCGTATTGAAAAGAAGACACTTTTCCTGTAAAATAGAAAGGAAAAACATTTTTATAGGAGTTAACTATCTTAAGATGAAAAAGATATTACTAACCTGCTTCGCTGCACTCCTTTTACTCTTTGCAGGAGTAACGAGTGCTCAAGCAGACCAATACCTCCGTGTCGGAATGGAAGCAGCCTATGCACCTTTCAACTGGACACAAGACGACGACTCTAATGGTGCTGTTCCTATCGAAGGTAGCGACCAGTACGCTAACGGTTACGACGTTCAGATTGCTAAAAAAATCGCTGACAGCCTCGGTAAAGAACTTCTTGTCGTTAAAACCTCTTGGACAGGATTGATTCCTGCCCTCACATCAGGCAAGATTGATATGATTGCTGCTGGTATGAGCCCAACTGACGAACGCAAACAAGAGATTGCCTTCTCAGATGCCTACTACACATCATATCCTGTTATCGTTGTCTCTGCTGATGGTGACTACGCTGACGCTACTAGCCTAGCTGACTTTAAAGGAGCTAAATTGACAGCCCAGCAAGGTGTTTACCTCTATGATTTGATTGACCAAATCCCAGGAGCAACTAAAGAGACTGCCATGGGTGACTTCAACCAAATGCGTCAAGCAGTTGACTCAGGTATCATCGACGGCTACATCTCAGAACGCCCAGATGCGACTTCAGCTGAGAAAGCCAACAAAAAACTCAAGATGATTGCCTTTGAAGACGGAAAAGGATTTACAACATCTGAGTCTGATACTGCTATCGCAGTTGGTCTTCGTAAGGATGATACAGAGACACTTGCTAAAGTCAATGCAGTGCTTGCAACCATCTCAGCTGATGACCGCCTCAAACTGATGGATGAGATGATTGATGCCCAACCACTTGAAGAGGAAGATGACACATCAGCTAATAGCAACTTCTTCACTCAAATGTGGACAATCTTGACCAACAACTGGCAACAGTTCCTCAAAGGAACTGGAATGACCCTCTTGATTTCGATTATCGGTACCGTTGTCGGAACCATTATCGGACTTCTTATCGGTGTCTACCGCACAGCACCTCGTGCTGCTAACAAAGCGCTAGCTATTCTCCAAAAACTCTTCGGTTGGTTCCTCAATATCTATATTGAAATCTTCCGTGGAACACCTATGATTGTACAAGCCATGGTTATCTACTATGGTACTGCCCAAGCCTTCGGTATCAGTATTGACCGTACGCTTGCAGCCATCTTCATCGTTTCAATCAACACAGGTGCCTACATGAGTGAAATCGTTCGTGGTGGTATCTTCGCTGTTGATAAGGGACAATTTGAAGCCGCAACTGCCCTTGGATTTACCCACGGTCAGACCATGCGCAAGGTTGTTATTCCTCAGGTTGTCCGCAATATCCTTCCTGCAACTGGTAATGAATTCGTCATCAACATCAAGGATACGTCAGTTCTTAACGTTATCTCTGTAGTCGAACTCTACTTCTCAGGAAATACGGTTGCAACACAGACCTACCAATACTTCCAAACCTTCTTCGTTATCGCAGCTATCTACTTCGTCCTTACCTTTACGGTAACACGTATCTTGCGTTATGTAGAGCGCCGCTTTGACCAAGATAATTACACACAAGGAGTTCATTGATATGACTGATACTATTTTAGAAATTAAACATTTGAAAAAGTCCTTCGGTAAAAATGAAGTCCTCAAAGACATCTCTATCGATGTCAAAAAAGGTGAGGTTATCTCTATTATCGGTTCATCTGGTTCAGGGAAATCAACCTTCCTTCGTTCAATCAACCTTTTGGAAATTCCAACTGAAGGACAAATCCTCTACCATGGACAAAACGTTCTTGAAAAAGGATATGACTTGACGACCTACCGTGAAAAACTCGGTATGGTTTTCCAATCCTTCAACCTTTTCAACAACCTCAACGTTCTTGAAAATGCTATCGTTGCTCAAACAACCGTCCTCAAACGTGACCGCTCTGAAGCTGAAAAAATCGCTAAAGAAAACCTCAATAAGGTCGGTATGGGAGAACAATACTGGAAGGCTAAACCAAGCCAGCTCTCAGGTGGACAAAAACAGCGTGTCGCTATCGCTCGTGCCCTCTCTGTCAATCCAGAAGCTATTCTCTTTGATGAGCCAACATCAGCCCTTGACCCAGAAATGGTATCAGAGGTCCTTAAAACCATGCAAGATTTAGCTAAATCAGGTTTGACCATGATTATCGTTACCCATGAAATGGAGTTTGCCCGCGACGTCTCAGACCGTGTCATCTTCATGGACAAGGGAGTTATCGCTGAAGAAGGTAGCCCTCAACAAATCTTTGAAAATCCCCAAGAAGCACGTACCAAAGAATTCCTACAACGCTTCCTTGGATAACAGCCAAACCAGACTAAATCAAACTAGTCTGGTTTCTTTTGACAAAATACTTTACCGGTTAAGTATTTTGTGTTATACTATAGTGGATTGAGAAAGGAATAGGACTAGGCAAGGAGCTGAAGATAGAACTGACGTTCATCGAAGCGACTTAACGACGTCCTAACCTTTATTCAATCCACTATATCTTTGTTGACGTTAACAAGCACTCTAAACTCTCAAACCATCTGCAGGCACCTACTAGATTTAGAAAAAGACTAGTCCTGAATCTAGGCGACAGGAAGGCGGCTCTTAGCAGATGGTTAGAAAAAGTAGGATTACAGGAGGTAGTATGGCTGAGAAAACAGACCTAGCAAGCGCTTATCGACGCTTGAAAAGCCCTAACATCAAGACACGTAAACGTGCTCTCAAAATTATTCATGACTACAAGCGTCATTCCAAATAATTAAATCGCACACTCCATTTTTTAAGAAGGAGCCACCTGATTCTGGACAAGTCAGGTGGCTTTTTTGGGTCTTTCTTTAAAGTAAGCTTAAGTGATTTCTGATATACTATAGGTATGTATAAACACGATCCAAAAATCAAGAACTCCTGGCGCCTAGCAAGTGCTGTGATTTCTTTTATCCTATCTACTCTTTTTTATAGCTACTTCCTGATTCCTTACAGCCATTATATTTCTAATTATGGAATGTTTTTCGCCTTTTTGCTCAATCTGGCAATTATTCTGATGATGACCTATTTTGGCTACGTCTGTATCCGTTTTATGGTAACTGGACGACTTTATCGCTCTGCCATTATCATCCTCTATATCCTCTATGCTCTTAGCTTAGTCTACCTGCTCTTTCTTAAAGACATTGGCACACAAGGGATTTCATTCAATCCCTTCTCTTTCGTCAATGACATCCTATCCGGAAGTCGCTTTGTTCCCATCATGAACCTTATCATGTTTCTGCCTCTCGGCTTTCTTTTTCCTATGAAAAAATGGAGCACAGCTAGCTTTCTTATCTTCATCCTAGCAGTCGAATGGTGCCAGTACCACTTCTCACTAGGAATCTTCGACCTTGGTGACGTCACTGCTAATACCATAAGTTTTATCCTAGGAAGCTTTCTTGGGAGCATCGGCCTGCGCAGCTTTATCAAAAATAGAATACACTAAAAACGAGTTGGAAAACCAACTCGTTTTGTCATACCAACATATTATAAAGTGTTTCATTTCCATGGAGGTTGATGTAGCCTGGGTCAAAGGCTGATAGGCGGTCAATAAGGCCAGCATAGTCATTTTTATCACCTAGAGTCACACCTATTAGAACTGGACCTGTTCCCTTGTTGGCACGCTTAATATACTCGAAACGTGTGATATCATCATTTGGTCCCAAGATATCATTTACAAACTCACGAAGGGCTCCTGGACGTTGTGGGAAATTAACTACAAAGTAGTGTTTTACACCATCGTAGATAAGGGCACGTTCTTCCATTTCAGGCATACGGTTAATGTCATTATTACCACCTGAGATAATGCAAACGACTGTTTTACCAGCAATCTCTTCCTTCATGACTTCCAGCGCAGCGATTGAGGCTGCACCCGCAGGCTCTGCGATAATCCCCTGCTTAGAGTACATATCAATCAAGGTTTCTGAAATCAGACCTTCATCTACACCAACTAGACGATCGACATTCTTACGGGCAACCTCATAAGTATTGCTACCCACTTTTTGCACCGCAATACCATCTGCAAACTTATCGATTTCTTCCAATTTGACAGGATGTCCCTTGTCAAATGCTGCGCGCATGCTTCTAGCACCGCTAGCTTCGACACCAATCACCTCAATTTCAGGAGCACAATCCTTGATGTAAGTAGAGACACCAGAAATCAGGCCACCGCCACCGACTGGTACAAAAATACTATCAAAGCTAACGCCCTCTGCTTGAGCTTGTTCATAAATCTCATAGGCAACCGTACCTTGTCCAGCCTGAACATTGAAATCATCAAACGGATCGATGAAGGTCATACCTTCTGCCTTGGTAAATTCTTGAGCAGCCTGAGCTGACGCATCAAAAGTATCACCTACCAATTTGATCGTCACAAAGCTACCACCAAAGAATTGAACCTGACCAATTTTTTGCTGTGGTGTTGTTACTGGCATAAAGATAGTTGCAGGAATCTTCATCTCATTACAAGTAAAGGCCACACCTTGTGCATGGTTACCCGCAGAAGCACAGACAACTCCGCGCGCCTTCTCCTCATCACTCAATTGTGAAATAGCATAATAGGCTCCACGAATCTTAAATGAACGTACTTTCTGCATATTTTCACGTTTTAAATAAACCGTCGCTCCATATTTTTCAGAGAGATAACGGTCAAAATCTAAGGGTGTACGTTCGACAACTGTCTTGAGCACATCATTAGCCTTAACAACATCTTTTGCTGTAATCATCTTTTCCCCTCGCTTATTTGACAAAATTTTCAGATTATTTCTATTATATCATACTTTAGTGAAAGCGAAGCCCTTTTTCAAAAATAAAACAACTTCATCAATCCACAAAATCCCTAGAGTCCTTTCAAGAAAAATAGGCTCTATAATTTTCTACCATTTGTCAAGTATATCAATGCTTTAAGCCCAAAAATAATATCAAGACAGTAGCCGTTACGTGGTTATTGTCTTATTTTTATTACTGGATTAGTAAAAAAGTGCATGCAAAAACAACACCTTATATTGAAAAATTTTGATAAGGTGTTACAATGATAGAGCATAAGACTTTACTGACTT
>NZ_JAFBEH010000075.1 GCF_016908645.1 Streptococcus loxodontisalivarius
ACTTAACAAGACACCTCTACTTTAGCATAAAGAAAAAGTAGTGAGTACTCTCTCCCGTCGGAGATTTCCTCACTACTAATCTTAGTATGTTTTTTAAGATTACTGCCATTATACACTTTTTAGGGCTAAATGCCTTTGAAAAAATCTCAAACAGACAGATCTCACTTACCAGCATTTATCTAAAAAGATTTCCATGCGCCAGCATTTGTGCTAAACTAAAAACAAGTCAATTCTTTAGGAGGTTTTATGACCAAGATACTCGAATCATTTTTAAACTGGTACCTGCTTGCCGACAGCCAACCCTTGGACGAAGGTAAAATCAGACAGGCACAGAAAAAATTCACCAAACTTCTCAGATCATCTCTACTTTTGCTCTTGCTTCTTGTAGCCTACCACATCTTCAAGCAGACCCAGGCACTAGCATTTGTCCTTATCATCTGCCTGACCTACATCTTCTTTGTTCTAGGCTTTTTGGTCGTCTATCTGATTCAGACGATTTTCCAACAGGAGGCTTTTAGACTTACGAAAAATGGCAGAGCTGGCTTTATCCGACTTTCCAGCTACTATCTCTATATGTTTGTCCTAGGCTTTCCCTTCTTTATGACTCTGCTCGACCTCTATTCAAAAGAAAAATTCACTTGGACACTCTATCTCAACAATCTCGGAAAAGGCGTCCTTATGGGAATCGCCCTCGTTGCCTTAACAGCCTTTGCCCAATTTTTTAAGAAAGAAAAATAAGAAAGCAAAAACTCAAAACCAATAAAAATAAAGTCAGAAAGTTTAAATTGACTCTCAAAGTCTTCTGGTGGCAGATCATCTAGTAGTAGGTCATCATAGACAATTCTATTCGAATAATCTTTAAAATCTAATTTCATTTTTTTGAAGACTTTAGTATCGTTAATTTCCCAATTCCTCAACACTTCAAATATGTTCATAAAATCTTCAGAATTTTCCACTGAATTGGGATCAATTATAGAATGAAAGTCTACTCTGGAATTAAAAAAAGCGTAATCAGTATAGTAATAACTGTTATTTATGCTATATCGTAATCCAATACTATCAATTAACAATTCATTCAAGATCGAAACAACCCCATCTGATATCTGTTTTTTATCTTGAGCACTATCTAGTACATCAAATTTTGAATGAATTTCTCTAAAATTCACCTTGCAATCACTCACTATAAGAAATTTATAATAATAATATAAAAAACTATATGAATCAGTATCTTTTTTCTCGCTAAAATTCTTTTCAAAAACAGATTGTAACTTATCAAGTGTAATGTCCATTTTATACTTATTTACTTTAAATTTCGACCATAAAAATTCATCCTTTGGTGTCAATTCTGAATTATATAGTACTACTACTTTTATTGTGAACTTTGAAGAAATATAATCAATAAAGCTAAAAATTGCATTAAACTCTTCTAGAGAGGAACTACTATTCTCATCATAATATGCAGTTCTCTCAATATCATCAAAAATTATAATCGAACCACTTTTTATATAATTTATTCCTGAAATTTCACTTACTACACTAAAAATATCACCTATTAATGGGATCTTTTTTAGTATTGACATAATTGTTTTTTCTTCAATAGTTTTTTTCAATTCAGATTCTAAATTTTCCCTTGTCTTTAACCCAAAACAGGAGATTTTATACAAATGATTAGTCTTATTGTTTCCATAACTAAAAAATGTGTCAATAAAACGTGTCTTCCCAACTCCCCAAGGACCATCAAGCCAAAAGACATTTTTTTGAGAATCAGAGTATTTATTAGAGTCTCCTTCATCATTTAAGAACTCCTTCAACTTAATATGGTAATCTTTATTATCATACTCTCCGTACTTTTCTCTATCAAGTAGTTCAAATTTCTTCTCTTTTTCTTTTTTACTTAAGCAACATTTTATTAATATAGTACCCACGGTCAATATTGAAAGTAAATAAAACACCAATTTATAATAGAAAACAGTAATGTTCCAACTAACTCCTATAGAGTATAAAAGCATACTAGATAAATGAATTGTTTTATTAATAAAAAATAATGTCCATGAAACAATAAGTATATTATTCCAATTTTCCTTCAAAAAACTTTTCAAGTCATAAACCTCCAATGGTTAAACTTTTCCTAGTTAGTATTATATCATAAACAGATACATCCTAATATAATCACTTTGAGCTATGACTACTCTTAACCAAAAAGTCTAGGACACCGTCCTAGACTTTTTCTATGTTCTTCTTGTATAACGCATGACATCGTATGGTAGGCTATTAAGATTGTCTTTGAGGGAATAAGATTCCAACTCATTAACCTCACGGCGGAGTCGTTTGGCGTAGCGGTGACTAATCAGTTCTTCCGCTTCGTATTCTGAAATCAGCTTACGCTCCAAATAATAGCCGCGCAGCATTTCATCGATATTGGTTGGCTTAGCACGCGCAATAACACGCTCGATAAAGACCCCTGTACCGATAATCTCAGCCTCACGCAATCTCGAATCCTGCAAGAACTCAATCAAACTCGGATTATAGACAGATTTGAGGTTGAAGAAACTTTCTAGAATGATTTCTGTATTAGCCAGATAGAGATCGATAATCTCCTCACGCTCAGACTCAACAAAATCACGAGGTTTGACATTCTTCTTGAAAATAAAACCGATCAAGATCAGATAATGCCAGCAGCGTCTCACGAAACGTAGGAAAACAATCAAACTATAACGCAACTGAGAAACAGCTGTGCGATTGATATTGTGTTCCAAATTTCTCAAATACTGCTGGTAAAGGTGATAACCCTTGTCCTGTATACGACCGTCTTCAAAGGCCTTTTCCAGACCATCACTTTCAATCGAAAGGACCAACATCTGCAAATCAGCCAAATCTTTTTGGATCTGCTGATCTTCTTGTTTGAGGATCAGCTGCTCAATCCGTCCATGATAATTATCGATAGCCGCATAGATTGGTGCTTTCTGACTAGCTTCCTGAAGGTCATCTTCCAATAATAGAAGAACTTCATTCAAGATGGCAATCTGCATCTTATTATCAACCTGATTTTTCTTAGGCTGAGCTAGTCTAGGCAGTATCACAATACCAGTCAGGAAGCTGACCAGAGTCACCCCTGCCACCACAAACAAAATCAAAGCATAGACATCTTCTTCCAGATTCGTTGGCAAGAGCAAGATCGTCGCAACTGAAACAGTTCCCTTAACACCTGAAAAGGTCAAGGTCAAAATATCATTGGCATATTCTCTCAGTGGCTTGGTTAAGAGTCTCTTGGAAATCAAGAAATAAAACCAAATCATGGCCCATCTGATAACAAAAAGAAGAACTGTCAAACTTATGATAATGCCAATCAGTTCCAGATTATCATAAAGTGGACTGGCAAAAATCGGACCTGACAACTGAGCCAATTCTACCCCAAGAATCAAGAAAACCAGTCCATTGAGAATGAAGGTCACCGTTTCCCAGACTGTCTCTGTGACAGTATCAACCTGAGCAGCAAATAGGGTAATCTTCTTGAAGCGCGCTGCATTCATTATCCCTGCAACCACTACTGCGATAATGCCAGAGGCATGAATCTCCTCAGCCAAGAAAAAGGTAACCAGAGGTAGGCTCAGCTCTAGAAGCAGAACCGAAGCGATATCAATAACCTTGAAATCAGACAGAACGCGAAGAGCGTAGCGCTGCAAAATTGCCGTCAAAAAGCCCATTAGTAGACCACCCATGATGGACAAGAGAAGCGACCAACTGGCTTGACCCAGCGAGAACTGTCCAGTCGATAGGGCAGTGACAGCTACCTGAAAGGCAACTAGACCCGAGGCATCGTTGAGAAGCCCTTCTCCCTTAAGGATATTTTCCACTTTTTTGGGAAAAGCAAAGCGACCAGACAAAGAAGCAAAGGCAACCAAGTCAGTTGGCCCCAGAGCAGCTCCAATGGCAAGAAAGGCAGCCAAAGGAATAATGCCTAAAATACTGTGTCCCACAAAACCAATCCCCAGCGTGGTCATAAAGACAACTGGAAAAATCAAAAAAGTGATAAGATGCCAGTTTTTCAGAATACTAGTGACATTGCTTTCCGCTGCCTCTCGAAAGAGGAGAGGACCAATGACCAGAGCCAAAAAGAGGTCTGAATCAAAAGAAAAATGATGATGCCTAGCCACCAAACCAACACCAATCCCCAAGGCAACCTGAACTAGAGGTAGAGGAATTCTGGTGAAGAGTCGATTAAGAACATTGGAAAAAGCCAGCAACAAGAGGAAGACAATTAGATAAAGCAAGAGATGCTCCACTTTTTACCCCCTTGATTCTACCTTTTGACAACACTTCTTATAAAGAGACTTTTGTTTAGCAATCTTCTCATCCACAGATGTCAAGTCTGCACGGTCCATCATCAACTGACAACGTTCCATCTCCAGACCAACCATTTTTTGCTTGATTTTAGCGATTTTTCGAGAAGACAGTGTCTCCTGATCAACCGTCTCCTGGCTATCTGCTGGACGTTCTACGTATTTTTGGCGCAGATTGCTCAATACTTTTTTCAAGTCTTTCTCATGCATGTTTCCTATCTCCTAGTATGATGAAATAAACTTTATTTTACCACATTTTTTTGATTTTCGCTCTTTTGGGAAATGGCAGAGCTGGATTTTTTTAGAAAAGCTTAAGCTAAAATCAGTAGACTGAACCAAAGGAGTTCTTATGGTCAAATCTGTCAAAACATCTAAGAGAAAGGTCAGACTACTGACCCTATCTCTGATTTCCAGCCTAGGTATGCTTGTCCTTGGCTTATCAATAATATCATTTCGATTGGCTGACGAGGACAATCCCAATAACCATCCTCTCAGAATCCTCCTAGTCAGTTGGACCCTACTCCTCCTTGCCCTATTCCTGCTCATCAAACATCAAAAGAAGATGAAAAGCAAACGTCAAGAAGAAGAGACAAGACAGCATTCACACCATTGGACCTATCCGTTAAAAGAAAACAAAAAGAGGCTGGGCAAAAACTAGCTTCAGAATAGAAAAAAACGAGCACTTCCGCAGTCGGAGATGCTCGTTTTCCAATGTCATGGTTTATAATT
>NZ_JAFBEH010000076.1 GCF_016908645.1 Streptococcus loxodontisalivarius
GCTAAGCGACTTCCATATCTAACAGGGGGCAACCCCCAACTACATCAGGCGTTCTAGGTCTTAACTTCTGTGTTCGGCATGGGAACAGGTGTATCTCCTAGGCTATCGTCACTTAACTATTGAGTATTATCAACTCAAAATTGAATATCTATATTCTAACAAGAAACCTCTACGCTGTCAATATCTTGACTGGTTTCATTTTGGATAAGTCCTCGAGCTATTAGTATTAGTCCGCTACATGTGTCACCACACTTCCACTTCTAACCTATCAACCTGATCATCTCTCAGGGCTCTTACTGATATAAAATCATGGGAAATCTCATCTTGAGGTGGGCTTCGCACTTAGATGCTTTCAGCGCTTATCCCTTCCCTACATAGCTACCCAGCGATGCCTTTGGCAAGACAACTGGTACACCAGCGGTAAGTCCACTCTGGTCCTCTCGTACTAGGAGCAGATCCTCTCAAATTTCCTACGCCCGCGACGGATAGGGACCGAACTGTCTCACGACGTTCTGAACCCAGCTCGCGTGCCGCTTTAATGGGCGAACAGCCCAACCCTTGGGACCGACTACAGCCCCAGGATGCGACGAGCCGACATCGAGGTGCCAAACCTCCCCGTCGATGTGAACTCTTGGGGGAGATAAGCCTGTTATCCCCAGGGTAGCTTTTATCCGTTGAGCGATGGCCCTTCCATGCGGAACCACCGGATCACTAAGCCCGACTTTCGTCCCTGCTCGAGTTGTAGCTCTCGCAGTCAAGCTCCCTTATACCTTTACACTCTGCGAATGATTTCCAACCATTCTGAGGGAACCTTTGGGCGCCTCCGTTACCTTTTAGGAGGCGACCGCCCCAGTCAAACTGCCCGTCAGACACTGTCTCCGATAGGGATAACCTATCTAGGTTAGAGTAGCCATAACACAAGGGTAGTATCCCAACAACGCCTCCATCGAAACTGGCGTCCCGATCTCATAGGCTCCTACCTATCCTGTACATGTGGTACAGATACTCAATATCAAACTGCAGTAAAGCTCCATGGGGTCTTTCCGTCCTGTCGCGGGTAACCTGCATCTTCACAGGTACTAAAATTTCACCGAGTCTCTCGTTGAGACAGTGCCCAAATCATTACGCCTTTCGTGCGGGTCGGAACTTACCCGACAAGGAATTTCGCTACCTTAGGACCGTTATAGTTACGGCCGCCGTTTACTGGGGCTTCAATTCACACCTTCGCTAATGCTAAGCGCTCCTCTTAACCTTCCAGCACCGGGCAGGCGTCACCCCCTATACATCATCTTACGATTTAGCAGAGAGCTGTGTTTTTGATAAACAGTTGCTTGGGCCTATTCACTGCGGCTGACTTAAAGTCAGCACCCCTTCTCCCGAAGTTACGGGGTCATTTTGCCGAGTTCCTTAACGAGAGTTCTCTCGCTCACCTGAGGCTACTCGCCTCGACTACCTGTGTCGGTTTGCGGTACGGGTAGAGTATAATTAACGCTAGAAGCTTTTCTTGGCAGTGTGACATCACTAACTTCCTACTAAAATTTCGTTCCCCATCACAGCTCAATGTTATAGATACAAGCATTTGACTCATATCACACCTCACTGCTTGGCCAGACACTTCCAATCGTCTGGTTTAGTTAGCCTACTGCGTCCCTCCATCACTATATACTCTAGTACAGGAATATCAACCTGTTGTCCATCGGATACACCTTTCGGTCTCTCCTTAGGTCCCGACTAACCCAGGGCGGACGAGCCTTCCCCTGGAAACCTTAGTCTTACGGTGGACAGGATTCTCACCTGTCTTTCGCTACTCATACCGGCATTCTCACTTCTATGCGTTCCAGCGCTCCTCACGGTACACCTTCATCACCCATAGAACGCTCTCCTACCATCCCCTAAGGGATCCACAGCTTCGGTAATATGTTTTAGCCCCGGTACATTTTCGGCGCAGGGTCACTCGACTAGTGAGCTATTACGCACTCTTTGAATGAATAGCTGCTTCTAAGCTAACATCCTAGTTGTCTGTGCAACCCCACATCCTTTTCCACTTAACATATATTTTGGGACCTTAGCTGGTGGTCTGGGCTGTTTCCCTTTCGACTACGGATCTTAGCACTCGCAGTCTGACTGCCGATTATATCTCGTTGGCATTCGGAGTTTATCTGAGATTGGTAATCCGGGATGGACCCCTCACCCAAACAGTGCTCTACCTCCAAGAGACTTAACATCGACGCTAGCCCTAAAGCTATTTCGGAGAGAACCAGCTATCTCCAAGTTCGTTTGGAATTTCTCCGCTACCCACAAGTCATCCAAGCACTTTTCAACGTGCCCTGGTTCGGACCTCCAGTGCGTCTTACCGCACCTTCATCCTGCTCATGGGTAGGTCACATGGTTTCGGGTCTACGACATAATACTAATTCGCCCTATTAAGACTCGGTTTCCCTACGGCTCCGTCTCTTCAACTTAACCTCGCATCATATCGTAACTCGCCGGTTCATTCTACAAAAGGCACGCTCTCACCCATTAACGGGCTCGAACTTGTTGTAGGCACACGGTTTCAGGTTCTATTTCACTCCCCTCCCGGGGTGCTTTTCACCTTTCCCTCACGGTACTGGTTCACTATCGGTCACTAGAGAGTATTTAGGGTTGGGAGATGGTCCTCCCAGCTTCCGACGAGATTTCTCGTGTCTCGCCGTACTCAGGATACTGCTAGGTATAAAGACTATTTCAGATACGAGGCTATTACTCTCTTTGGCTTACCTTCCCAGGTAATTCTCCTATAATCTTTAAGTCCACGTTGCAGTCCTACAACCCCGAAGAGTAAACTCTTCGGTTTGCCCTCTTGCCGTTTCGCTCGCCGCTACTAAGGCAATCGCTTTTGCTTTCTCTTCCTGCAGCTACTTAGATGTTTCAGTTCACTGCGTCTTCCTTCTCATAACCTTAACAGTTATGGATGACAGCCATTAGCTGCCGGGTTCCCCCATTCGGACATCTCTGGATCAAAGTTTACTTACAACTCCCCAAAGCATTTCGTCGTTAGTCACGTCCTTCATCGGCTTCTAGTGCCAAGGCATCCACCGTGCGCCCTTATTAACTTAACCTTATTAACCTAGTTTTTTTAAACTAGAAAACTCATTAAATATTCACAGCGTTTTCGGTTTATTTTCTTGTTACTATTCTCAATCATTTCTGATTGTGGAATTTGATATAGATATTCAATTTTCAATGGACAATACTTGAATCTTTCGATTCAATGGAGCCTAGCGGGATCGAACCGCTGACCTCCTGCGTGCAAAGCAGGCGCTCTCCCAGCTGAGCTAAGGCCCCACAAGACCTCTCAAAACTAAACAAGATTCCAGTGCATTCCGTTTTTCCTTAGAAAGGAGGTGATCCAGCCGCACCTTCCGATACGGCTACCTTGTTACGACTTCACCCCAATCATCTATCCCACCTTAGGCGGCTGGCTCCTAAAAGGTTACCTCACCGACTTCGGGTGTTACAAACTCTCGTGGTGTGACGGGCGGTGTGTACAAGGCCCGGGAACGTATTCACCGCGGCGTGCTGATCCGCGATTACTAGCGATTCCGACTTCATGTAGGCGAGTTGCAGCCTACAATCCGAACTGAGATTGGCTTTAAGAGATTAGCTTGCCGTCACCGGCTTGCGACTCGTTGTACCAACCATTGTAGCACGTGTGTAGCCCAGGTCATAAGGGGCATGATGATTTGACGTCATCCCCACCTTCCTCCGGTTTATTACCGGCAGTCTCGCTAGAGTGCCCAACTTAATGATGGCAACTAACAATAGGGGTTGCGCTCGTTGCGGGACTTAACCCAACATCTCACGACACGAGCTGACGACAACCATGCACCACCTGTCACCGATGTTCCGAAGAAACTTCCTATCTCTAGGAATAGCATCGGGATGTCAAGACCTGGTAAGGTTCTTCGCGTTGCTTCGAATTAAACCACATGCTCCACCGCTTGTGCGGGCCCCCGTCAATTCCTTTGAGTTTCAACCTTGCGGTCGTACTCCCCAGGCGGAGTGCTTAATGCGTTAGCTGCGGCACTGAATCCCGGAAAGGACCCAACACCTAGCACTCATCGTTTACGGCGTGGACTACCAGGGTATCTAATCCTGTTCGCTCCCCACGCTTTCGAGCCTCAGCGTCAGTTACAGACCAGAGAGCCGCTTTCGCCACCGGTGTTCCTCCATATATCTACGCATTTCACCGCTACACATGGAATTCCACTCTCCCCTTCTGCACTCAAGTTTGACAGTTTCCAAAGCGAACAATGGTTGAGCCACTGCCTTTAACTTCAGACTTATCAAACCGCCTGCGCTCGCTTTACGCCCAATAAATCCGGACAACGCTCGGGACCTACGTATTACCGCGGCTGCTGGCACGTAGTTAGCCGTCCCTTTCTGGTTAGTTACCGTCACTTGATGAACTTTCCACTCTCATCAACGTTCTTCTCTAACAACAGAGCTTTACGATCCGAAAACCTTCTTCACTCACGCGGCGTTGCTCGGTCAGGGTTGCCCCCATTGCCGAAGATTCCCTACTGCTGCCTCCCGTAGGAGTCTGGGCCGTGTCTCAGTCCCAGTGTGGCCGATCACCCTCTCAGGTCGGCTATGTATCGTCGCCTTGGTGAGCCGTTACCTCACCAACTAGCTAATACAACGCAGGTCCATCTTGTAGTGGAGCAGTTGCCCCTTTCAAGTTAATAACATGAGTTATCAACTGTTATGCGGTATTAGCTATCGTTTCCAATAGTTATCCCCCGCTACAAGGTAGGTTACCTACGCGTTACTCACCCGTTCGCAACTCTTCCTTCCAGTACAAGTACCGGAATTCAGCGTTCTACTTGCATGTATTAGGCACGCCGCCAGCGTTCGTCCTGAGCCAGGATCAAACTCTCATTAAAAAGTTTGAGCTTTCACTCATTCTCGTCGTCTGACGATTTATTCTTGTAAATTGACAGGTTATAATTTCTATCATAACCCTGCACTTGGTTTCTTGTTCAGTTTTCAAAGGTCTT
>NZ_JAFBEH010000077.1 GCF_016908645.1 Streptococcus loxodontisalivarius
CTTTTCATTATAAGTCATGTGGGACTTTTTTTCTACATTCAAAAAGCCCTACAATCTCCTTGGTGGATTTACCCACTACAGAAATTATAGAGCCAAGAATCTGGAGCTATTAGCTTCGGATTTTTTTGATGACAAAAATATTAGAAATAACATGGAAACCCCTTTCAAAAAATGCTATACTGAAAGAAATGTTTTCTGGTTTGGCTTTCAGAGAGGAGAAGCGATGGAGAGGTTGAAAAGATACTGGTTTTTACTGGTTTCCTGTATAGTTTTTGTCCTGTTGGGACTGGGACTTTTTCTCTTTTACCAAGAGGGAAATTTGCTACCTCATCAGCTCAAGATAGGGGCGACCTATATGACCATGAATAATGACTTTTACAAGACTTTGAATGAAGAAATTGAACAGGAAGTGTCTGAGAATTCAGATATTCTTCTAACACGCGATCCTGGTTTGGATGCTGCTAAACAGGCTCAGCAGATTGACTACTTCATTCAGGAAAAGGTTGCGGTCATCATTATCAATCCCGTTGATCGTAATAGCTCTGCCATTATCAAAAAACTAAAGAAAGCCAAGCGTCAGGGTATCAAGATTGTGGTGGTGGACAGCCAGATTCAGGGGGCTGACTTTGTGGATAGTACGATTTTGTCCGACAATTATCAGGCTGGCGTACTCTGTGCCGAGCAGCTGATGCGGGATAAGACGTCGGCTAAGATTTTGCTTTTGGAGCATGAGTCGGCGGTGTCAGGGGCAGATCGTATCCGAGGTTTTTTGGAGACAATAGCTGGGCACCCTTCTTATCAGGTGGTCGCTCGTCGTGATGTCCTAGGGCAGACAGAGCTTGCTCTTCCAGCTGTGCAGGAAGTTATAGCATCTGGTGTCTCTTTTGATACTGTTATGGCACTCAATGATCAGGCAGCCATGGGAGCTCTTGCGGCTCTGGATCAAGCAGGACTAGATACAGTAGGAGTCTATGGAATTGACGGCTCTCCTAATATGAAGGCCCTTATTGAAACGACAGCTGCAGCCAAGGCGACGGTGGCTCAATCTCCTTATGATATGGGAAAAGCTGCACTTGAAGCCAGCTATCAACTTGCGTCAGGCAAGTCTTACCCAAGTCAGAAAGTGATTGAGGTAGCTCTGATTGATAAGGATAATATCAGCCAATATGATACAGCGGGGTGGCAATAATGAATGCAAAAAGTTATGAAGCCTATGCCAGATGGACCAAGCACCTGCTCGTCCTCATTAATAGTTTGGCGGTCCTCCTCAACGCCTCGATTTATCTCTTTGCCAGCAAGTATATCCTAGCGACCAATCAGAGTCACAGACTTCTGGAGAATCTTCCTATTCTTCCTCAATCGCCAGTTTTTGTTTACTGGTCAAGTCTCAGTTTTTTAGCAGGACTCTTGATGACTATCTATCTCAGACAGCATTTGGTCAATCGCTGGCAGGGACACTATGATTGGTTGGCATTTCTGGAAGTTTTCTTTCTGTTGCTGACCTTTGTTTCCTTGCAGTATTCCTACAATGGTTTGATTTTGTTGGTTTTCTCAGATATTTTTTATAGCTATACTGATTTTTACCAGCTGCGCAGTCAAAAGACTTGGTTTTGGTTTATCGCTGTCAGTTTTGGCTTGATTTTGCTGACCAACTTTGATCTCCTGTCTCTGATGATTAAGCTGCCTTCTCTGTCTATTTATTTGGCATTTCTACCAGCATCTGCCCGTCTCATCTTGACCTTTATCAAGAATTTTCTGGGTATTATCAATATGGTAGTCTTTCTGGTTTCCTTGGTGGCTTTTGTCATCTACTCGGTGTCTGAAAATCATAAGATTGAAGAAGAGCTAAGGATGGCTGATCGTGCTAATAAGGAATTGACAGACTATGTTTCCTTAGCTGAAAAAATGGCTGAAGACCGCGAGAGAAAGCGGATTGCAAGAGAAATCCACGATACGCTGGGGCATGCCTTGACTGGAATCTCAGCAGGTATCGATGCCGTTCGAGTTCTGATAGACCTTAATCCAAGTCATGCCAAGGAACAGTTACAGAATATTTCTGTCGTGGTTAGGGAAGGGATTCAAGATGTGAGACGCTCTCTTGAGAAGCTAAGACCAGGTGCTCTGGAGAAGGGAAGTCTTAAGGAAGCCTTGCTCAAGATGATTGCTGATTATGAAAACCTTTCAAAATTGCAGGTGCATTTCAGCTATGATTGGGATCAGGTGGACCTGGATATTACCAGAGAGGATGTCGTTTTTCGTGTTATTCAGGAGTCGGTGACAAATTCTTTACGGCATGGTCATGCTAGTGAAGTGACGATTGAGATGACCAGCGACAGCTCAAGGGACAACTATCAGATTTTTATTGAGGACAATGGGCAGGGCTGTGATGACTTGGTCTACGGTTATGGCTTAACCCAGATGCAGGAAAGGTTGGCTATTATCGGAGGACAAGTTTCATTTGCTAGCGAAGAAGGTTTTCAGACGAGAATAACCATC
This sequence comes from Streptococcus loxodontisalivarius, assembly GCF_016908645.1. Classification (GTDB taxonomy): domain Bacteria; phylum Bacillota; class Bacilli; order Lactobacillales; family Streptococcaceae; genus Streptococcus; species Streptococcus loxodontisalivarius. The sequence continues at coordinate 2,497 of NZ_JAFBEH010000077.1, forward strand.
CCAAAACGTAAAGGAGAAGACGTATGATTAAAGTGCTTATCGCAGATGATCAAGAGTTGATTCGTGAATCAATCCGAATTGTTTTATCATCCTACCCTGATATTGAGGTAGTTGCGACAGCTTCAAATGGCCTAGAGGTCTTAGAATGCCTAAAGGACTGTCCAGTGGATCTTATTTTAATGGATATTCGGATGCCAGAGATGGACGGTGTTGTCTGCACCAAGGCAGTCAAAGCTCTATCACCTGAAACCAAGGTTATTATCCTAACAACCTTCGATGATGATGAATTTATCTTTAGTGCCTTAGAGTACGGAGCCTCAGGCTATATTTTGAAGGGGATTTCGATGGAGGATCTTCATCAGGCTATCATTACGGTCAATGCTGGTAATGCCATGCTGAATCCTGATATTGCTGCTAAGGTCTTTCGTCTCTTTTCGCAGGTCAGTCATGCACAGTCCAGTATTGAGGTAGACCTGTCTGGTGTGGAGCAGCTGTCTCAGACAGATTGGAGAGTTATTCAGGAGGTAGGGCATGGGCTTTCTAATAAAGAAATCTCAAGTAAGCTCTTTCTGTCAGAAGGGACTGTTCGCAATTACCTCTCACTTATCCTGTCTAAATTGCAGCTGCGCGATAGAACACAACTGGCGATTTGGGCAGTTCAGACTGGTGTTTTGACAAGGAATTATGATGAGAAAAAGGAAACGATTTAGAAGCACCTGCCTGCTAGTAGGCCTCTTGTCTTGTCTAGGTATCGGCTATATGATCTATCAGACCTACTTTGCCAAGCAGGTCATCCGAATAGGTGTTTATAGCGGAAGCTCATGGGATGTTCCCAGCGGTCAGGATAATAACCTACTTGATGAAACCATTGCTCGATTTGAAAAAGAACATCCTAATGTAGAGGTGGTCTACGAATCTGGTATTTCTAAGAATGACTATTCGGACTGGTTATCAGACCAGATGGTCATGGGAGAACAACCTGATGTCTTTATGGTTCCTGAAAATGACTTTAATCTCCTTGCTTCAACAGGTGCTCTAGCCAATCTCGATCCCTTTGTCAGTCGTGATTTAGATAAGTCCATCTATTATTCAGCTAGTTACGAGGCGGGGACCTATGATTCATTGCAGTACGCTCTGCCATTTGAAAATAATCCTGTCTTGCTCTGTATTAATCAGGATCTCTTGGATAAGGAAGGTATTGCCCTGCCTGATGGGACTTGGAGTTTGGAGGAGTTTTACAAGGTCTGCCAGCAGCTAAGTAAGGATACAGATGGCGATGGTCAGTTGGATCAATTTGCGACGGTGGGTTATAGCTGGCAGGAGGCAGTTGCTGCTGAAGGGCTCAGCTTATTTAACGAAAAAGGAACCAAGGCGCAGTTAAATACTAGCGATATGCGTCAGGCTCTATCATGGTACAGTAAGCTAGAGGATCTCAACGGTTCTTACAAGGTTACGAGCAGTGACTTTGATAAGGGAAAGGTAGCCTTTATGCCGATGACACTGGCAGAATATCGTACCTATAAATCCTACCCTTATCATGTTTCCAAGTATGCTACCTTTTCATGGACCTGCATTGCTATGCCGACCAAGTCTGGTCAGGTTGAAAATAGCCAGATGGGAACATCGCTCCTTGCTATCTCTTCAAAAAGCCGAAAAAGTGAGTTGGCATGGGCCTTTCTTAAGCTCCTATCAGCCAACCAAGAGACACAACAATCCCTCTTTGAACAATCGCAGGGCGCTTCAGTTTTAACCAGCGTTATGACCAGTCAAAAGACAGCAGAGCTCTTACAGAGTGATCAGTTTGGAGACAATGCCCTTAATCAAAGTAAGCTCAATCAGATTTTAGCTCAGGCAGAGCCCAGCTTGAAATTTAAACAATACACCAGCCTGATGGAAGAAGCAGACTACTTAATCACTAGGTCCATCAAGGAAGACAGTCTCGAAACAGACCTAGCCAGCATCCAAAGAAAACTAGAAGATGCCATGGATTAAATAGAACATGGAGGCGAGGGATTTTCCCTTGCTCAGAATGTAGACAAACCTAACTTTCAACGAAATTGGATACAAAAGCTCTGCTTGTTTAAAATGGAGTTTCCGATTTCATGCGAGCGTGAGTGCTAAGACAGTCTGGGAGACTGTCTTAGGCATTTACCCGATACTTCCGCCGTGATGAAAGTGTAAGAAATGCTTATATAAAAGCATTTCTTACACTCGGAATATTTGAGAGTGAAACAGTCCAGTGGACTGTTTCAGGTCTGAGCCTTAAAACTAAAAAGCGAAGAGGCTCAAATGGAATTCCACTGATTCCTGAAAT
>NZ_JAFBEH010000078.1 GCF_016908645.1 Streptococcus loxodontisalivarius
AGTCCTTCTAGTGTGTGTTGTGGTGACTACATTATATCTCTCTGAGATGTTTTTTTCATGCCTTCAACTGGCTAACTTCATTTTAGAACTTTCTATTTTTTCCAATAGATAGAATTTCTGATTGAATGGTTTCAAACTTTTCAGTTGAATCATAGACATATTCAGGTGAAAGAGCTTCACCTTCATCATTAACCAATTCAATAACAGATGTAAAATTCATGCTTTTACTACTTGTATTTTCAAAGGTCACATTATAGGCAATGTAGGTTGAATCTTCATCACCATCATAGGGAATGATCGTTTCAGCAGAATTTACCGTAATCTTTACAGGTGAACTTCCGATTGATGCCAAAGCAAGCTTTTCTTGCAGTGGCTTAATTAGCGGAATAGCGATTAGACCAAGCACAACAATTGCTCCTACAATACCAGAGACAATCTTTTGTGTTTTAGTCAGTTTGGCAAAGCGTTCTTTAACTGTCGCAAAGAAAGCTTGAACTTTAGTTTTATCCTTAGGGGTGTCATTAGGAGTTTGGTTATTACTCATAAGGGCATCTCTCTTTCCTTTTAATAATTTCATTATAGCTTAACTTATTCTTAAAATAAAGTGGTATTTAGATAAAATTTAAATAAGTAATTTATGTGAAATTTTGGTTAAAAGCACAACTTCTACCCAAATTTGTTCCTTAAAACAACTTTCTTCTATAAAATTTGGAAATTTTAGATTCCCTTATTTTTCTAATCAAATCTTTTTTCAAAAAAGCTTGACAATAAAACTAATAAGTCCTATACTAAATATCGTTAGCTTCCTAACGAATATTTTTGAAATGAGTATCACAATGAGAGAAACAGGACGACTGGTCAAAAGAGCCAGCCTTCAACTATCAAGAGACCTCGATCAGTTTGCCAAGCCTTTTGACCTAACTGGAACTCAGATGTCAATCTTGGACTTCATTTTTCAAGCTGAGAAGGAATCCTACCTACAAAAAGACATTGAGCAGGAGTTTCATATCCAACGCTCTACTGCAACTGGAATCCTGCAAGGAATGGAAAAAAAGGGGTTGATTAGCCGTCAGATTTCAGCTCAAGATGCTAGACAGCGCTCTGTCCATCTCACAAGTAAGGGGAGTCAAATTGCTCTGCGTTGCCAAGATTTCTTCAAGGAACAGGAAGAGGCATTTAGCCAAAACTTTTCTGAAGATGAGCGCCGCATTTTTCAAAAAATCCTAAACCAAATGATTAAAAAGGAGATTAAAAATGTCAAGTGAAACCACATCTAAAAAGACTATTTGGGCAATTATTGCCACCGCACTCTTATCTTTCTGCGGTATCTTGTCTGAAACTTCTATGAATGTGACTTTCTCGCACCTGAGCGAGGTTTTTGGTCTGGAGCTGGGAGTTCTTCAATGGGTGACCACAGCCTACTTACTAGCTGTTGCTGTTACCATTACAACCAGTGCCACCCTCAAGCAAAATTTTAAAGAACGTCATATTTTCTTCGCATCTGTTGCATTTTTTATAACTGGTAGCTTGATTGCTATCGCTAGCCAACAGTTCGGAATTATGATTCTCGGTCGTGTCCTCCAAGGGATGGGGACTGGTGTTGCCATGCCACTCATGTTCAACATTATCGCTGAACGTATTCCCCGCCAAAAAATGGGCTTCTATATGGGTATGGGCGGACTCATTATGGGATTGGCACCTGCATTTGGACCCACATACGGCGGTTTTATGATTGCCCGCTTTGACTGGCAGTGGATTTTCATTGCTATTCTACCTGTTGCTTTGCTTGCTCTTATAATTGGGGCGATTTTTATTGAAAATAGCCCTGCTTCTGCTGAGAAAAGACCCTTTAACTGGTTTGATTTCATCTTACTTGCTATCGCCTTATCAAGTGCTCTGCTTGCAGTATCAAGTTTAGAAGCAGGTCAGTTGAATTGGACTTACTTACTGGTATTTATTCTAGCCTTGCTTGCCTTTATATGGCGCAGCTCTAAAGAAGAAAATCCGTTTTTAGATATTAAACTTCTGACCAATCCACTGATTCTCTTTGGGCTACTGCCATTTGCCATCTTCCAATTCTCAAACCTTTCAGCCAACTTCGTTATTCCAAACTTTTTGACCATGTCACTTGGTTTAGGATCTTCCTTGGCTGGTTTCTCCCTACTTCCAGGAACTTTGATTGGTACCTTTACAGAACCTTTCTTTGGTAAACTCTATGATGACAAGGGACCACGTCTATCACTCTACTGGGGAAATGCGATTTTCACACTTGCTCTTGTCCTCCTCAGTTTCTTCACATCAAGCCTTCTACTTTGGTCAATCACTCTAATCTACATTGTCTTTACAATCGGACGAAATATGGCTTTCAATAACACCATGGCAGCAGTCATGAACGAGATGCCTCGTGAAAAATCAGCGGACATCACAGCCATCTTCCAAATGATTCAGCAATTCGCTGGTGCTCTTGGTACAGCAATCTCTGCAGTCGTGGTTGATAGTGCTGCTAGCGTCAGTCAAGGTAGCCAATACGTCTTTATGATTCTCTTGGTCCTAGTCCTTGCTAACTTCCTCTTTTACAAAATAATGTTTAGTCACTTCAAAGACTAATATAAAAACGAGTTCGGACTTCTACTTCTCCGACTCGTTTTTTTCTTGTTTTTGGGCTAATAAGCGATTAGGTCTCAGACTAGATGTAAAAATTGCTAAAAAAGTTAGTCCAGCCTTGGTCATAAGGCTTCGTTTTCTCTGTGGTAGACTAGAAAAAGCTGTGAGCGCCTTTCTGACCTTATTCAGCGACTCAAGATTGATATCGTTAAGACTCTGAATACCGTTATCAATTAAGGTATCAAAAAGAGTGTCAAACAAGAGCTTCAGGTCTTGACTTCCTAACTCTCTAGTCCAGTTCTTAAAGGTCTTCTCAAGATTTTGACTGAGCTCAGTTCCCTGCTCTTGAGTCATAAAACTTCCATCCAGATTAACTTGCCAATTAGTTACTGCATGTTGCGAAATACCAAAGCTTGCACTCTTGACAATTTTAACTGGCACATCAAGACTGAGCATGACACCTACAATTGATTCCTGAGGTCTCAGAAAAACAATCTTATCACGCACTGCACGGTAACCTCTCGATGATAACATCTCCTCCTGCAAGCCAGGTGCGTCCAACATATAGATGACCAACAGCTGACTCTGAAGTTCTGCCTTCAACTGGCTGGCAGCATAAAGAGCAATGTTACCGCCCTTAGAATGACCTGATAGATAGACATTTTGTCCGAGGTCAGGTAGTACCATTTTCAGGTAGGCAATAGCAGAGCGATGCGCAGCAATTTCACGACTGTAGGTCAGTTTAAAATCTTCTTTCCATCCGATAAGACTATCATCCGTCCCACGAATCACGATTTGTTCATGACCGATAGACTCGATCGTAAAAACCATAGCAGCAAATTGTTTCTCGTATTCACGATTGATGTCATTGACATAATAGGACAAGCTCAAACTTTGAAATCGCTTAGAGGACAACATTTCCTTCAATAATTCCAAACGCTCTGCCGTCATCATAAAAGGATTTGTAACCTGATAGAGTTTCTGATTCTCCTCTTTTGAATAATGGTCTAAAACTTCTGAAAGGCGCAGCTTTTTCCCTAAATCAAAGATTGAGGACAGAACTTCACCAAAGGACACATAACCAATCTCGTTGAGACAGACAATATCAAGTTCATTGAGCGGAAACTCTTCGAAATCCCGTTCTGAAACCGCCTTAACATAATCAATAATCCCAGCCATAATTCCCCTTCCTTGATAGACATCCCTAAAATTCTACAAAGAAATCCCTACCTCGTCAAGTGCAAATATGATAAGATAGAATAGTTTGGGGCTCTTTTACCTGACACTAGCCTTCTATCGAGAAAGTCTCGGGCTAGCAATAGAACCCCAACAAACTTAGAAAGGTTTTAATTCACATGTCAAAAACTCAACTTTATCGCCTCTTGGTTGCGATTTTGGGCATTATCGGTGTCTCAATGCAAATCTATCAAGATGGTTGGGGAATGCTCCTTTATTATACTGTTTTATCAAATATCTTGGTCTTTAGCTTCATGCTCTACCTTGTTTACTTCGAGCGAAAAAATGGACCCATCAATGCTTTCACAGGACTGCTCAGAACCAAGGCAGGTGTGACAATGGCAATTACCATTACTCATGTCATCTACCACTTCATGCTGGCACCCTTGGTTGAACCTCAGGAATTCTGGAATGTCCGTAATTTTCTAGTTCACTATATTGTGCCTATTGCCATGATTCTAGACACTCTCTTCCTTGATAAGAAGGCTGTTTATCGTTGGTTTGATCCGCTTCTTTGGACATCAGTACCCTTGATTTACTTTGGCTTTGCCCTCTTGAACGGCATGGTGATCAAGTTGCCAATTCCTGGTGCAGTCGATAGTCCCTTCGCCTACTTCTTCATCAACGTCTATAAATATGGCTGGGCAAATGTTCTTACCAATACACTCGTCATTTCAATCGCCTACATCTTAGTTGGCTATCTGCTCTTCCTCCTAAAACGATTTATCGGAAAAAGAGCCTAAATAATAAAGATAATAAGGTAGTGTAGCTGCTTCCTAGTACTTACTAGGGCTCAGCACACTCCTTTTTTAATATACTAAAAAGCTCAAGCTAGGGAGGCACTAGCCCCCACAAATGAGACACAAGAAAAAACACTTCTGTTGAAATCTAGTAAACTAGAAACAGGAGTGTTTTGTTATGGTCAAAAAAGCT
>NZ_JAFBEH010000079.1 GCF_016908645.1 Streptococcus loxodontisalivarius
TTCTTCTCGCTTTGAACGCAACAAAAGAGAGAACCAATTTGATTCTCTCTCGTGCTTAATTATTTAGTCAACCCACTACAGTTGACAAAGAGCCACATTTAGAACAGCAAAAAGAGCCAGGAAGACCTGACCCTTAGTTATAATTAGGGGTAAATATAGTAAACTGTACCGCCGCCCCATGTTGAATCAGTAGGGTTGAATGTTCCACGGTAGTTACCAATACTTTGGTTACCAGCATAGTTAGCTTCCATAACTTGGATAGCAGTTGAGCTTGTCACTGATGTTACAAGAGCAACGTGACCATATCCACCACCATCATAAGGCCAAACGGCTACAGAACCAACTGTTGGAGTTGTACCAACTGAATAACCAGCTGCTTGCGCACTTGCAATCCAGTCTTTAGCATTACCCCAGTTGTTACCAACCCAAGGAGCAAGTGATTTAACTCCCCAAGTACATTGACCAACAGGATATGTGTTTGTTGAATCAGAAACTGTCTTAGTTGATGAAGTTGAACTTGTAGTCGTTGTAGTAGAAGCCGCTGTTGAAGTTGCAGTAGATGTCGCTGCTGCTGTCTCTGATACAGTAGCAGTTTGAGTAACAGCCGCTGTTGAAGTAGCTGCTTGCTGTACAGCAGCCTCACTAACAACCGCTGCTTGGCTTGCTGCTGCAACTGCTGCTTCTGATTTAGCCGCTGCTTCTGACGCTGCTACAGCAGCCGCTTGTGAAGCTTCAGCAGTAGCTTGAACTTCTGCTGCTTGACTTGCTGCTACAGCCTCTGAGGCTGCAACTGCTGCTGCCTCTGATGAAGCCGCTGCTTCTGATGCTGCCGCTGCTTCTGACGCTGCAACCACTGCTGCCTCTGAGGCAACTGCTGCTGCAGATGCCGCTGCTTCTGCCTGTGCTTGTGATTCTGAAGCTGCTTGGCTTGCCGCTACTGATTCTGAAGCTGCAACGCTAGCTGCAACTGACTCTGCAGTAGATTTAGCTGCAACAAGTGACGTTTTCTCATCTTGTGCAGTTGCAAGTTCTGCTTGAAGTGTCAATTGAGCTGCTTCAAGTTCTGCTTGTTGTGTTGCCAATGAAGCTTGGTTAGCTGCAATTGCTTCTTGGTTAGCTGCAATTGTATTAATAGCTTCTTGGTTAGCTGCTTGTTTCTCAGCAAGAGTATTCTTATCAGCTTCTTGCTCAGCAAGCATATCTTCACTTGCTGAAACCACTTCACGAATAGCTACGATACGGCTGATGGCTTCAGAAACTGATTTAGAATTAATGATTGTATTGATATAGCTAGTAGCTGAGTTTGATTTTTGAGCACTACGAGCTTGTTTTTTCAATGATTCGTTACGAGCAACGATTTTTTCTGAAAGTGCTTGAATCTCAGCTGACAAAGCTGCTGATTCAGCTTCAAGTTGAGTATTTTGTGCTTGAAGTTCATCTTGTTGAGATTGAAGAGCACTAACTTGTGATTGAATTGTAGAAACTTGTTCTTGAGCAGCTGTCTGTTGATCTGTCAAATTAGAAATGACACTATCAGCTGCTGCAATCTGACTATCATAGTCATCTGCATTTACTGTTGTAGCAGCAGTACCCAGTGTTACACCACTGACAAGAACTGCTGATAAAATTCTTTTTTTCATTATAATTAACTACTCCTTTTCGATAAGACATTTTATATTTTACCAAAAAAACGCGCAACTAATGTTACGCGAATATTACATTTGTATTTAATAAAATGTCTACTTTTTAGCAGTTTTAGGGACAAATAGGAGCACTAAATAAATGACAACATTCAATAATAATGATGGTGCAAGACTATAAGTCACAAAAGTGAAAAGTGACAAACGAGACAATCCAAACAAGAGCGCCAACCCATATGAGACAAAATCAAAGAAGAAACACACTAGGAAAAATGTCAAACCTGCATAAAATGAATGCTTTAAATAATCTTTCTTCACTAAGTGAAGGAGACTAAGAGAAAATAGCAAAGCCAATAAGTAGATCCCAATAAAATTAAGATAGTAAAGATCTGCTATCAAAAAAACAATAATAAAGCTAGCAGTAATAATATTTGAATCAGTCCCTCTAGCATAAAGATAAATCAAATAATAGAGTAAAAAATGACTGACAAAAATAAAATCTCGACCAGAAAGCTGAGTTAGAAACTGACCAAATTGACCATCAAAGAGAAGTAGAAATAGAGCAAAAACTAAAACAAGCAGAAAATCTTTTACATATTTCACACTAATCACCTACTATAGTTACATATGAAAAATCGTCAAAGTCGACATCACTAGAAACATAAACCTTAGTCTTAAGACTATCTGAGGCAACCTCAACCTTAGAAACCGACCCGAGTGAAACCCCAGAGATGCTTGAACCATCTAATCCACTCGTCACTACAGAGTCACCCACACTAATCGTTGTAGAGTTATTAAGTTGACTAATAACAAAACTCTTTGTCTCACTATCGTAACCAGTCAAAATCCCATAAACATCACCTGATCCAGTTGAGATCTTCATTGAGATACTATTGTTATTTGAAGAGTTAGTCAAAAGTTCAACGGTACTAGAGTTACTAGTCACATCTGACACATAGCCAACCAAACCACTGGAAGAAAGTGCAAGCATCCCTTCCTCAATTCCAGCTTTAGAACCCTTATTAACAGTTACTTTCTCAAGCCAAGATACCGGAGTTCTAGAAACAACCTCTGCACTTGCCTTAACATTAGCAGAAAGAGAAGAATCTAAGTTTAAAAGACCTTCCAACTCCTCAACCTTACTCTCCAAATCAGACGTTTCAACATTTCCTTCTTTCAAAGAAGCGTTCTCACTTTTCAGGGACTGATTCTCACTAAAAGTTGAAAACAGTGAGCTAATATTCCCATTCAAGTCAAGTAAGAATGAAAATGGTTTAGAAATAACAGAATCAACCTTACTAAAAACAGAAACAACTGGAGAGGATAGGCTAGTAAAAACTCCTGTACTATTAACAAGAATAGTAAAAACTAATAAAAAAACAGCCAATGCTGACATAAAGAGAACAATTGTTCTTGAAAAGAAATTCTTCTGCATCATAAAACCCTTATCAAAAGTAAAATAAAAAGTGAGATATCAAACGATAATCTCACTTAAACGACGGAGAATAAGGGATTCGAACCCTTGCGCCAGTTACCCGACCTAACGATTTAGCAAACCGTCCTCTTCAGCCTCTTGAGTAATTCTCCAACCTATTATGGGCACGAGTGGACTCGAACCACCGACCTCACGCTTATCAGGCGTGCGCTCTAACCACCTGAGCTACGCGCCCAAGCTAATGCTTGGTTTCATATAAAATATGAAGCGGGTGACGAGAATCGAACTCGCGACAACAGCTTGGAAGGCTGTAGTTTTACCACTAAACTACACCCGCTTATATGGCGCGAGACGGAATCGAACCGCCGACACATGGAGCTTCAATCCATTGCTCTACCAACTGAGCTACCGAGCCAAAATCTATTGCGGGAGCAGGATTTGAACCTACGACCTTCGGGTTATGAGCCCGACGAGCTACCTAGCTGCTCCATCCCGCGTTAACAATATAAGGAGGATGTGGGATTCGAACCCACGCACGCTTTTACACGCCTGACGGTTTTCAAGACCGTTCCCTTCAGCCAGACTTGGGTAATCCTCCAATATAAGTCATATATGGACCTTGTAGGACTCGAACCTACGACCGCTCGGTTATGAGCCGAGTGCTCTAACCAGTTGAGCTAAAGGTCCAAAGTCATCCATATACTAAAATAGCGGCGAAGGGGATCGAACCCCCGACCTCCCGGGTATGAACCGGACGCTCTAGCCAGCTGAGCTACACCGCCATATTATCGGGAAGACAGGATTCGAACCTGCGACCCCTTGGTCCCAAACCAAGTACTCTACCAAGCTGAGCTACTTCCCGAAATAATGCACCCTAGAGGAGTCGAACCTCTAACCGCCTGATTCGTAGTCAGGTACTCTATCCAGTTGAGCTAAGGGTGCTCATTATTAAATTTTATGCCGAGGACCGGAATCGAACCGGTACGAAGTAAACCTTCGCAGGATTTTAAGTCCTGTGCGTCTGCCAGTTCCGCCACCCCGGCCTCACCAAAGCGAACGACGGGATTCGAACCCGCGACCCCCACCTTGGCAAGGTGGTGTTCTACCACTGAACTACGTTCGCAACTTATTTAGTTAATGCCGGCTACATGACTTGAACACGCGACCCTCTGATTACAAATCAGATGCTCTACCAACTGAGCTAAGCCGGCTAATCTCTATATGCGGGTTAAGGGACTTGAACCCCCACGCCGTTAAGCGCCAGATCCTAAATCTGGTGCGTCTGCCAATTCCGCCAAACCCGCTATAATGACCCGTACTGGGCTCGAACCAGTGACCCATTGATTAAAAGTCAATTGCTCTACCAACTGAGCTAACGAGTCATACAATCTCTTCGATTGACGGTCCCGACGGGAATCGAACCCGCGATCTTCGCCGTGACAGGGCGACGTGATAACCGCTACACTACGGGACCTATATGGGAGTTAACGGGATCGAACCGCTGACCCTCTGCTTGTAAGGCAGATGCTCTCCCAGCTGAGCTAAACTCCCATTGCTAAGCGACTTCCA
>NZ_JAFBEH010000080.1 GCF_016908645.1 Streptococcus loxodontisalivarius
TAATTATAAACCATGACATTGGAAAACGAGCATCTCCGACTGCGGAAGTGCTCGTTTTTTTCTATTCTGAAGCTAGTTTTTGCCCAGCCTCTATTAAATTGCATCAATCTTTGCTAAACTAGTTTTGAATGAGCTCAGTTCCGAATTGGTCTTGCTTGATTTTCTTAGCCTTCATGAGCCCACCTAGGGCTTTTTTAAATTGACCTTTTGAAATACCAAAGGTAGCCTTGATATCATCAGGTGATGACTTATCATTCAAAGTCATAAAGCCACCATTTGATTCCAGGTAAGTCAAGATCATCTGAGCATCATTTTCCAACATCTCGAATGAACGTGGTTTTAGCGATAGATTTAGGGTACGATCCACTTCTCTAAAGCCGATAACACGCGCATCTAGGACTTGTCCAAGACGGGGTTCTGCATAACGCTCTGATGGGTGGATAAAGCCCAGCATATTATTTTCTGGTAGGTAAACAAAGGTTCCAGTCAGCTTGAGACGGTAAACGATAGCTGGCCAGTTTTGATTCTGCATATTGTTATAGGCAGGACCAGCCATCTTTTGAAAGACTTCAGGTTCAGCGGGAATTCCCCAGATACGATCCTTCTTGTCCACATCGAGACGAATATAGAGTCTATCACCCTTCTTAGGCCATAGTTCCTTCAGTTCTGGAAGAAGATCAAGTGAGACTACAATCTCTTTATCAGGGATTCCTGTATCCACAAAGACACCCAAATCACGACGAACATCTGTAACTGTTCCCCAACCATAAGAGTCAATCTGACTCTTGATTTCTTTTGTTGTCAAGCGGAGCTTTTGCTTCTGATCAATGTAGGCAAAACCTGTCACCATATCACCAAGCTGGTGCTGACCTTCCTCTTTTGATAGCCCAAAGGTAAGTCCATCTTTTTGGACAAAGTAAAAACTAGCGTTTTCATCTGTTACCAAGGCTGTAATTGTTTGTGCTAATAGTTGATTCATATTTTTTCCTCTCAAAGGGATCTTGAAAGATTTTGAAAATCAGTCAAGATTGTGATGTTTTCTAGAAAAAAAATTTGCTAGAGATCTTTATCCAGAAACTTCACTTCTAGTAACTTAGAATGACTGATAAAGCCAATCCAGTCAGTCAAAAAGGCTGGGAACTTGCCCCAGCCTTGCTCGCTTAGACAGTAAGCAATTCTTTTTCTTTTTCAGCTGTCATGCTGTCGATTTTCTTAACAGCATCATCAGTTGCTTTTTGGATATCTTTTTCAAGAGATTTCAATTCATCTTCAGTGATTTCTTTGTCTTTCTCTTGTTTTTTAGCTTCATCCATGGCATCACGGCGGATATTACGGATAGCGATTTTGGCATTTTCACCAACTTTTTTAACTTCTTTTGCCAAATCTTTACGAGTTTCCTCAGTAAGTGCTGGGATAACCAAACGAACCACTGAACCGTCATTGGCTGGGTTGATACCAAGATCAGATTCGTTGATAGCACGTTCGATATCCTTGATTGATGATTTGTCAAATGGTGAAATCAAAAGAACACGTGCTTCTGGAACAGTGATTGATGCCAATTGGTTAAGTGGAGTTGGTGCACCATAGTACTCAACCTCGATACGATCCAAAAGACTAGCATTGGCACGACCTGCACGAATTGATGCAAACTCACGTGCAAGTGATTGATGTGATTGTTGGAAACGCTCCTGCGCTTTTTCAATAATAGCATTAGCCATTGATTCTCTCCTCTGATAGTAAATCTGTATTTTAGAAAATTGTGATTTTAGTTTGATTTGTTTGAAACAGTTGTTCCGATTTGTTCACCGAAGACAACACGTTTGATATTTCCTGGCTCATTCATGTTGAAGACAACCAAGTCAATATCGTTATCCATCGATAGTGTTGATGCTGTTGCATCCATGATTTTAAGACCACGTTTGATAACTTCCACGTGAGTCAACTCATCAAATTTAACAGCGTCTGCGTTCTTACGTGGGTCGTCGTTGTAAACACCATCAACGCCATTTTTCGCCATCAAGATCGCGTCAGCTTCAATTTCAGCGGCACGAAGGGCGGCTGTCGTATCTGTAGAGAAATATGGTGAGCCGATACCTGCACCGAAGATAACGATACGGCCTTTTTCCAAATGACGAAGAGCGCGTCCACGGATGTAAGGCTCAGCAACATTGTTCATAGCGATAGCAGTCTGAACACGAGTATCAATATCCAATTGGTTAAGGCTATCCGCCATAACAAGAGCATTCATGACAGTTCCAAGCATACCAGTGTAGTCTGCCTGAACACGATCCATACCAGCTTCTGCAGCTGGTTCACCACGCCAAAGGTTACCACCACCGATAACAAGGGCGATTTGCACACCAGAAGCAGCTACTTCTGCAATTTCTTTTGCCATCGCTTGAACTGTAGGAAGGTCGATACCGACACCACGTTCACCAGCAAGGGCTTCACCTGACAATTTAATTAAGACACGATTGTACTTAGGTTGTACCATTTTTGACTCCTTTATTACATTTACAGATAGAATTCCATCCAGCTAAAATGATCTACGCATCATTTCTATCTCTACTATTCTATCATAAAATACCCCATTTACCTAACAAAATTGAGCAAGCTTTTTCTTAGATTTTTTTGAGAAATAGCAGAGCTTTTTTACAGAAAAAAAGAGACCAGACAAAATGTCCAGTCCCAATTATTTTAAAAAAACTACTGATTAAAGTGAGTTTGTATCAACTTTGATACCAACACCTTGTGTAGTTGTGATTGTAAGGCTTTGGATGTAAGTTCCTTTTGCAGTAGCTGGTTTAGCTTTAACGATTACATCGTTGAAGGCTTTGAAGTTTTCAACCAATTTGTCTGCGTCAAATGAAACTTTACCAACGATAGCTTGAACGATACCAGCTTTGTCAGCACGGTAAGTGATTTTACCACCTTTTGACTCTTCAACTGCTTTAGCAACATCCATAGTTACTGTACCAGTTTTAGGGTTTGGCATCAAGTTACGTGGTCCAAGGACACGTCCAAGACGACCTACAACTGCCATCATATCTGGAGTTGCGATAACCACGTCAAAGTCCAACCAACCGTCGTTGATTTTTGCAACAAGTTCTTCTTCACCAACGAAGTCTGCACCAGCTGCTTTAGCTTCTTCAGCTTTAGCACCACGAGCAAAAACAAGAACACGTTGAGTTTTACCAGAACCGTTTGGCAATACCATTGCGCCACGGATTTGTTGGTCAGCTTTACGAACGTCGATGTTCAAGTTGTAAGCAACTTCTACAGTTGCGTCAAATTTTGCAAAGTTAGTTTCTTTTGCAAGAGCTACAGCTTCTTCTACGCTGTAAAGTTTTGTGCTGTCGATTTTTTCAAGAGCAGCACGCAATTGTTTGCTTTTTTTAGCCATTTTAAAATTCTCCTTGTAATGTGGTCTTAACGATTTTCATCTCCCACGTCACTCATCAAATTACGATGAAGTCTTGCGGGTAATAGGGGTTTCTTACTGATTAGTCAGTAACAGTGAATCCCATAGAACGAGCAGTACCTTCGATCATACGCATTGCAGACTCAATGTTTGCAGCGTTCAAATCTGGCATTTTAGTTTCAGCGATTTCTTGTACTTGCGCACGAGTAACTGAAGCAACTTTAGTTGTGTTTGGTGTACCTGAACCTTTTTCAACACCTGCAGCTTTTTTCAAAAGAACAGCAGCTGGTGGTGTTTTACAGATGAAGTCAAATGATTTGTCTTCGTACACTGAGATAACAACTGGGATGATCATACCAGCTTGATCAGCTGTACGAGCGTTGAACTCTTTAGTGAATCCCATGATGTTGATACCTGCTTGACCAAGAGCTGGACCAACTGGTGGAGCTGGTGTAGCTTTACCAGCAGGAATTTGAAGTTTTACGATATTTTCGACTTTTTTAGCCATTGTATAAAATCCTCCTGTTGTGGTTTTGGCGGTAATTAAAAATTTTTACCTCCCACAAGTATGCTTTCACACATACCCTTACTATTATACAGAATTGACAAGAGAAAGCAAGGATTTTCTATTCTTTTTTCCTTAAAAAGTTTACAAGTTTTTTAAATAGAGATAAAATAGATGTATGACTATTTACACTATCATTGCAATTTTATTTCTGCTCTTAACACCACTCTTTGCGACAGCTATTGTCCGCCTCTTCAACCTCACGCAGTATGGCATCAAATTCCCAGACCTGACCCTGCCACTCTACGCCTTTGAAATCAACTTTATCTCTGCCTACCTCTTTGAAAACAGCGTTCTTTTTTACTATCTTATGCTAATGGCTGTGCTAGCAGTCTGCATCGTCCTTGGTCTAAGCCGAAAAAAACGCATCCTCAGCTACCGTCGCTGGTTCAAAATCTTCTGGCGTGCCGCATTCCTAGTAACAATCGTCTTTTATATCACGACCCTTGTCGCCAGCCTTATCCTATAACACTAACAAAGAGGCTGGGCAAAAACTAGCTTCAGAATAGAAAAAAACGAGCACTTCCGCAGTCGGAGATGCTCGTTTTCCAATGTCATGGTTTATAATTA
>NZ_JAFBEH010000081.1 GCF_016908645.1 Streptococcus loxodontisalivarius
AGGTGGCTCATGAAAAAAAGATTAACGATAACGCTCAGTGAATCTGTGCTTGAAAATCTTGAAAAAATGGCGAAAGAAATGGGGTTATCAAAATCCGCAATGATTTCAGTTGCCTTGGAAAATTACAAGAAAGGTCAAGTAAAATAAAAAAAGCCGAGCTGGCTGGCGGGGCTTTTAGATATATTATACTTGGGTATATTATACTTTATGGCTAAAGAAAAATCAAGATACTTTACTTTTTTGCTCTATCCAGAATCAATTCCGAATGATTGGGAGTTGAAGCTTGAAACTCTTGGAGTGCCGATAGCAGTTAGTCCGCTTCACGATAAAGACAAGAGTAATGTTGAGGGGCAGAAATATAAAAAACCACACTATCATGTGCTTTATATTGCTAAAAATCCAGTTACTGCAGATAGCGTGCGTTGGAAAATCAAGAAATTGCTTGGAGAAAAGAGTTTAGCAATGGTGCAAGTTGTTCTAAACGTTGAAAATACATACTTGTATTTAACGCATGAGAGCAAAGATGCTATCGCCAAGAAAAAACATGTTTACGATAAAGCTGATATAAAGCTAATCAATAATTTTGATATTGACCGCTATGTGACGTTGGATGTCGAGGAAAAAGCAGAACTTTTCAACGTGGTTGTTTCATTGATTCGAGCATATACACTTCAAAATATTTTTGATTTATATGACTTTATCGATGAGAACGGAGAGGCTTATGGATTGACAATCAATTTGGTCAATGAGGTTATCGCAGGAAAAACTGGATTCATGAAGTTGCTATTTGATGGGGCTTATCAACGTAGCAAACGAGGAGTAAAACCAGGAGCTGAAATTGATTCAGAGACGGGGGAAATTGTTGATTCTGAAATAAACAAAAAATGAGTCGGATATGTAATACCCGACTCATTTTTATTTTATGATTTTTTGCGGTTTTTTATAGCATTAAGGAGTAAGTGTGTCAAGAATCCTAGAGTAACAACGATTAAGAGAGATACAATTACAGTTATAATCATAATTATTTACTTAACGAACATAAGTAACTAAAGCACCGTTTTCGATTCTTGCTCTAACTCCTCCGCTCCAAGATGGACCGCCTAACCAAGGTATTGAAGCGTTAAAATTGATGTTGTATGTAGCTTGTGTACTGCTGTCAAGAGTTAGTGTAGCAGAGCTTGCAACGATATGGAAATACCATGGATCATAAGCTCGTGTAATTTTTTTATTATTAACTGTAACGGTAAAACCGGCATTAGATGCACCTAAGATAACATTAACATTGTATGTACCATTTGAAACATTTGACCTTGTGTGCCAGTGTAACCAACGGAAGGAAATTTCTGGTTCTCCTTCTTCGATTTTTGTTACAGTTATTGTACCTTTTTCTCCAGTTGCTGTAGTAAATTCTTCTGTGTGAGAATCTCCGACATATTGTAAACGAGGAATTTCGTTTGCTATAGCATTGTCGAAATCATCAGCTTGAACTAGATTACCAGATAAAACGAAAAATGCACCAATAAAGGCTAAAATGGCAATTAAAAATTTTTTCATGATTAACCTCCTTGTGGAAAGATATTCGTTTAATGAAATAGCGTTTTTAGAATTTTAGATGTTATTGTTTTCCGTGTTTTGTCCTTTCTAATCTAAAACTCTGTTACCGCTTTCATTTTATAAAAAAATTAGTTAAAAGTCAAAGAAAATGATGTTAGAGACGTATTTTTATTGGTTATTGGTCATTTTGAAAAAATGACTTTGGTCGACTTGGGGAAGTCGGCCGACATGACAAAAATGTCCTTGTGGTTCGAGGGCGTTTTTGGTATCTCGCCACCTTTCCTTTGTGGCGAGCAAGCCGTCTGCAAGACCGCACTTTTACGAAGTAAAGTATAGTGCGTTATACTTTACATGGAAGTTGTACCGAAAATGTGCTAAACTACTAGCTAAGATGTTAGGTATTTAGGCAAGCAATAGCCTGGGCGGCTTGCCTGTCATTCGTTGTTCGAATGACCACCTGGAGAGGAGCTGAAGGGTGAGTTATCTTGTAGCAAGAATGCAAAAAATGAAGGTTGGTAATCTTGGGGGAGCTTATCGACATAATGAACGTATTTTTGAGAATCATTCGAATAAAGATATTGATACGAGCAGGTCGCATCTCAACTATGAGTTGACGGATCGTGACCGCTCAGTGTCGTATGAAAAACAGATTAAGGATTATGTGAATGAAACAAAGGTTTCTAGTCGAGCGATTCGGAAAGATGCTGTTTTATGTGATGAATGGATTATTACGTCAGACAAGGGATTTTTTGACGGTTTGAGTGAAGAAAAAACCAGGTATTTTTTTGAGATTGCTAAAGACTATTTTGCAGAAAATTATGGTAAATCTAACATTGCTTATGCTAGTGTTCATTTGGACGAGAGTACTCCGCATATGCACCTGGGAGTTGTTCCTATGGCAGATGGAAAATTATCTTCAAAGGCGATGTTTGGTCGTGAAGAACTGAAGAAAATCCAAGAAGATTTTCCGAAATACATGAATGAACATGGGTTTGAGTTATCGCGTGGGCAGTTAGGAAGTGAACGAAAACATTTGAGTGTAGCTGATTATAAGGCTAAAATTGGCGAGGAAACTCTGAATAAAGAATTGTTAAGCCTGGGAGCACCTCGGTATTGGCATGAAAAAGAGAATAGACCTGGAACTAAAGAGGAAGTTGCAGGGTATGAGAGTATAGCTTCGTTATTCTCTGAAGAGGAATATCATATTCGAGAGGCAACGTTGGAAGAACGCTTTAAATGGCTGGATAGCCATAGAAACGATTTAAAGAGCGATTTAAGCCGTTTAGAGAATATCTTGGATAAAAAGGTTACGGAATATGATGAAATCGATTCTAAGGCCTCTGAGAGGCTCTCAGAGCTATCTGAATTAGAAACTAGTATAAAACATCGAGAAAAGGAATTAAAAGGCTTAGAAAGCGATTCTGAGCGTCTGAGTGCTAGAGTTAAAGAGTTAACCGAAGAGAAAGTTAAACAAAAAGGGGTTATTACTAAAAGAGTTGAGCAGTTAGCAGCAATGTCGGTATCTGATCTAGACAGGAGACAAGTTGCGGAAGAACTCCAGGAAGAATTAACTGCAGCGAATCCTAAATTGTTCGGTGGAGGTTTTCATTTCACGGTTGATTTTGTCAATCGTTTAAAAGCGTTTATGTCTGATGTCGTTGAAAAACTAGAGGAGACCATGAGTCAAAATGAAATGCTTAGAAGAGCTTTCGAGAATGTCAAAGTGTCAAAAGAAAGGTTGGAACAACGGCTGACACAATCAGACCGAGAGAAAAGCAATCTAGAAAAAGAAAACTATTTGTTGCGAGAAGAAAACAAGGAATTGAAAGGCTCTGAAAAGCTGTTAGAAGACATTCAAGAGGTTTTAACTGAATCTGAGATAAAAAGTATAGGGAACCGATTGGATGACTTGCAGGCGTCAAGAAGAGCTAGAAATAGATACCAGGAAAGAGAAAGGAATCAAGGACCAAGTCTCTGAGCGGTTTATGCCGTGAAAGCTATTTGACAATAAGCTAGGTCAAGTTAGACTGGAGGGGGCGGTTGGTCAGAACGAAGTTCGACCGAGCGACACATCAAAGACTAACGACCTAGGTTACTTGTTGTCAAATAGACCATGGAATAAAGTAAGCGGTCGTGATATAATAGCACAGTCGCAACACCCAGTTAGCACTGCTAAGGAGGTGAGACTTTATGCTAAACTGCTTCATCGAGCTTGTTCTGCTACCACTGCTGGTCGGTGTCAGTACAGAACTGATTGCGGAATGGCTAATCCGTAAGTGGCATGACAAATGCGACAAATAACTTAGTCTGAGTGCCTTGAGCAAGCACAAAAAAACACCTAGGGTTGCCCCCCTAGGTGTTTCTTTATGCTTAGCTTCATCGAACTTTTAAGCAAGTTAATTATATCATGTACTGGTTCTAAGTGTCAAAAATTGTGTTATAATCTAAATGAGGCACCTCAGCGATACGGTCGGTGGTGTGAATCTCATTTCCGTAGGGTGACTGGAAACGGATAGCTCAAAGGGCACAATTTGTGTCGGGTGTGGGACTGCCTTCAGCTTCGGGCTGTAAAGACCCCTGATATTTCTAAATGAGATTGACCCTATCGGGTCTTTTTTTTTGTATCTTCAGAAGAAAATTCGGGTGATTTTTCCGAAGGGAAAATCTAAAAATCGGGGGGGCTACTACGACCCCCCATATAGTGCCGAGTGCCAAATTAAGAAAAAAAGTGCCTTGAAGCCTTGTGCCCCAAGGGTTTAGGGGGTGTAAAATCTCGGCGAGTTTTCGGCGAGTTTTTTGGCGAATTCGGCGAGATTTTGAAAAATAATGCGAAAAACATTGCATTTAATGCGTAATTTTGTTAATATAAATTTATAAAATTTTGAGAGGTGGCTCATGAAAAAAAGATTAACGATAACGCTCAGTGAATCTGTGCTTGAAAATCTTGAAAAAATGGCGAAAGAAATGGGGTTATCAAAATC
>NZ_JAFBEH010000082.1 GCF_016908645.1 Streptococcus loxodontisalivarius
TTTAGCTGCTGCAACGAGCTCTCCGATTGGTCAACTCAAAAAGTGGATTTAGGACTTTGAAAATTGTTTCCGAGGATTACTTGACACAAACAAATTTCAAAAGTTTTTCAAAAATACTCATCTTTTTGTTATAATAGAGGGTAAAGGAGAAATATATGTTTAAAGCTTATAAAGACTATTGGATGCGTTATGCGGATTTCGAAGGACGTTCAACACGTTCTGACTACTGGTGGGTATACCTTATCAATGCTATTATCGGTGCGATTGCTGGTCTTATTTTGATCTTCAGTTTTATTCTTCCTCTAATAGCAATCTCTAGCTATAGTTATACTGATACAGATGAGGAATTTGCTCTTAGATTTCTTTCGACAGTGAGTCCAACTGTTATTATCATTTTCATTTTAATGTCATGCTATAGCCTGGCTACAATTGTTCCTAACCTAGCGCTTGCTGTTCGTCGTTTGCGTGATGCAGGTTATCACTGGTCAGTTGTTTTGATTTCATTCTTGCCAGTTTTGGGCTCATGGATACCTTTGTTGAATTTCTTTATTATTTTCTTGGTTCCGATTGCTATGATTGTTATTTATTGTCAGCCAAGTAAGATTAATCAGGCTGCCGTAGAAACACTCGCAGAGCGTCCAGTTTCAGAAACAACTGAAACGCCTGTAGCATCTGATGTTGACTTATCAAAAGAAGCCGTATCTGAGATTTTCAAAAAAGAAGAAACGGTTGTAGTGGAAGAAGTCTCTGCAGAAGAAGTTGTTGAATCTGAGCCAGAAATTGAAGTGAAAGAAATTGTATCAGAAGCCCCAGTTCAGCCTAAAGTTGAGGTTGCTGAGCCAACAACTGAAGAGCAAGCAGATCCAGAGCAAAGGATTTCTGACCTTAAAGCTAACCGTCGTCGTTATGCTGGAGGAAACTCTTCTAAAGGATACAAGAGAAACCGTCATTAATAGTAAAAGGGAGCCTAGAGCTTCCTTTTTTGTTATAATAGTTTCATGATTGCACTTGAAGAATTAAAAAAAATAAGCAAAAATAGCCTGTCTCCAATCACGGTCCTATCTGGAGAGGATCAGGGACAGTATCAGCAGATGAGGGAAACCTTGATGCGTCAGATTGACTTTGACCCAGCTGATTTAACCTATTCTTATTTTGATATGAGTCAGGATAGTTTTGAATCTGTGGAGATGGATTTGGAGAGTCTGCCCTTCTTTTCTGACTTTAAATTAGTCCTTGTGGATAATCTCCTAGATATCACGACAGATAAGAAGTCCTTTCTTGATGATAAGGCTGCGAAGCAATTTGAAGCTTATTTGGAGAATCCTGTTGAGACGACTCGTTTGATTATTTTAGCGCCAGGTAAGCTAGATGGTAAGCGTCGCTTGGTCAAACTCTTAAAGAGAGACGCACAGCTATTTGAAGCAAGTCCGCTTAAGGAAGCCGATTTGAGAACCTATTTTCAAAAGCAAGCCCATGCTGACGGGATGAGCTTTGAGTCAGGTGTTTTTGAGGAATTGCTGATAAAATCAAATTTTGACTTTTCAGATACACAGAAAAATCTAGCCTTTCTAAAGGCTTATAAGACTTCTGGAGCTATTTCCAGTCAGGATATTGCAGAAGCGGTGCCCAAATCTCTACAAGATAATATCTTCGATCTCAGTCAATTTTTGATTAAGGGGCAGATTGACCAAGCGCGTGCCTTGGTGAGTGATTTGCGTCTGCAGGGTGAGGATGAGATTAAACTGATTGCAGTGCTTTTAGGGCAATTCCGTATGTTTACACAGGTTAAGATGCTATCAGCAATGGGCAAGGCTGAAAATCAGATTGTGGCTGACTTGTCAGATTACCTTGGACGTAAGGTCAATCCTTATCAGGTCAAATTTGCTCTGAGAGACAGCAGGAGCCTATCTCTTTCCTTTTTTAAAATGGTTATGAAGACTTTGATTGAGACGGATTTTCAGATAAAATCTGGACTTCATGATAAGGTCTATCTCTTTGATCTAGCCCTGCTGAAAATATCTTGTCATCTAGGCTGAAGATAGCGAGATTTTCAATCAAAAGAGTTGAAAGCTCTGACATTTTCCTATAAAATGAAAGCATAAAAATGAAATGAGGACATGATCATGGCAATTATTTTACCAGAACTTCCATACGCTTACGATGCTCTTGAGCCATATATTGATGCAGAGACAATGACACTCCACCACGACAAGCACCATGCAACTTACGTGGCAAATGCTAACGCTGCTCTTGAAAAACACCCTGAAATTGGTGAAGACTTGGTAGCACTTTTGTCAGATGTTGAGTCAATTCCTGTTGACATCCGTCAAGCACTTATCAACAACGGTGGTGGTCACCTTAACCACGCTCTTTTCTGGGAACTTTTGTCACCAGAAAAAACTGAAATCACTGAAGAAGTTGCAGCAGCAATCAACGAAGCATTCGGTTCATTTGAAGCATTCCAAGAAGCTTTCACAGCAGCGGCTACAACTCGTTTTGGTTCAGGTTGGGCATTCCTAGTTGTTAATGCTGAAGGTAAACTTGAAGTCCTTTCAACACCAAACCAAGACACACCAATCATGGAAGGTAAACAACCAATCTTGGCACTTGACGTTTGGGAACACGCATACTACCTCAACTACCGTAACGTACGTCCAAACTATATCAAAGCCTTCTTTGAAATCATCAACTGGAACAAGGTTGACGAACTCTATAAATCTGCTAAAGCATAATATAATTAGAATGCAACATTATAACTGGCAATAGTTTATTGAAATCCTTGAATTTTGATAAGAGTCGTATTTGGAGAGTAGGATTAAAATCAGATTTTGAAAGTCCTGATTTAGTCTTACTCTCTTTTTCTAGCTAAAAATGGAAAATTGTGATTAAAAAGTGAAAAAAAGAAAGAAATATACTTGTAATCATTCTAATTTTTCTTTATAATAAGAAAGTTAGGAGAATTACAGTGAATAAGAAATCAGTCGTTAGTATTAGCTTGTTAGCCCTGCTTTTTATTGGGCTCACTAGTTTTTTAGTTATTGAAAATCAGCAGAAGTCAGATGGACAAACTACAGGAGCAAGCAGCTCTCTGACGTTGTCATCGGATAACCTTTCTGCTAGTCTTGATTCAAGTTCAAGCTCGTCTTCGTCAGAGAAGAAGGTAGTTGCCAAGTCTCAGGAAGCTAAGCAGGCAACTTATGATCAGGATTATGAAGCTATGGTTTCTCTTGGATTGGTCTATGATTATGTTAATCTTAGCTTGCAAGATACTGTTTTGGCATTTCTTGCTGAGAGTGGCATTGATCAGAGTCAAATCGCCTTTTCATATAAAAATACTGTCTCAGATGAAGTAATTGCTATGAATGAAACGCAGCCTATGACTGCAGGTTCAACCTATAAATTACCTCTTAACATGTTGGTTGTTGATGAGGTTGCTGATGGTAAGCTTACATTGACAGAAGAATTTGATATCACTAATACGGCTTATGAATATCAGGGTGAGCATGATTCTTACGTTGCTGCTTTTGGTGGTAAGATGACTATTCCACAGATGCAGGAATATTCTCTTGTTTACTCTGAAAATACGCCTGCCTATGCCTTGGCAGAGCGTCTAGGAGGCATGGAGAAAGCCTACTCTATGTTTGGACGTTATGGTGAGTCTAAAGGTGAGATCAAAACAATCCAAGAAGACGGGAATAAAACAACGACTGACTATTACATTCAAGTCTTGGAATATCTTTGGGATCACCAGGATAAGTATGCGGATATTTTGAATTATTTGGGTCAATCTTTCCCTGAATATTACTATCACATGTTCTTGCCAAACTTGACTATCTATCAAAAACCAGGCTATGTTCGTGAAGCACTCAATGTAGATGCTATTGTTGAGGAAGAAACACCATATATGGTAGCTATTTACACAGCTGGACTTGGTGGTACTAATGAATATAGTGAAGAAATCAGTAACTATGGTCTCTATCAACTTGGACAGCTTGCCTATGTTATCAACGAATGGCACCGAGTTAATATGAATGGTATTACAGCAGAATAAGAAAGAGGCTGGGCAAAAACTAGCTTCAGAATAGAAAAAAACGAGCACTTCCGCAGTCGGAGATGCTCGTTTTCCAATGTCATGGTTTATAA
>NZ_JAFBEH010000083.1 GCF_016908645.1 Streptococcus loxodontisalivarius
CTTCTCGCTTTGAACGCAACAAAAGAGAGAACCAATTTGATTCTCTCTCGTGCTTAATTATTTAGTCAACCCACTACAGTTGACAAAGAGCCTCTATGCTGAGCTTTTCTATTTTCTGATTGATTTTATACTGAACTCAAAACTTGCAATCGAGGAAAGTAGGGCATCATAGGCTTCCTTGACAAAGGTCCCTTTAGAGAGGATATCAAAAGACAGGTCACCATATTCCAGACGATAGTCCGTCTCTTCAAAACCATTTTTGGCATAAAAAGCACGTCTCGCACGTCGCTCTGCCATATTTTCAGAAGGCTCATCTAATCGCTCTACTTCAAGGCAAAAGCTGCGCTTAGGATAGCGCTGACTAATAGCAGTCAGAATCCTACTACCATAACCTTGACTTCTGAGCCTCTGCTCCACAGCGAAAAAGGACATGTAAATCATTTGGTCTGACAGCATGATAACCGCAAATCCTATGAAGGTCTCTCCATCATAAAAGGCAAGAAACTCACGCCCAGCAGCCAAACTATAAGCTATCAAATCTCGAGTTTCAACTCGCTCTTCCTCAGGAAAGGCCTCACGGTTGAGGGCATCAAGCAGCTCCATATCTTGAAAATCTTCTGTTACAATTCTGATATCCATACAAACATTATAACACAGAGCTAGAGACTAGGAATTCAGAAAATGTCAAAGACGATTAGTCTTTCTGTTTTTTAAATGAGAAGATAGCCAAAGTCATCATAAGTAGACCTGATAGAAGTAGTGTTTGACTTGTCTCATCTCCAGTTTCCGGAAGTTCAACTTGATTTTCTTCTGTTTGCTTGTTATAAGAAGTCTTCTCCAAAGTGTGTTTAGCAGTAGTATTGTCAGATCCGTAGCTTCTAGCAACAGCTACATTTGGATTTTGTTCTGAAGTTGCTTTCACATTAAGTTGCTCTACTGTGTCATTCTTAGTTACATCTAAATCAGATTTTCCTTGGAAGTTAGCCTCATCCTGCACTTCTGACTTAGTTTGTTCTTCAATTTCTGTCTTAGCTTCATCTTCCTTCTCTTCTTTAGCCTCGGATTTAGCTTGGGTTGACTCCTCTTCGGCTTTGGCCTTTGCTGCAGCTTGGGCGGCTGCTTGAGCAGCTTCCTTTTCGGCTTTAGCTTTAGCTGCGGCTTGAGCGGCTTCCTCTTCGGCTTTGGCCTTGGCGGCGGCTTGGGCGGCTTCTTCCTCCTCTTTAGCCTTGGCGGCGGCTTGGGCGGCTTCTTCCTCCTCTTTAGCCTTGGCAGCGGCTTGGGCGGCTTCTTCTTCAGCTTTGGCCTTGGCGGCGGCTTGAGCGGCTTCCTCCTCCGCTTTGACCTTGGCGGCGGCTTGGGCGGCTTCTTCTTCAGCTTTAGCCTTGGCAGCTGCTTGAGCGGCTTCTTCCTCCTCTTTAGCCTTGGCAGCTGCTTGAGCGGCTTCTTCCTCCTCTTTAGCCTTGGCGGCGGCTTGAGCAGCTTCCTCTTCGGCTTTAGCCTTGGCGGCGGCTTGGGCGGCTTCCTCTTCAGCTTTAGCCTTAGCTGCGGCTTGGGCGGCTTCCTCTTCGGCTTTGGCCTTGGCGGCGGTTTGGGCATTTGACAAGGCTAGTTCTTTTTGCGAAAGATTTTCTTCTGCTTTTTGAAGGGCCGTTTTAGCTGCCACTAGCTCATTATTGATGTTTTCTAGGACTGCTTTAGCAATCGCTTCGCTCTGTTTTTGCTCTGCTTGAACAGTTTGTAAACGTGATAATTCAGATTCTAGCTGCTTACTTTCTGAAGTTTGTTTCTGAAGTTTTGCATCCAATGCAGCCTTTTGATTCTTCAAATCAGAAAGTAGATTTTCTTTGACAGTCAAATTTTCTTGGGCTTTATCAAGTAAAGTTTGGGCATTAGCCACATCTTGATCGCTTGTAGCTTTCAAAGCATCTAATTTTACTTTAGCTTCTTCTAGTTTCTTCGAGCTTGCTTGGTAGGCTGTTTCTTTCTCTGTCAAATTTGCTTGCGCTTGGGCTACTTCATTTTCTGCAGCAGCCAAGTCTTGTTTTGCCTTTTCAAATGCTGCCTGAAGTTTCTCTGTTTTCGAAGCAGGAGTCAAGATTGTTGTATTAAATTTACTTGGATCAACAATATATCCCGGTGAATCAACAACGCTCAAGAAATGAAGTCGATTTGAACCATCACTCAAATAGTTAAAATCAACACCAACGTAACTATTTGTGACTCCTGATTGCACTCTCATATTACCCGAATTTGTAATTCCTGTTGCATGAGCCCACTCTTGTTGGTCATTTCCAGGAATAGCACCAGAAAACATGAATCCTTTGATTGAATCATAGATTTCTTTCTTCATTTGAACCAGAGTCATTTGTTTAACTGGGCCAATATTTGTCCAAGAACTAAACATGTTTTCATAGTATTGACCCGTGCTATCCAAACCAAATTCAGCTGCTGCTTTCTTAATTGCAGAAACGTCGTGACCAGCATTATTGTAAGTCCAGTTATCCTCAACATACAAGTCACCAACTCTATCAGCAAAAGCAAGTGAACCCGGTGTTACATAAGTGGTAACAGTTCCAAGTTGCTGGTTCAAAGAATTAATTAATTCGCTTGCATAGAAAGAAAGGTCGCGGATGATTTCATCTGGAAGCTCATTTAAATCATAGAGAGTCGTATTATCATCACTTGGATCTGCTTGAAATTGATTCGATTGATAGAGTTTTTTCCCTTCTGATAAGAGAGTTTCTTTAGCTGCCTTATTGATGATTGTATTATAGGTATCGGTCGTTACCTCAACACCTTTCACATCAGTATAGGCTTTCTCCAGAGCATCCATATAGGCTTGCGTTAGGACAATCTTATTAGCACTTACATTATTTTCAGCTGCCAATAGGGCATCGTTAGCCTTCTTTTGAGCTTCTTGAGCAGCTTCAAACTTGTCATTTGCCTGATTAGCTGCACTTACTGCTTGATCAAGCTCCGCTTTTGACACAGTTATCTCTTCTTGAGCTTGATTGACTTCTGCTTGTGCATTTTCAATCTCTTCTGTCTGCTTTTGAGATTGCTGCCTTGCTGTTTCCAAGACCTTCTGAGCATCAGTTACTTCTTGGCTTGCTTGAGCCACATCATCTTGAGCACTGCTTATCTGCTGACTCAATTCACTTTCTTCCTGACTGAGACTTTCCTCTTTTGATTTAGATTCTGCCAGTGCTTCCTGAGTTGTTGCAATCGCCTGATCTGTAACTTCAATATCTGCTTGAGTATCAGAAACAATCTCCTCTTGTTGAACTGCTTGATTGCTCAATTGCTCCACTTTTTCTTGCGCGAGATTTACTTCTTCTTGAGCATTAGCTAGATCAGTCTGTGCCGCTGATAGGCTATCAGAGGTTTCTGAACTTGTCGCAACAAGAGCTGTTTCTTCAGCAAATACTCTTGGTGATGTTAGCACAGCCATTCCCAAAAAACTAATGGCCAAAATACCTGCAACACCAATTCCCTTTAGTTTACGAATAGATGCATAAACCTGAACTTTTTTATTCATAAAAACTCCTAAATCTTTTCTAAATTTTGCAATAACATTCTAGCATGTAATTTGAAAGTTTTCAATTTCTCATTTAGAAAAAGTTGCTTTTAGGAGAAAAATTTTTCAATATGTCTTTTAAAATATTTATAAATAGCTCAAAAAGCTGTATTTATACATGTTTTAGAGATTTTTGATTTCAAAAAATTGTAAATCTAATAATACAAAACCTAATGTATATTTTAATATATACATAGATTTTACGAAATAAAAAAACAAGACTGCCTAGCAATCTTGTTTTAAAACTTCGGCTCTATAATTTCTGTAGTGGGTAAATCCACCAAGGAGATTGTAGGGCTTTTTGAATGTAGAAAAAAAGTCCCACATGACTTATAATGAAA
>NZ_JAFBEH010000084.1 GCF_016908645.1 Streptococcus loxodontisalivarius
CAAAAATCAGATAGTAATCTCAAAATATCTACTGTCTAAAAATTATTTTCTCTTTAAAGCATTGAAATACTTGACAATTGGTAGAAAATATAAGCAAAACCAAATATTGGGATAAGTTCAGGTGAGTAATAGCCTTTATTTTGAAAAGTAATATTGTAATAACCAAAAATTATCGGTAGAATCTCTATCAAAACAATAAGGGGAACTATTGCTCGATTGGTTTTCTTAGCACCTTCAGTATTCAACAGAGCTGATTTATCTGCAACCAAGGCTTGATTTGTTTTCAAGTCTAAGTAAACTGCGCATCCATCTGTCTCACCCACATAAATTCTTCGTCTAAACCAGATCATTTTGTTACCATGCCTTAAAAACATCTGTTGTAATATCTGACCATTCTAATTTATCATGAGTCGATTCGTCGTAAATTGTTTCAAGTACATTACCCAAAACACTCCCCAAATATGCTCCAGCTACTGTACCTACTATTGGAATTGGAATAGCACTACCAATTACAGAGCCTACATATGTTGTAGCCAGAGCTATCCCTGTATGTGCAACCGCATCAATTGCAGCCGACTGAGCTCCATATTTGTCCTTTCGCTCTAAATAAGTTGAAGTACCCTCTAAGACAGAACCCAATGTCCCAAGATATCCAACATTACCTTTATATGACCACTTCCCTGCTGCACTTGTAACGCTGCTACCTTTAAGTCCATCTACAACTATATCTTCAGCATCATCTACAAGTGAAACAGAATCACTATTTTGAACTACATTATTCAAATTCTTCATTTTCTGCCAAAGGTTATCTCCTGTAAATGCACCATTTTGAACTGCTTTTATTGTTTCATAAGACTCCATAGAAACTCTAACAAAAGTCCTATTATAATCAGCAAATGTTGCCGCAGTTGATAAACCTTCGGCAACATTTTGAGATAGACTCTCATTGTTTACTAACCAAGGAATTAATTCTTCATCTACCTGAGCCGTTGGAAAACGGTCACCATACCTAGAAATAACTTCTAAGTCCTTATCAGTCACCTCTTTGTTGTTCTTTGCTTTTTCTACTACAATATTATATTCCGAAATTAATTCTTCACGTTCTTTAATATCTTTCGAAATTGTTTTTTTCCACTCAAGACTAACATTATCATAAGTTGGAAATCCATTAATAGGATTAAATCCATTAAAATCTGCCACAACTTGAGCTGTCCCTGACTTAAGGGCTCCTTCAAGTGCAAAAATATTACTAACGATTGTTGAAGATTGGCGGTCAAACTCGTTAAGTTTTCTCAACTTCTCTCGGGTCTTATTCAGGTCACTTTGTAATGAGCTGGCATAATCACTGGCTTGTTTACGTGTGGCAGCTGTAACATTCTCATCTTTTGAGAGAGTTCTAACAAGATTTTGAGCCGTTATAACACTAGCCTGCTTGCTATTAATCTCAGCTTCCAACTGATCACTATCTAAACTCTCACCTCCACAAAGGCTGGCATAGGTTGAGGAAAGTGTACTTGCGGCACTTCCTACTGCTTCAGTATAGATAATAAGTCCCTGAAGCAATGGCGTTAAAACACTAGCTTGGTAATTCTTGGCACTATCATAGGCCTTACCTTTTAAGTCACTTGCTCCTGCAAATTGTGCAAATGAACTTAGGGCTTGATTCAAAGCCTGCGAACGGCTGTTACTTGCGGTT
Organism: Streptococcus loxodontisalivarius; assembly: GCF_016908645.1. GTDB lineage: Bacteria > Bacillota > Bacilli > Lactobacillales > Streptococcaceae > Streptococcus > Streptococcus loxodontisalivarius. Next base: position 1,697 of record NZ_JAFBEH010000084.1, read on the forward strand.
GACACACTACTTCCCATAGCTGACAAGCCACTAGCTATCTTATTGAATGAGATTTACTCTAAGCTAATTTTGATTTTCCATATTTTCAACTTTGAAATGGGGAACTGTAATACGCTCAAATTGCTGCTTAAAAATTTTTTGTGCTTCTTCCTCACTTTCATCTACATATCCCTCAAAAAAGATTTCTGCAATGTCTTCTTCATTAAAAAAATAATTCTCCTCACTATTGAGTCCTGTAGGGTAAATACAGGCCGCATAGTCAAAATAACCAACCTCTCCCTTGTTTTCATATAAGGGATAACGTCCAATAACCATTACTTTTATATCACCATCATTCAAGCGAACAACACTTCCTAATGGTAAAATTTTAATAGACATTCTTCTCTTTCCTTTCTTCTGCAAAATTAACATTCAACTTTCCTTGTTGGTATTTTCTAACAATGTGTAACCACGTAGCAGGGTTATTTTCAAACCACATAATCCAAGTAACTCCTGGAATTATACCAAATAATGAAAGCATAAATATAGAGCTGTTGATCGGCGTTCCAATAAGATTTCCTGCTTGATTTACTTTATAAAAAATAAAAATGATAGCAGGATTACAAAGGGTGATTAATATACGCCCAATGTAGATTTCAATAAAATTCCTCCATGAAACATTTCCATTTACGCAAAATTTATCCCAATACTTATTATTTACTAGTGCTCCTTCAAAATTTTCTCTAGTTGCACAAGATGATACCGTAATATTATCAAAAAGAGCTTTATGAGTTACATATATTAATACAAAAGCCTCAATAAACCACAACAATACTAAATAATACAGCGTTTCTACTGTCCATTTTCCAGAAAATGCTATTTTAATTGGTACAAATTTTATAAAAGTACTTAGAATAATCAAAATAAACAATACATATGCGATGTTACTTCTTTTTATCTGTTTTTCCGAAGAGTGCAATACACTCTTTTTTGCAATAATTGCATCTTTACTCTTTTTATCATAGTAAACAGTACCTCTTGGTGAGATTCCTAAATAAATTTTTCTCTTAAACATTTCGTTTCACCACTTTTCTACCACAAACTAAAATTATCCAAATCCCAGTCATTATGAACCAATCCATCATACAATGTATTTAAAGTTCCACCTACTAAGTAACCACCTACTGCTCCAACAACAGTACCAACTACAGGAATTGGAATAGCACTACCAATCAACGAACCAGCATATATTGAGGTTACAGCTGTACCTGTATGAGCTACTCCATCAATCATTGCTGCTTGTTCCCCATACTGCTCCCTTCTATCAAAATAAGTACTTACACCATCAAATACTGCTACTGCACCTCCTAAAACACCTATACTTTTAGCAGTATTTTTTACTGTTAAACCACCTGGTTTTTTACCCACTTTAATAGCATTCCAGCCAGACTTTAGATCATCAATTGATAGCCCTTCTCCCCCAATTATATTGTTTACTTTTTCAAATGATGCAATCCATTCAGAGTTTTTCATAACATCTTCAGATATATCCATAAATTTACTAAAATCTTTCGCTTTTAATGCTCTAGATAATTCACCGGCTTTTTCTGAACTAGCAACCGTCTCCACTATTACAGCTTTATAAATATTGAAGTAGTCATAAATAGAACTCCCCTTACTCATGGCATCAACTGCATCCTTAGATTTTTCAATACCAAAGTATCTATTTAGTGCTTCCTGTATTTCTTTGTCAAGTTTTTTACTAGGATTTTTATCTGAATAGGTTACCAGAAATTCAACATCTTCATCAGTTAATTCTTTATAATCATAAACTTTTTGTACAATTCTATCATATTGATTATTACTCTCCACTTCAGAAATATAAGTTGCATCAATTGTTGCTCGCCTCTTATTCCATGCAAGCTGTGTTTCTTTCACCCACTCTAAATCACCTGTATCATAACTTGGAAATCCTGTTGTGGCACTAAATCCATTAAAATCTGCTACAACTTGAGCTGTCCCTGACTTAAGGGCTCCTTCAAGTGCAGAAATATTACTAACGATTGTTGAAGATTGGCGGTCAAACTCGTTAAGTTTTCT
>NZ_JAFBEH010000085.1 GCF_016908645.1 Streptococcus loxodontisalivarius
TCAATTTCAAGTTCAGAGTCAGCAAGCACATCAGAATCAGAATCAATTTCTAACTCAGAATCAGCAAGCACATCTGAATCAGAGTCAGTTTCAACTTCAGAATCAGCAAGCACATCAGAATCAGAGTCAGTCTCAAGTTCAGAATCAGTTTCAAGTTCAGAATCAGTATCAACATCTGAATCAGTAAGCAATTCAGAGTCAGTATCAAATTCAGAATCATTGTCTAACTCAGAGTCAGCATCAAGTTCAGAATCATTGTCTAACTCAGAGTCAGCATCAAGTTCAGAATCATTGTCTAACTCAGAGTCAGCATCATCTTCAGAATCATTGTCTAACTCAGAGTCAACATCAAATTCAGAATCAGTATCTAACTCAGAATCAGTAAGCAACTCAGAGTCAACATCAACATCTGAATCAGAGTCAGTATCAGCTTCAGAATCAGCAAGCACATCTGAATCAGAATCAGTAAGCAACTCAGAATCAGCAAGCACATCAGAATCAGAGTCAGTATCAAACTCAGAATCAGCATCAACATCTGAATCAGAGTCAGTATCAAACTCAGAATCAGCATCAACATCTGAATCAGAGTCAGTAAGCAACTCAGAATCAGCAAGCACATCTGAATCAGAGTCAGTAAGCAACTCAGAGTCAGTATCTAACTCAGAATCAACATCAAGTTCAGAGTCAGTTTCTAATTCAGAATCAGTATCTAACTCAGAGTCAACGTCAAGTTCGGAGTCATTGTCTAACTCAGAATCAACATCAAGTTCAGAATCATTGTCTAACTCAGAGTCAACATCAAGTTCAGAGTCAGTCTCAAACTCAGAATCAACATCAAGTTCAGAGTCAGTATCTAATTCAGAATCATTGTCAAACTCAGAGTCAGTATCTAATTCAGAGTCAGTTTCTAATTCAGAATCAGTAAGCAATTCAGAGTCAGTATCAAACTCAGAATCAGCAAGCACATCAGAATCAGAATCAGTATCAAGTTCAGAATCAGCAAGCACATCAGAATCAGAGTCAGTCTCAAGTTCAGAATCAGCAAGCACATCAGAATCAGAGTCAGTCTCAAGTTCAGAGTCAGTCTCAAGTTCAGAGTCAGCAAGCACGTCTGAATCAGAGTCAGCTTCAACTTCAGAATCAGTAAGCACATCAGAATCAGAGTCAGTATCAAACTCAGAATCAGCAAGCACATCTGAATCAGAGTCAGTATCAAACTCAGAATCAGCAAGCACGTCTGAATCAGAGTCAGTTTCTAATTCAGAATCAGTAAGCACATCTGAATCAGAGTCAGTATCAAACTCAGAATCAGCAAGCACATCTGAATCAGAGTCAGTATCAAACTCAGAATCAGCAAGCACGTCTGAATCAGAGTCAGCTTCAACTTCAGAATCAGTAAGCACATCTGAATCAGAATCAGTAAGCACATCTGAATCAGAGTCAGTATCAAACTCAGAATCAGCATCAACATCTGAATCAGAGTCAGTATCAAATTCAGAATCAGCATCATCTTCTGAGTCATTGTCAAACTCAGAATCAGCATCATCTTCAGAATCGTTGTCAACTTCAGAGTCAGCGTCAAGCTCAGAATCATTGTCTAACTCAGAATCAGTAAGCAACTCAGAGTCAGCATCAACATCTGAATCAAATAATGTTGTACATTCAGACTCAGAATCAATGTCACAAACACCAGCTGGACATCCAGTAGCTTCTAAAGCAGGAGTAGCGAAAGCATCAGCTCTTCCATCAACTGGTGAAAATGATTCAGCGTCAGCTCTTGCCTTGGGTACAGCCCTCTTGATGGGTGCAGGCCTACTTGGTTTGAAAAAACGCAAAAAAGACTAAGATAGACGAAAAATCGATTATCTTCTTCTAAAAAATTAGCCTTCGAGTAATGCTCGAGGGCTTTTTGCTTGGGCTCTTTGTCAACTGTAGTGGGTTGACTAAATAATTAAGCACGAGAGAGAATCAAATTGGTTCTCTCTTTTGTTGCGTTCAAAGCGAGAAGAA
>NZ_JAFBEH010000086.1 GCF_016908645.1 Streptococcus loxodontisalivarius
AAAACTGGATAAACAATTATCCTAAGAAAATACTAGGCTATAAATCTCCTAAAGATGTTTTACTAAATGGCTAACTTGCACTTGAAATTTAGCTTCGTTTCCATTAATTTCACTAGCCTATAAAAGCTAAATTATAGTCTACCAATTTGTTAACTGGTAATAATCAAACCAATATTTTTATTTGCTAAATTAAGTTCAACCTTAATTCTAACTATCCTTTGGTTTTGTTTTAGAAGATAATGCTCATTCTAAAACTACTCATTTATACCTTGTACTTATCAACTTTGTGAATCATGCATTTGAAAAAGCCTTCTGTAAAATTAAACTTATCTGACAACGACTGAATAACCTTTCTTCTTAAACAAAACTTATTACTTTGAACTTTGTCGTCGTAGCCTAGGACATAAAATAGTACCCCAAAAGTTAAGTAGAAAATCTAACTTTCGGGGTACTATTCAGTTAGGTTAATGAGAGCTTCTTATTGGATAAAATTTTATATAATTAAGATTGATCATCATTTACATTTAGTTGATTCTATATACAATCAATAGATATAATTTAACAAGGGACTTTGATTAATTATATTTAGAATTTTTACTCATCATAGTTCATTTTTAATTGATATTTTTAAAATCACTAAATCTAACCCTTAGTTCTTTCATCATTTTTTCTTTTCCCCTTATTCGACCTCCTGTAATAATTCTATCAAAAACTTCATTTTCATCATCACTGAGTGTCGATTTAAATTCATCAATAATTTCATTAAAAGCAACAAATTCGTCCAACTTCATTCCTCCATTAGCAATTCTACTACTATTTTCCCAAACATCTTCATAGACCATTTTATCAAACTTCCTTTTATAACTTTCTTGTTTACGAATTTGATCCTTAACATAATTAGAAAATTTTGTTTTAAAAAATACAAATAATTTTCTAGAGTCACTTATTACTTCAGTATTCTTTATTAAAAGTTGGTATAGGATAATCTGCCCCTCTTGCTCCCAATCTTCTAATTCCCAAAGTTTTAAGGAATATTCTTTCCTTAACTTTAAAACAATTGGTCGTACTCTACTGTAATATTTAAGAAACTCATGTGATTCCATAAATACCTCCTTTGATTTTGATAATCCAATTATAGAGCCTTAAAGAAAAAAAGAACATGACATAAATGTCATATTCCATCAAAAACAAAACATCAAAATGAAGATTAACTTTCCATTTTAGACTTACCTCATGCTCACAAGTAATGTAAATTATGGGATTCATTCGTAGTTCAAAAGAGGAGACGAAGAGATTTTTTTCGTCTCAGATTAAGTTTTCTCATCCTGCTTTGGTGCCAGAATTCATCACAAATCACTTAATCACCTTTCCAAAAAAAAAATTCAACAAATTTTGATATTTCTAGTATAGCAAATATATAATCATGTACAAGTAGTACATAATAAGAATCACCCATCTATTCTTGGACCTGGCCTTAAAAAAGACATAAAAAATCCTATCTGACTTAAAACATAATAGTCCTCAACTGACAAAGAACGTAAAAATTTTGAGAAAATAAAAAAAAACACTTACAAAGTAAGTGTGAACAACTCCGCCAGTAGGACTCGAACCTACGACATCATGATTAACAGTCATGCGCTACTACCAACTGAGCTATGGCGGATTAAAGCTAAGCGACTTCCATATCTAACAGGGGGCAACCCCCAACTACATCAGGCGTTCTAGGTCTTAACTTCTGTGTTCGGCATGGGAACAGGTGTATC
>NZ_JAFBEH010000087.1 GCF_016908645.1 Streptococcus loxodontisalivarius
TCCTTGTCAACAAGTTTTTTCGAAAAAGTTTTTTTCGCTCTAACCTCACGACCAGAGCTCAATTAGTATAGCAAATTCTTTACTAGCGTGTCAACTACTTTTGAAAAAAATTTTAAATATTTTTCTTCACCTTTATTTCTTTCGATCAGACCACTGATTGCTAGAGAAATTAGTTTTTGACTAAGTGACTTTATCTCATCTATCTCATCCTTATTTAGCGTTTTTTTCGAAAATCTTTTTCTTAATGTATCAAAATTTGTTGAATACTTTTTATAAATTGACTCTTTTGAAATAATATTCTCCAATTCATCTAGTTTTTGAAATAAGCCAAGATGAAATGCTGCAGGTTCGAAAGTTCTATCTAAAGGTTGAGTACAAACACTTCTAAATTCAATCGTTCCTCTCTTTGTTAAATCTTGATAGTGATAACTCCTATGATTACTGATATCTTCTTTTTGGGGTGTAATTTGTTTAATATTTCCGTCTAACGTAAATGCATTTAACTCTTTCTTTTTAAAATAATCCTCTACGCTAATAGGATAAAAATATAAAATTTCGCCATCTCGCTCCACATTAAATATTGAACTCTTACTTAGATATGTAAAATAGTCGCTCTCATCTTGAAATTTTCGAGATGGTAGCCCTACATTTTCTTTCTGGATACCATGCATTGATTGTTCCCAAAAAATATCACGAGAGATCCTTGTATCCCATTCTCGCCATTTAAACTCAGAATTTGCAAATAGATAGGCTTTGACACATTCAATTGCATTGAAAGCATTGATGACTCTGACGAAATTATTACCGTTAATATCTAACTGTACTTGGCTACCACAAATAAAAGCTCCATAGTAAGGGAGGTCGTGCAAGTTTGAATTATTAATTGTCGAAGATAATTTCAAATACGACATTAACATTTCATATCTAGGCAACTTAACAGGTTGGTTATCATTGATAGCCCAATTTGGATTTATCCCTTCTCCGATAATTTTGTGATTTTTATCATTTAGAAAATTTTGAATAATATTCATATAGGAATTAAATCTATTTTCGATAGTAATAATATCTAGTTCACGATGGAAAGCAAATTCAATCGTATTATAAGATACCTCAAATAAGATATTATCCCCATTTGACTTTTCTCTTATCGAAACAATATTGGAATCTTCATCCCTAGATATCACTTCAAAATTAAAGTGATTCACTAAATAAGATAATAATTCCTTTGTTACCCTGGTATCAGTAGGGGTACTTGGTGTCATAGAGACTATTGGAAATTCTAATTCAATACCAACAAATAGAGTGTCCGTCTCTTTATTTAGAGGTTTGAAATATACTTCTCTTAGTAATTCAATTGATTTTTCCATCTCTAAGTACTCCTACTTTCAATATTTTATCTATTATACCAAAGTATTCATTTTTTTCAAATATTTCTGATATTTGGATATTTATTCAAAAAATTGTTAGATATAATATTTAGGTTTTTCTAACAAACTCCTCTTATTGATTTTGACTAGGAGTTAGTGAAAAAGCAAATACTTCCTAAATATCGAGGCTTTAGCCCTTCAATATATATTTAACCCTTTTTGTGACATAGATAGGCTCTAAGGGCTCTAAAAAACGGCTCTATAATTTCTGTAGTGGGTAAATCCACCAAGGAGATTGTAGGGCTTTTTGAATGTAGAAAAAAAGTCCCACATGACTTATAATGA
>NZ_JAFBEH010000088.1 GCF_016908645.1 Streptococcus loxodontisalivarius
ACTGATTCTGAGACTGACTCAGAAATTGATTCGCTCACTGATTCTGAGACTGACTCAGAAATTGATTCGCTCACTGATTCTGAGACTGACTCAGAGACTGACTCAGAGACTGACTCGGATGTTGACTCAGAAATTGACTCTGAGACTGATTCAGAGATTGATTCACTTACTGATTCTGATGTTGATTCTGATACTGACTCTGAGATTGACTCAGACACTGACTCGCTTACTGACTCAGAAATTGACTCGCTCACTGATTCTGATACTGATTCAGAGATTGATTCGCTCACTGATTCTGAGACTGACTCAGAGATCGACTCACTTACTGATTCTGAGATTGATTCAGAAACTGATTCTGAGATTGATTCACTTACTGACTCGGATACTGATTCAGATATTGATTCGCTTACTGATTCTGATACTGACTCTGAGATCGATTCGCTTACTGATTCAGACACCGACTCAGAAATTGATTCGCTTACTGATTCTGAGACTGACTCTGATGTTGATTCTGAGATTGACTCAGAGATTGATTCAGATACTGATTCTGAGATTGACTCAGATACTGACTCTGAAATTGATTCAGAGATTGATTCAGAAACTGACTCAGAGATTGACTCGCTTACTGACTCGGAAATTGATTCAGAGATTGACTCACTTACTGACTCGGATGTTGATTCAGAAAGTGATTCGCTCACTGATTCTGATGTTGACTCAGAAATTGATTCGCTTAATGATTCTGAGACTGATTCAGAGATTGATTCGCTCACTGATTCTGAGACTGACTCAGAGATCGACTCACTTACTGATTCTGAGATTGATTCAGATACTGATTCTGAGACTGACTCGGAAATTGATTCAGAAACTGATTCTGATACTGATTCTGATGTTGATTCAGAGATTGACTCACTTACTGACTCGGATGTTGATTCAGAAAGTGATTCGCTCACTGATTCTGATGTTGACTCAGAAATTGATTCGCTTAATGATTCTGAGACTGATTCAGAGATTGATTCGCTCACTGATTCTGAGACTGACTCGGAAATTGATTCAGAAACTGATTCTGAGACTGATTCTGATGTTGATTCAGAAATTGACTCGCTCACTGATTCTGATGTTGATTCAGAAACTGATTCGCTTACTGATTCTGAGACTGATTCTGATGTTGATTCAGAAACTGACTCGCTCACTGACTCTGATACTGATTCAGAAATTGACTCACTTACTGACTCTGATGTTGATTCAGAAACTGACTCGCTCACTGATTCTGAGACTGACTCAGAGATTGACTCACTTACTGATTCTGATGTTGATTCAGAGATTGACTCACTTACTGATTCTGATGTTGATTCAGAGATTGACTCACTTACTGATTCTGATGTTGACTCTGATGTTGATTCAGAAACTGACTCACTTACTGATTCTGAGACTGACTCAGAAATTGATTCGCTCACTGATTCTGAGACTGACTCAGAAATTGATTCGCTCACTGATTCTGAGACTGATTCTGAAATTGACTCAGATACTGACTCAGATACTGATTCTGATGTTGATTCTGAAATTGACTCACTTACTGACTCTGAGACTGATTCTGAAATTGACTCAGACA
>NZ_JAFBEH010000089.1 GCF_016908645.1 Streptococcus loxodontisalivarius
GTTAGTGTAAAATAATACTCGGTAAATCGTTTACAGGTTTTCAAAACGAAAAAAGTCCTATATCCTAGGAAATGCAAAAAAAGTAACCTAGAAGGATATAGAACCTATGACTATTGTAACAGATATTTGTGAGATTTTAAAGAGTAGTTGTCACTTGGCTGAGTTTGATGCAAGTGTGATGCAGCTAACAGGTCAGGTTATGGCTGAGTCAGTGAAGGTGGCTTTAGAGCGCTTGGACAAGGAAATTATCCAGTCCTATATCTCAGATGGTTGGGAGATTGATCGTTTGGAGGAGCGTCAGATGACCTTCTTGTTTGGAACAGTTACCTTCAAACGTCGTCGCTTGAAAAAAGCAGGGCAGAAGAGTTTCTTACCCTTAGACAAAGCGATAGGATTAGCTCCTAGAGAGCGTTACAGTCCTAGTTTCAATGAAAAGCTCAGTTATTTAGCCACGGCAATGACCTACCGTCAAGCGTCCACCACCTTGGAGCTTCTGACAGGCATTGAGATGAGTCATCAAGGGATTCATAATCTGGTTCAGCGTGTTGGGGAGAAGGTTTTGGAAGCGCAAATCGAGGAAGAGACTGCCCTGAAGAGTCCAGATTTCCTTTTCATCGAAGGCGATGGCATTTGGATTGGTAGCCAAGAAAAGCACAAGCATTTGGAGATGAAACGTGGCTGTATCCACGAAGGTGTACGCCAAAATAGTAAACGTAGGGAATTGATTAGTCCTGTTGAATTCAGCTGTTTCGGGACGAGTAAGGAATTGTTCCATCAGGTGAGTGACTACATTCAGACTCATTATGACCTGAGAAAGACGATTGTTATCGCTAATAGTGATGGTGGATCAGGCTACGAAGGAAATAAGTTTGAGGAGATTATCGGACGCTACAGGAGCTTTGCTTATTGCTTGGATGCCTACCACGTCATGGCTTACATCACGGGGAAATTAGGCTTTGATAAGAGCCTGTTGAAGGCTGTCAGAGCAAGCGTGAAAGCCTATGACAGAGAGGAACTAGAGCTTCTTTTGGACACAGCAGAAGCCAGCTTAGAAGATGAGAAGCAGCTTGAGAAACTCTTGTTGGTCAAGTCTTATTTGACGACGAATTGGGAGTCTATCAAACCTCTGAAACAGCGTGACTTGGGCATTTCTCAGGGTGTGGGAACCTGCGAAGGTGGGCACCGCTTTTACAGCTATCGCCTCAAGAAGCAAGGGCGTAACTGGCGAAAACTGGGCGTTAGCCATCTTGTAGCCATCATGACAGCAAGGAAGAATGGGTTTTTCGAGGCTCTTTACCGCAGTTCGAGTGTTTATCAGAGCTTCAGCGAGGAGGTCAACGTTAGCATGCGACAGGTGCTCAAGAAATCGGCCCACACACCTCACAGAATTCCGCAGGCAAGCATTGCTTTAGCTGCTGCAACGAGCTCTCCGATTGGTCAACTCAAAAAGTGGATTTAGGACTTTGAAAATTGTTTCCGAGGATTACTTGACACAAAC
>NZ_JAFBEH010000090.1 GCF_016908645.1 Streptococcus loxodontisalivarius
AGCCTTGTACTCATGAGATTTACGTTCAAATTGGTTCATGATTTGAGTGCGCAATCTGTTCAGGGCACGAGATAAATTCTGAACAATATGAAAGCAATCAAGAACAATCTTAGCATTGGGAAAGAGGGATTTGGCAAGCCCATAGTAAGGGCTGAACATATCCATGGTAATGACTTTAACACGACTGCGAACCTTGTGAGTATAGCGTAGGAAGTGGTTTCTGATGACAGCGTGTGTGCGTCCATCGAGGATAGCGATAATCCTGTTGGAATCGTAATCCTGAGCGATAAAGCTCATCTTACCCTTCTTGAAGGCGTACTCGTCCCAAGACATGGTCTCTGGCAAGCGACTTAGATCGGTCTTACTTTCAAAACGGTTAAGTTGACGATAGACAGTCGAGACAGAGATGGCAAGGTCGCTAGCTATATTGGACATAGCCTCACGGCTCATAAGCTTTTCAGTGATTTTGAGGTTGACAATATTGGGGATTTGATGATTTTCTCTGACGAGTGAAGTCTTAGCGACAGTCATTTTGCCACAAGATTTGCACTTAAAACGGCGCTTTTTGAGGCGAATAAGGACCTTGTAGCCAACCATTTCGAGGTAAGGAATTTTGCAGGGTTTTTGGAAGTCGTACTTAGTCATGTTACCTTGGCAATTTGGACATTTCGGAGCATCATAATCTAGCTTGGCGTAAAAGACTTTGTGAGTTGAAAACTTGTCAAATTCATTATCAAAAGTGATGTTAGGGTCTTTAATATCGAGCGAGTCTTTGATATAATCTACTTGTTCCATATGAATCTTTCTAATGAGTTGTTTTAACGCTTTTCATTATAAGTCATGTGGGACTTTTTTTCTACATTCAAAAAGCCCTACAATCTCCTTGGTGGATTTACCCACTACAGAAACATACTAAGATTAGTAGTGAGGAAATCTCCGACGGGAGAGAGTACTCACTACTTTTTCTTTATGCTAAAGTAGAGGTGTCTTGTTAAGTCGTGCTTTTATTTGACGCTGGACGTCGTTACAAAAACTGGCAAGACACCTGTTTTAGTTAGAATTTTATCAAAGTATGTGGGACGCAAGACGTCGTGTATTGAAAATGAAATCGCTAAAACAAGGTATCATTCAAGACGAAAGAGGTAATATTATGCGAGCAGTATTTGGAATTGATGTGAGTAAAGCAAGTTCAGAAGTAGCTATTCTGGTCAACGGTGAAAAGGTTCATGGCTACACCATGCCCAATGATGCCATCGGATTTTCTCGTCTCTTGGACGACCTAAAAACCGTCTATAACCCTGAA
>NZ_JAFBEH010000091.1 GCF_016908645.1 Streptococcus loxodontisalivarius
TTAACAAGACACCTCTACTTTAGCATAAAGAAAAAGTAGTGAGTACTCTCTCCCGTCGGAGATTTCCTCACTACTAATCTTAGTATGTTTTTCTAGCCCAAGCATAATTAAAGCGACGACTCTTTATATCAAAAGGAAGGTCACTACTTCTGCCAACATTATCTTTCCCAAAAATTGATTTAAAGCTTGGTGATGAAGCAAGAATCAAGCCATTAGAATGATCTGCTCGACTCATAACACACAAAGGCGTCTTCAAAGGATGTAGATTTCTAGATACACACTCAACACTAGCATAAAAAGACTTCATATCAATAAAAGCAATGTCTGATTTCGGTTCTCTAGAATAATCAATCAAGGTCATTTCAAACCTCGGTTGGCATAAAATTACCAACAATTTTTCCTATAATTCTTGGATTTTCCTCATAAGGTGCATGCATGTCTTCATAAGCATCGTTGATGGAGACCAGACGCAAACCATCTTCTTCACGATAAACACGTTTAATGTAAGTCTCTCCATTCCAATCAACTGCATAGACAGCTCCATCGTAGTCAAATCCCGTCTGCTTAATGAGAACTACCTCTCCATTCAAATAGGTTGGTTCCATGGAATTTCCAAAAACCCATGAGGCAAAATCATGATCCAATTTCTCATCATAAAAGACTTCATCGTAATTGCCATCGTTAAAATAAGTAAAACCTGTACCAGCAGACAGTTTCTCATAAACCTTATAACTGTAAAGTTTTCGAGGCTTCTTATCAGAAAGATTAATCAGTTTAGACTCTTTTTCAAGAAGAGACTGACTATAAGAGATAACCTTATCCTGACTAGGCTTTGTTAATTTTGAAAATATACCTACAATATCGTACTGTGACAAGAAATAATTACTTTCAACCTTCAAAATTTCACTTAATCTCTGAAGATTTTTCTGATTTGGCTTTGTTTTTCCAGACTCCCAATTATGATAGGATGGTCTTGAAATTCCTAGTTTTTCCGCCAATTGAGACTGGGACATCCCCAACTCTTGACGTCTTTTTGCTAAACGTTCACCTGAAAACATAAACCTCTCCTTTTGTTAGTTTATAAACTAATTATACTGTTTCTATTCAAAAAATTCAAGATAAAAAATCATTTGATTCAAAAAGAAAAGGCTGAGCGAACTCGGCACTGCACCCCAAAATTGGGACAGAAGAAAAAACTTTTAAGCGGTCAGTTTTCTGTAATCTACAGGAGACTGGTCGTTTAATCTCTGTTGAAC
>NZ_JAFBEH010000092.1 GCF_016908645.1 Streptococcus loxodontisalivarius
AAAAACCACCCAGTGATTCTTTCGTCTTGATTGTTTTCGAGACAGAAATCACTGGGTGGTTTTATGTTGAAGCTCGTTTTTGCCCAGCCTCTTTTTAGTATAATGGCGCAGCTTTTTTGATAGTGAGAAAAAGATAAGAAAAACAAAAGAAATTTTTGTGAAAATATTGACATTTATTCAAAAAAGGCGTAAGATACTGATTGTCAGAATGGACAGATGCTCTGGAGAAACATTTGCCCTTCAAAATGCAGTCGTCAGAAGAAGGAGTACTATGAAAAAGAAACTTACCTACCTTATGGTCCTAGCGGGTCTTTGTCTTGCTTGCTCAACTGTACAAGCTGAAACAACTACAACGACTAGTACAACAAGCTCTAGTTCAGAAACTCAGGAAGCACACTGGGGTTACGAGGATGAAATTTCACCAGAATACTGGGGAAGTCTTTCAGAAGAGTATGCAGCTTGTAGCGATGGAACAGAGCAGTCTCCAATCAATATTACAGGTGCTGAGGATGTTGACCTTCCAAGTTTATCCTTGAAAAGCAAATCTTCAAAGGTTACTGTTTTAAACAATGGTCACACGATTCAGGTCACTCCTGAAAATTCAGATAACACTTTGACTGTTGGTGATAAGACCTACACTTTGAAGCAATTCCATTTCCATGCACCAAGTGAAAATGAGATTGATGGCAAACAATATCCGCTTGAAGGTCACTTTGTCTACAAGACTGATGATGGTCAAATCGCTGTTGTATCAGTCCTTTATCAGTATGGTAAGGAAAATAAAGGCTTGAAGGAAGTTTGGAAGAACATGCCAACTAAAGTTAACGAAGAAAAGGAAGTTTCAAAGAGCATTTCCATCTCAAATCTTTTCCCAGAGGATCAAGATTACTACAACTTTGAAGGCTCATTGACAACACCTCCATGTACTGAAGGCGTTAACTGGATTGTCTTCAAAAAACAAGAAACCATCAGTAAAGCACAGGTTAAGAAATTCTCAGAAACAATCGGTGTTGCTAACAACCGTCCACTTCAAGATTTGAACGGACGTGAAATCGAAGAATAATAATGATAAAAAGCTCAAGTTCTCCGGCACTGCACCCTAAAAATGGGACAGAAGAAAAAACTTTTAAGCGGTCAGTTTTCTGTAATCTACAGGAGACTGGTTGTTTAATCTCTGTTGAAC
>NZ_JAFBEH010000093.1 GCF_016908645.1 Streptococcus loxodontisalivarius
AGAAAGTTCTAAAATGAAGTTAGCCAGTCGAAAGTATAAAAAAACATCTCAGAGAGATATAATGTAGTCACCACAACAAACACTATAAGGACTCTGAGATGCAAGTATATTATACACCAAAAGGGAAACATTTAACAATAACTGAACGTCGTTTGATTGAGCGTTGGCTTCAAGAGGGATATTCGCATCGCGAAATCGCTAAAAGATTGGGAAAAGCTCCTCAAACTATTAACAATGAAATCAAACGCGGTCTTGTTAGACAAGTAGTTCGTAAGGGAAAATTTAAGAAGATTTACTCAGCAGAATTTGCTCAGAACGCTTATGAGAAGAATCGTAAACGTTCTGTGAAGCCAGTCTATTTGACCAAGGAGGTTAAAGAGAAGATTCACCACTACTGGAAACAAAAACACTCTCCTGAGATGATGGTTAAGGCTAAGAATATTCCTGTGCCAGTCTCTACAATCTATTATTGGTTTCATCAAGGGCATCTTGGCTTATCCTCTAAAGATTTACTTTATCCTAGAAAAGTGAAGGCTCCTAAGAAAACAGCTAGCCCAAACTTTAAACCTGCTGGGAAGTCTATTGAGGAGCGTCCTGAAGTTGTCAATCAACGCTTGAGAGTGGGGGACTATGAGATTGATACTGTCTTGCAAACACGGGAGAGAAATCCTTGTCTTCTAACGCTGACTGACCGAAAAACAAGGCATGAGATTATCCGATTGATTCCCAGTAAATCAGCCTCTGCTGTTAATCAAGCCTTGATTGACATTCTCAAAGAACATCCTATTAAGTCTATTACCGCCGATAATGGAACTGAATTTAGTCGTTTATCTGAGGTGTTTGATCCGGAAAATATTTACTATGCTCACCCTTATTCCTCTTGGGAACGTGGAACAAATGAAAATCACAATCGACTGATTAGACGATGGCTACCTAAAGGCAGTAAAAATGCGACCAAGAAACAGATCGCATTTATTGAAAACTGGATAAACAATTATCCTAAGAAAATACTAGGCTATAAATCTCCTAAAGATGTTTTACTAAATGGCTAACTTGCACTTGAAATTTAGC
>NZ_JAFBEH010000094.1 GCF_016908645.1 Streptococcus loxodontisalivarius
GCTAAATTTCAAGTGCAAGTTAGCCATTCAGTAAAACATCATTAGGAGATTTATAGCTCAGTATTTTCTTAGGATAATTGTTTATCCAGTTTTCAATAAATGCGATCTGTTTCTTGGTCGCATTTTTACTTCCTTTAGGTAGCCATCTTCTAATCAGTCGATTGTGATTTTCATTTGTTCCACGTTCCCAAGAGGAATAAGGATGAGCATAGTAAATATTTTCTGGATTAAACACCTCAGATAAACGACTAAATTCAGTTCCATTATCGGCAGTAATGGACTTGATGGGATGTTCTTTGAGAATTTCAGACAAGGCCTGATTAACAGCAGAGGCTGATTTACTTGGAATCAATCGGATAATCTCATACCTTGTTTTTCGGTCAGTCAGCGTTAGAAGACAAGGGTTTCTCTCCCGTGTTTGCAAGACAGTATCAATCTCATAGTCTCCCACTCTCAAGCGTTGATTGATAACCTTTGGACGCTCTTCGATGGACTTTCCAGCAGGTTTAAAGTCTGGGCTAGCTATTTTCTTGGGAGCCCTCACTTTTCTAGGATAGAGTAAATCTTTAGGGGATAACCCAAGATGTCCTTGATGAAACCAATAATAGATTGTAGAGACTGGCACAGGGATACCCTTGGCTTTGACCATCATCTCAGGAGAGTATTTCTGTTTCCAGTAGTGAAGGATTTTCTCTTTAACATCCTTAGTCAAATAGACTGGTTTCACAGAACGCTTTCGATTCTTCTCATAAGCATTCTGAGCAAATTCCGCTGAGTAAACCTTCTTAAATCTTCCCTTACGAACTACTTGTCTGACTAGACCACGTTTGATTTCGTTGTTAATAGTTTGAGGAGCTTTTCCCAATCTTCTAGCGATTTCGCGATGAGAATGTCCTTCTTGAAGCCAACGCTCAATCAAATGACGTTCAGTTATTGTTAAATGTTTGCCTTTTGGTGTATAATATTCTTGCATCTCGGAGTCCTTCTAGTGTGTGTTG
The DNA here is from genome assembly GCF_016908645.1 of Streptococcus loxodontisalivarius. Taxonomy (GTDB): domain Bacteria; phylum Bacillota; class Bacilli; order Lactobacillales; family Streptococcaceae; genus Streptococcus; species Streptococcus loxodontisalivarius. Next base: position 999 of record NZ_JAFBEH010000094.1, read on the forward strand.
TGGTGACTACATTATATCTCTCTGAGATGTTTTTTT
>NZ_JAFBEH010000095.1 GCF_016908645.1 Streptococcus loxodontisalivarius
TGAAAACTGGATAAACAATTATCCTAAGAAAATACTGAGCTATAAATCTCCTAATGATGTTTTACTGAATGGCTAACTTGCACTTGAAATTTAGCCTATTGGAAAAAATAAGAAAAAAACAGGATATATCGTTTATAAACTTGATGATATCAAATCAAGCAAGGATTATTCTATCGAAGCTAACTACTATACAACTGATTACTCAGAAGAGTTAACTTCGACAGCTGATTTAGCAGATGTCAAGGTGACTGATAACCGTGATAAGATTGCTGATTTGACAAAGGATTACATCAATCAAGTTTTCTTGAATTCTGAGTCAACAAACATCACTTCTTCAGAAGCAGTTGCTTCAAAAGGCAGTGCACAAGTAAGTGTGCTTGATAGCAAGTCATCAGACAGTTCATCTGACTTTAAACTTGGTAATGATATCTCTGCTGATAAGGCTGATTTTACAAAACGTTTCAAAGCAGCTATTCCAGATATGTTTTCATATTATCAACCTTCAGATGCTGAAATGAATACCTTTATTCAACAGTACATTCAAGCTAATGCTAAGCGTAGTCAAATCAGTGTTAAAGTAACTGAATTCTACCCAACATCAGCTAAAGTAACTGTTTCAAGTAAGGTTATTGACATCGGTGCTGTTGATACAGATACTCTTGTTGACGAGTATTTGAAACAACTGACAGGTAAAACTTACACATCAGATTCAAAATTGATGGCTGACGCGGAGAAATATATCTTCACTAACCTCTACACACGCTTCCCAACGACAGCTATGACAACTCAAACATCTGAAGACGATTTGATTATCACTTATGATGATAAGAAATGGACAGTAGATTCATCAGACAGTGAATCTAACTATGGTTACAGCCAATTGCAACGCTCAATGGCTGGTGACTTATTCTACTAAGATATAGACATAAAAAAGAGGCTGGGCAAAAACGAGCTTCAACATAAAACCACACAATGATTTCCGTCTCGAAAACAATCAAGACGAAAGAATCACTGTGTGGT